>NZ_BAAADB010000003.1:196199-533525 GCF_039522025.1 Deinococcus depolymerans | reverse complement strand
CCTCCAGCGCACACCGGCGATGGCGATTGGGCTGACCGATCGCGTTTGGACGCTGCGAGCGTGGCTGTCACGGCCTCAAGGCGTTCCCTGTCGGGCATAGTTCCAGCCAACTACCCACCACGACCACGTCCGAAAAATCCTTCGCCAGTTGGGTTTCACGCCGCAAATGCCGGATGGGCGGGCGGCAGAGCGCAATGAACTCCGGATCGCGTCCTGGAAAGAACAGGTCGCACCGGAGTTGGGAAAAAAAGGTCGCTGAGGGCGCGACCCTGGTGTATCTGGATGAGGTCGGGTTCTCGCTGAAAGGCGTACGACGGCGCACGTGGTCGACCAGGGGCGTGACGCCCCTGGTCACGCTCCCGGCCAATTGGGAGAAACTCTCGACCATCGGTGCGATCACGTCGGATGGGCGGTTCTTCCAGCAGACGAAGTCTGGGGCGATTCGTAGTGGGGACGTCATCCGATTCTTCCAGCACCTGCTCCGCCACGTTCAGGGGGAGATCGTGGTGGTGCTGGATGACGCCGGGATCCACCGGGCGAAGGCAACACAGGCGTTCGTGGAGACCCACGAACGCCTGTCGCTGGTGTTTTTGCCGCCCTATGCGCCGGAGTTGAACCCGATCGAGCTGGTGTGGGCATATGTGAAGCGCAATGTGCTGGGGAACTTCTGTGCCCGCTCGGTCTCGGAGCTGAAAGCAAAGCTTGTGACGGCTTGGCAGCGGGTTCGGTATATCGACTTGCCTCGTCAGCTTATGAATGCGAATCTATGCCGCTATCAATAAGAAGGATTGACCTGAAAGGAGGAGCTGTAGGGCGGAGAAATTTGATCGCCTGCGTTGTGGGCACGACCACCGATGGTTGGCGGTCGCATGGGATTGGGATCGGCCCGGCTGAGCTACAACAGTGTGCCGCCCTAATGGACGGCACACTGTTCAAAAATACTCGGACTGGAAATGTCGCCTCGTCAGCTTATTAAGGCTTAGAGTGCATGTTGAAATCCCAAGCTATATTGCCAGTCCAAGAGTTTTGCCTGTGTCAATCGCTGTTTCGATGAATGGGACTGCTCTCTGTGTCCACTGCTGAGCTTCATATGATAAGTTATGAACATTATTTAGTAATTCTAGTAATGATTTTATCACTTTTTCTGACAGTGGATATTCTTCGTAATCACTAACTCTACATCCAAGATCATTTTCTAGTAAAACGAAAATTTTATCTATCAATTCGTACTTTATATCAGCTGGGATGAGTAAATTTCTATGATCCGTCCCGTCGGTTAATCCGATGTCAGGATAAAGCTCGCGCCAGTATAATACTCCGCCTTGTCCCATTTACAATCCCCCTGCTATGTTTTCTATCGCGTGCATGGGAAGCCGTCATCAATAAAATGAGTCAAACCCTTCCTAACGTTTCCTATGCCGCTTTCTACCCATTTTCCAGGCCGTCCATTGGTGCCGGGTTTCCAGACCTTTGCATTTTCTGGCACTGGTTTTCCGAATTGATCTAGATAGCTCTTTTCGCCATTAAAGGGAAAGTCAGTGTGGGTCATGTCCTGTACCCTGTAATATCCATCGACAAGATCGTATACTATCTGTTTTGTGCCTGATGCATTTGGAAATAGAACCTTGGTTCCTTTAGGATTCAAGGTGCCATTTGATAAATCGGCTCCAATCGCTTTAGCTGAATCGATGAAAGACGATGTAGACCAGTTCCCCGAATTGGCGAACGAACTACTGGAATTATGCACCAACCAGCCGTCATCCCCGACGTAGTAGGTGTGGGCTTCGCTGACGGTGAGGTTGAACATCTCGCGCGTCTGCCCAACGGTGGTGACGTTGGCCACGAGGCCGGTGGTGCCGTCGGCCTGCTTGATCGTATCCCCGATCTTGAGGTGCCCCGCGCCCACCCAGTTCTTGCTGAGGTCGCTGTGGCCTTCCGGCGCGGGCCTGGGCTGGGCATCCACGGGCTGCGCGACGAAGAAGAGACGCTCGGGGATCATCTCGATCCAGCGGATTGGGCTCTGGGGGGTGCGTGCTGATTCCGCACTCCGGCGCGGCGTTCAGGCGGGTGAGAGGTTCGCGAATTTCACCAGGAGTTTTTTCGTCCCGGCGGTCGGGAAGTGCACCGTGACTTCCTGCCGGTCGCCGATACCGGCCACGGCGAGGACCTGTCCCTCGCCGAATTTGGGGTGGCGGACGCGTTCGCCGCCCCGGTAGGCCATGCCGGATGTGAGGGGGCTGGTGTTCTTAAAGGCGCTGGCGGTGGGGACGGTGGGGCGGTAGGTTTTCCAGGTTTTGGTGCGGTACTCGACGACCTGTCCGTAGGGGTCGACGGTGTCGAAGCCCCCTTCGATCTCTTCGAGGAAGCGGCTGTCCTCGGCGGCGTTGGTTTTGCCGTACTGCATGCGGTTCTCGGCGGCGGTCAGGAACAGGCGGTCCATGGCGCGGGTGATGCCGACGTAGAACAGGCGGCGTTCTTCCTCGATGCCGCCCGCCTCGGCGATGGCGCCCTTGCTGGGCAGCAGGCCTTCCTCGACGCCCACGATGAACACGACGGGGAATTCCAGGCCTTTGGCGTTGTGCATGGTCATGAGGGTGACGGCGTCTTCGGGGGTGTCCTTGTTCTCCTGTTTGGTGCGCATGTCGTCCACGCTGGACAGCAGGGCGGCGTCGTCGAGGAAGTCGCCGATGGTGCCCTCATGTTCCTGTGACCATTCCTCGGCGGCGTTCACGAGTTCGTCGAGGTTCTCGGCGCGGACCTGTCCTTCCGGGCCTTCCTGGCGGAGCAGGTCGAGGTAGCCGCTGGTTTCGATGACGTAGCGCAGGAACGCGCCGGGTTCGTAGTTGTCGGCGGCGTCGCTCATGGCGTGCATCAGCGCGGCGAAGTCCACGGCTTTCTGCGCGCCCCGGTCGAGGATGCTGTCCGTGTCGGCGCGGGCGCAGGCTTCCAGCAGGCTGGTGCGGTGGGCGGCGGCCCAGTCGAGGAGTTTCGTGAGGGCCGTGTCGCCGATGCCGCGCCGGGGCCGCCCGATGATGCGGCGCAGGGCCACGTCGTCACTGGGGTTGATGGACAGGCGGGCGTAGGCGAGGATGTCGCGGATTTCCCGGCGGTCGTAGAAGCCGACGCCGCCCACGATCTTCGCGGGGATCTGCACGCGGCGCAGGCTCTCCTCGATCACGCGGGACTGCGCGTTCGTGCGGTACAGCACGGCCATGTCCGTCAGCGGGCGGCCTTCCTGGGCGTGCAGGCGCGTGATCCACTCGGACACGAAGTCCCCCTCGGCGCGGTGGTCGGTGGCGCGGTGGAACACGACGGGCGGCCCGTCGTCCTTGACGGCTTTCAGGGTCTTGTCGAGGCGTTCGGCGTTGTTCTCGATCAGCCGGTTGGCGATGCCGAGCACGCGGGCGCTGCTGCGGTAGTTGTGCTCCAGCATGTAGACCTTCGCGTCGGGGTAGTCCTTCTGGAAGTCGAGGATGTTCTGGATGTCCGCGCCACGGAACTTGTAGATGCTGTTGTGGACGAGCAGACCGCCCGCGAGGTAGGTGTGGGTGGGGGTGACGGTCAGGTCGTACACGGGGCCGTCGTAGTGTTCCTGCGTGACCTGCGTGACGGCGGTTTCCTGGAGGCCGTGTGGGGTGTCGGCCAGCAGGAGCATGCCGGGGTGCAGGTGTGACAGGGGCGTGAAGGCGTACATGGCGCCGCCGATCTGCGCTTTGCGTTGCAGTTCCAGGCCGCCGTCCTGCGCGATCTGGCGGGCCTCGGCGAGGGCCTGCGGGTAGTCCCTGCGGCTGAGTTCGAGGCGGTAGCCGCCGCGTCCGTTCGTGCGGACGGGGTGCCCGGCGTCCGTGAGTTTCGCGGCGATGTCGGCGCGGTTGCTGCTCCACTGGATGCGGTGGTAGCCGACGCTGCCGTGCCGGTGGTCCTGGAACATGATGAGGTTCAGGCTCTGGCGCCTGACGCCGTTCTGCGGGCGGTGGTGCGGGAAGTCCGGGTGCAGGTGCAGGTCCGTCATCAGGCGGCGGGCGGCGGCGGGCGTGTCGATCTCGCGGAACAGGCGTTGCAGGTGGTCGTCGCCCATGGCGAGGTTCCGGCCGACGCCGTGGAACAGCGCGGTGGGCAGGCCGTAGCGGGCGGCGTACAGCGCTTCCCAGTACGCGGCGTCGGCGCGGGTGTCGCAGACGCGCAGGACCCAGACCTTGTCTCCGTTTTCCTGGTTCAGGCGGACGCGGTAACCGTAGTCGGTGTGCCCCTCGCTGTTCTGCCTCGCGCCGACGGTCAGGCCCACGCGGTAGCCGCGGTCCTCGCGGTACATCAGGTACACGTACCACTGTCCGTCCATGGGCTGGTGCCGCGCGAGGACGATGTGGTGCGGCGTGCCGCGCAGCGTGTGTTCTGCCGTCTGCACGTTCCAGAGGGGTCCGCTCGAGTGACCGCGTTTGACGTGCGTGACCTGCGCGGGCAGGCGCGTGCCGGACGCGCCGACGCCGCACACGGTGTCTCCTTCTGCGATGGTTTCGATGGGGCGCGGTCCCTGTGGCGTGCCGATCAGGGTGCCGGGCGGCAGGCACTGGTCGGGGTCCCCGACGACCAGCAGGTTGCGGTCTCTGGAGGCGAGCAGGCGGGTCAGTTCGTACTGGGCTTTGTTGGTGTCCTGGTACTCGTCGACGTGAATGAAGCGGGCGCGGTTCTGGACGGCGTTCAGGACGGCGGGGACGTCGCGGAACAGGCGGACGGTTTCGGTGATGAGGTCGCCGAAGTCGATGGCGTTCTGGGCTTTCTTGCGTGTTTCGTAGCGGCGGTAGGCTTCGGCGGCTGTCTCTTTGGGGATGCCGCTGAGGTAGGGTTCGTGGGCGCGGTCGAGGTCGCTGGGGGTCTGGAGGTTGCTCTTGGCGCGGTCGAGGATGCCGCGCAGGACGCGGGGGTTGGTGTCGGGGCCGATGCCGGGGAGGCTGCCCATGATGTCCTTGAGGACGTCGAGCTGGTCGTCGTCGTCGTAGATGACGAAGCCGCGTCTCAGGCCGATGTGTTCGCCGTAGGCGCGCAGGATGCGGACGCCGGCGCTGTGGAAGGTGCTCATCCAGAGTTTGTCGGCGCCGGGGACGAGGTGGCTGGCGCGTTCGCGCATCTCGGCGGCGGCCTTGTTGGTGAAGGTGACGGCGAGGATCTCGCCGGGGTCGGCGCCGTAGTGGCCGATCAGGTGGGCGATGCGGTAGATGAGGGTGCGGGTCTTGCCGCTGCCGGCGCCGGCGATGACGAGGGCGGGGCCGGTGTAGTGGTCGGCGGCCTGTGCCTGGGTGGGGTTCAGTTGGGCGAGCAGGTCGGGCGGGTTCACCTGGGAATTGTACCAGCCTGCGTTCTGCCCTGGGCGTAATGGGTGGGCTGGACGTGTTCCCGGGCTGGGCACGGTTTTCGGGTTGCCTAACCCTGCTACGCTCCACGGGTGACGGCTTCCTCGACCTCCGTGCAGACCTCCTCCCGCGCGTCCAGACTGGCGCTGGGCAGCATTCTCGTGGCGGTCGTGGTGCTGGCCCTGAAGTACGTGGCGTACCTGATGACGGGCAGCGTGGCGCTGTACTCGGACGCGCTGGAGAGCATCATCAACGTGGCGGCGGCGGTGGCGGCGCTGATGGCGCTGCGGGTCGCGGCCCGCCCGGCGGACGCCAATCACCCGTACGGGCACACGAAGGCCGAGTACTTCAGCGCGGTGGCCGAGGGCGTGCTGATCGTGCTGGCGGCGGCCGCGATCGTGCGCGAGGCGCTGCCGGCGCTGCTGAACCCGGTGGCGGCCGGTGGGCAGGTGGGGCTGGGACTGGCGGGGCTGGGCGTGAACCTGGGGGCGGGCCTGCTGAACGCGGTGTGGGCGTCGGTGCTGCTGCGTCAGGGGCGGGCGTTGCGTTCGCCGGCGTTGCTGGCGGACGGGCGGCACATCTTCAGTGACGTGGTGACCAGCGTGGGGGTGCTGCTGGGGGTCCTGGCGGCCCGTCTGACGGGTCTGGCGTGGCTGGATCCGCTGCTGGCGATTCTGGTGGCGCTGAACATCCTCTGGAGCGGGTGGCTGCTGGTGCGTGAGAGTGTGGGCGGCCTGATGGACGCGGCGGTGGACCCGGAGACCGAGGCGAAGATCCGGCAGGCGATGAGTCTGCACGGGCAGGGTGCGCTGGAGATGCACGACCTGCGGACCCGGCATGCGGGGAGTGTGACGTTCATCGAGTTTCACATGGTGGTGCCGGGGGACATGACGGTGCAGGAGGCGCACAGCATCTGTGACCGGCTGGAGGACGCGATCCGTGCGGAGACGCCGCAGTGTTCGATCAGTATTCACGTGGAGCCGCAGGAGAAGGCCAAGCATCACGGGGTGCTGGTGCTGTAGTGCGGGCGCGGTCGGGGTTCGGTGATGCGGGACGGTCGGGGTGGCTGGGGGTGGTCAGCGGGGGATTCATGAAGTCCGGCTTCATCTGACAGTTCCTTCATGTCGAACGGTCGTGCCTATACTCGCCCTTGAAAGCTTCAGGGAGGAAGATATGGGCGAGATTGACGTGCCGAACGACGTGCACATCCGTTCCATGGTGGGGCCGACCCGGCCGCCACGTGGAGAGCAGGTTCAGGTGACGGTGGACGGAGCGCCGCAGGTGGCGTGGGTGGGCGAGCCGCTGGTGGACGTGATCAACCGCGCGCAGATCGAGCTGGCGCAGGTGTGTTACCACCCGCAGCTGGGTCCCATCCAGACCTGTGATACCTGCGCGGTCGAGATCAACGGCGTGGTGGGCCGCGCCTGCGGCACGAAGGTGGCGGCCGGGATGGTGGTGCGCACGCAGACGACCGCCGCCCGCGCCGCGCAGCGGGACGCGTACGACCGCATCGTGGCGAACCACGACCTGTACTGCACGGTGTGCGACAACAACAACGGGAACTGCACGGTTCACAACACGCTGGGCGTGCTGGGCATCGATCATCAGACCCGGCCGTTCCAGCCCAAGGGTTACGAGAAGGACATGAGTAATCCCTTCTACCGCTACGACCCGGACCAGTGCATCCTGTGCGGGCGGTGCGTGGAGGCCTGCCAGAACGTGCAGGTGAACGAGACCCTGACCATCGGCTGGGAGATGGAGCAGCCGCGCGTGTTGTGGGACGGCGGGAAACCGATCGGCGAGAGCAGCTGCGTCAGCTGCGGGCACTGCATCACGGTGTGCCCCTGCAACGCGCTGCAGGAGAAGTCCATGCTGGGCGAGGCGGGCCTGTTCACGGGTCTGCCGCTGCCGGTCTGGAACGCCGCGATCGACGTGGTCAAGGGCGTGGAGGCCAGCGCGGGCCTGAAACCCATCATGAACGTCAGCGAGATCGAATCGGCCGCCCGTGACCGGTACATCAAGAAGACGAAGACGGTCTGCACGTACTGCGGGGTGGGTTGCTCGTTCGACGTGTGGACCGACGAGCGGCACATCCTGAAGGTCGAGCCCGGCCTGGGGCACGCCAACGGCATCAGCACCTGCGTGAAGGGCAAGTTCGGCTGGGATTACGTGAACAGCGGGGACCGCCTGACCACCCCGCTGATCCGCGAGGGCGACCGCTTCCGCGAGGCCAGCTGGGACGAGGCGCTCGACCTCGTGGCGCGGCGCCTTTCGGAGATCCGCGCGAAGGACGGCCCGGACGCGCTGGCATTCATCGCCAGCAGCAAGGCCACGAACGAGGAGGCGTTCCTGGTGCAGAAGTTCGCCCGGCAGGTGATCGGGACGAACAACGTGGACAACTGCTCGCGGTACTGCCAGTCGCCGGCCACCGCCGGTCTGATCCGCACGGTGGGCATCGGCGGGGACAGCGGCACCATCCGCGACATCGAGCAGGCCAGCATGGTGATCACCATCGGCAGCAACGCCGCCGAGAGTCACCCGGTCCTGGCGACCCGCGTGAAACGCGCGCAGAAGCTGGGGCGCACGAAGCTGGTCGTGTTCGACATCCGCGAGCATGAACTGGCCCGCCGCTCTGACCTGTTCCTGCGGCCGCGTCCCGGCACGGATTTCGTGTGGCTCAGTGCGGTCAGCCGCTTCATCGTGGAGCAGGGCCTGCATGACCGGGCGTTCGTGGAAGCGCGCGTGAATGGCCTGGACGAGTACCTGGAGTCGATCAGCGGCTACACCCTGGCGTACGCCGAGCAGGAGACCGGGATTCCCGCCGCGACCCTGGAGGCCTTCGCGCGGGACCTCGCGGCGCAGGAGGGCGTGTGCATCCTGTGGGCGATGGGCGTCACGCAGCAGTGCGGCGGCAGCGACACCAGCGCCGCGATCAGCAACCTGCTGCTGCTGACCGGGAACTACGGCCGTACCGGCACCGGCGCGTACCCGCTGCGCGGGCACAACAACGTGCAGGGGGCCAGCGACATGGGCGCCATGCCGGACCAGGTGAGTGGCTACCAGCGGGTCGGTGATCCGCTGACCGTGCAGCGCCATGAGCGCGAGTGGGGCGTGACCCTGCGCCCGGAACGCGGCCTGGACAACACCCAGATGATCGACGCGGCCATCGAGGGGCGCCTGAAAGCGCTGTGGCTGACCGGCGAGGAGATGAGCCTGACCGACGCGAACGCCAACCACCTCGAGCGGGGTTACGAGGCGCTGGAGTTCTTCGTGGTGCAGGACCTGTACTTCACGAACACCGCGCGGTACGCGGACGTGGTGCTGCCCGCCTCGCCGTCCCTGGAGAAGGAGGGCACCTTCACCAGCACCGAGCGGCGTATCCAGCGGCTGTACCAGGTCATGGAGCCGCTGCGGGGCACCCGGCCCGACTGGCAGATCTACTCGGCCGTGGCCCGGCGTCTGGGCTTCGACTGGTCGTACGCGCATCCGGCCGAGATCATGGACGAGATCGCGCGGCTCACGCCCTTCTACGCCGGCGTGAACTACGCGCGGCTGGAGGGTTACGAGACCCTGTGCTGGCCGGTCGCGGAGGACGGCACGGACACCCCGCTGCTGTACCGCGACCGCTTCCACTTCCCGGACGGGAAGGCGGTGCTGTACCCGGCGACGTACAAGCCGCGCCAGAACGCACCGGACGCCGAATTCGACCTGCACCTGAACTCCGGGCGGATGCTGGAGCACTTCCACGAGGGGAACATGACCTTCCGCGTGCACGGCATCGCCGAGAAGGCGCCGGACACCTTCGTGGAACTCAGCCCGGAACTGGCGGCCGAGCGGGCCGTGCAGAGCGGCCAGTGGGTCCGCCTGATCAGCCCGCACGGCGCGGTGCGGCTGCGGGCGCTCGTGACGGGCCGGGTCAGCGGGAACGAGGTGTACGTGCCCATGAACGCCCGCCGGGCAGAGGACGCCGTGAACCGCCTGACCGGTTCGGGCGGCGACTCGATCACGAACACCCCGGCGTACAAGGACACCAGCGTCCGCATGGAGGTCCTGAACGATGTGGGTGAGAATCCGCTGCCCGCCACGAACCACCGCTGGGGCCACCCGACCCCGCAGCGGGGCGTGGAAGTCGAGCGCAAGTGGGCGCGGCCCGACTACGTGTTCCCGGGTGGGCTGCTGCCCATGCACGGCGACAGCCTGAACGCCCGCACGGACGCGCTGGGCGCGGACGATTGATTCTCAGCGGGAGGGGCCGGCACGCGCCGTTCCTCCCGCGCCGGAGCCCCCAGGAGACACCATGGCGAAACCACTAGAATTCACGCCCCGCACCCCCACGCCGCAGGAGAAACTGCAGGCCGAGGTCGGGGATTCCACCGACGCGCTGCTCGAGGGTCTGTACCTGCTGCGGCAGCTGCACGAACACGGCGTGCTGGACGTGCTGGGCAAGACCGTGCGGGGCGGCGAGGGCCTGATCGCGTCGCTGCTGCACATCACGGGCGGCGAGAGCGGCACGACCCTGCTGCGCAACGCCACCGAACTGGGCAAGACGCTGGCGGCGCTGGACCCGCGTGAGGTCAGCGTGCTGGGGCACGCGGTCACGACCGGGGTGAGTGAGGGCGCGCGGCACGTCGCGCAGGGCCGGGGCGTGGGCCTGGGCGAACTGATGGGCCTGCTGCGGGACCGGGACGTGCAGGTGGCGCTCGGCGCGATCTTCGCGGTGCTCAAGGGCGCGGGGCGGGCACTGCGCGAGGCGAACGGCGACGTGGCGAGGACCGCGAATCAGGCCGAGGTGGGCCGCTGAGTACCGCGCAAGACCGTGACGGGGAGGCCAGCGTGCGCCTCCCCGTCACCCTGTTCCGGGACGGTGTCGGGACGGAACGGCCGGACACGGTGGCGGTCGAGGAGCCGCTGGAACTGCGCCTGCACGCGCCCGGCGGCCCGCTGCCGCTGGGCGTGCTGATGCGCACGCCCGGGCACGACCGCGAACTGCTGCTGGGCTGGCTGGTCTCCGAGGGCCTGCTGCCGGCGGCGTTCACGCTGGACCCGGACCCGGAGAACGCGAACGTGTGGCACCTGCGCACGCCGGAGCACGCGCGGCTGGCGGCGGGCGCACGGCTGGCCGTGTCGTCGAGCGCCTGCGGGGTGTGCGGGTCCGGGAGCGTGGAGCGGCTGGCGGTGCGCGCCTCGGCCCCGCTCTGGACGGCTGGCCCCCTGCCGGCGCCTTTCCTGGCGGGCCTGCCCGAGAGGTTGCGGGCGGCGCAGCCGGGGTTCGCGGCGACCGGGGGTCTGCACGGCGCGGCGCTGTTCACGGCGACGGGCGAGTGCCTCGTGACCCGTGAGGACGTGGGGCGGCACAACGCGGTGGACAAGGTCGTGGGCTGGGCGCAGGCACACGCGACCCTCCCGCTGACCGATCACCTGCTGGTCGTGTCGAGCCGCGCGGGGTTCGAGATCGTGCAGAAGGCCGTCACGGCCGGGATCGGCGTGGTCGTGGCGGTGGGCGCGGCCACCAGTCTGGCCGTGGAGACCGCGCAGGTGTTCGGGGTGACGCTGTGTGGTTTCGTGCGCGGGGACCGCCTGAACGTCTATGCGGGCTGCGAGCGGCTGCGGTCCTGAACGCGGCCGCGTCCGTTCATGAGGACTTTCCCCTGCAAGCGTGAAGTGTCGTTTCCGCGGATCCCACTAGACTCCTTGACGTCAAACAAACAGTGCGGCCATCCACCCACGGCTGGCCAGGAGGACATATGGGATTTCTGGATCGTGAGCATTCTGTCGCCGGGCCCAGCTGGACACGCTGGCTGGTCCCGCCCGCCGCGCTGGCCGTGCACCTGAGCATCGGCCAGATCTACGGGTACTCGGTGTTCAACAAGCCCCTCTCCCGCCTGATCAGCGGCGACCTGAAAGCCGAGACCGGCGCGCCCGGCGACTGGTCCCTGTTCCAGGTGGGCCTGATCTTCAGCGTCGCCCTGTTCTTCCTGGGGGCCAGCAGCGCCATCTTCGGCAAGTGGGTGGAACGCGAGGGGCCCCGCAAGACCATGTTCGCCAGCGCCCTGCTGTTCTGCGGCGGGTTCTTCGTCGCGGCGCTCGGCGTGAAGCTGCACTCCCTGCCGCTCGTGATCTTCGGGAACGGCGTGCTGGGCGGCATCGGGCTGGGCCTGGGGTACATCAGCCCGGTCAGCACGCTGATCAAGTGGTTCCCGGACCGCCCCGGACTGGCGACCGGCATGGCCATCATGGGCTTCGGCGGCGGCGCCCTGATCGGCAGTCCGCTGGGCACGGCGCTCATGACCCGCTTCGCCGGGGACGGCACGCTGGGCGTCGGCTCGGCCTTCCTGATCATGGGTGCCATCTACCTGATCATGATGCTGTTCGGCGCGTTCCTGATCCGCGTGCCCGCCGACGGCTGGAAACCGGCCGGGTGGACCCCGAAACCGCAGGCGGCGGGCGGCATGATCTCCTCTCACAACGTACTGGTCGATCAGGCGTTCCGCACGCCGCAGTTCTGGCTGCTGTTCGCCGTGCTGTTCCTGAACGTCACCGCCGGCATCGGGGTGCTCGGGCAGGCCAGCGTGATGATCCAGGAGATGTTCAGCGACCGTGTGCTGGGCGCCGGGAACGGCGTGACGGCCGCCGCTGCCGCCGGCTTCGTGGGCCTGCTGAGCATCTTCAACATGGCCGGGCGCTTCATCTGGTCGTCCACCAGCGACCGCATCGGGCGCAAGCCCACGTACATGATCTTCTTCGCGCTGGGCGCCGTGCTGTACTTCCTGATTCCCATGTTCGGCAACATGGGCAGCCTGGCGCTGTTCGTGGCGGGCTTCTGCGTGATCATGAGCATGTACGGCGGCGGATTCGCCACCATTCCCGCGTACCTGCGGGACATGTTCGGGACCGCGAACGTCGGCGCGATCCACGGCCGCCTGCTGCTCGCCTGGAGTGCCGCCGCGATCGTCGGCCCCAGCCTCGTGAACGGCTTCCGCGACAGTCAGATCAAGGCCGGGATTCCCGCCGCGCAGGCGTACAGCACCACCATGTACATCATGGCCGCGCTGCTGGTCGTGGGGTTTGTGGCCAACCTGATGGTCCGCCCGGTCGCCGAGAAGTTCTGGGCCGAGAACCGCGCACCCGCCCCCAGCCACGACTGACGCAGCCACGACTGACGCAGCCATCACTGGCGCGGCCACGACTGACGCGCATCCCGACCCGCATTCCAGCCAGGAGGTCCGCATGACCCGTTCCACCCCCGAACCCACCGAACCGCTCTCCCCCGTGATCTACCTGACGTGGCTGGTGCCCGGCATCCCCCTGGTGTGGGGCATCTGGCAGACGCTGATCAAGGTCTCGCAGCTGTTCCAGTAACCCGGCCCGCAGGCAGACAGCTGATGGCAGATGGCAGATGACGGCCTCCCCCACTTTCGGGGGAGGTTTGCTTTTGCCACCCGCAGTTCAGGTCGGGGTGGGCTGGGCGTGTCCGGCCAGCTCGCGGCGCAGGTACGGCGCGGTGCGGCTGCCGCTGGCCCTGGCGACCTGTTCGGGGGTGCCCTGCGCCACGACCTGGCCGCCGCCTTCGCCCGCGCCGGGGCCGAGGTCCACGACCCAGTCGCTCGCGGCGATCACGCCCAGGTCGTGCTCGACGACCATGACGGTGTGCCCGGCGTCCACGAGGCGGCTCAGTTGCGCGTGCAGGCGTTCCACGTCGCTGGGGTGCAGGCCGGTGGTGGGTTCGTCCAGCAGGTACACGGTGTGGCCGCGCACGGCCTTCTGGAGTTCGGCGGCCAGTTTCACGCGCTGCGCCTCGCCGCCCGAGAGTTCCGTGGCGGGCTGCCCGAGGCGCAGGTAACCCAGGCCGACCTCCTGCAGGGTGCTCAGGGCGCGGTGGACGGGGGCCTCTTCTGCGAACACCGGCGCGGCGGCGTCCACGGTCAGGTCCAGCACCTGTGCGATGTTCAGGCCCTGCCAGCTGACCTCCAGCGTGGCGGCGTTGAAGCGGGTGCCGTGGCACACGGGGCAGGGCGCGTACACGGACGGCAGGAACAGCAGTTCCACGGTCACGAAGCCCTCGCCCTGGCAGTGTTCGCAGCGGCCGCCCTTCACGTTGAACGAGAAGCGGCCCGCGCTGTAGCGGCGCTCCCGTGCCAGGGGCGTCGCGGCGAACAGGCGGCGGACGTGGTCGAACAGGCCGGTGTACGTGGCGAGGTTGCTGCGGGGCGTGCGCCCGATGGGTGCCTGCGTGACCTGCACCAGCCGCCTCACGCGCCCCACGTCGCCGCCCAGGCTGCCCTGCGTGGGGGCGGGCGCGTCGTCGGCGGTCAGCAGGTCGGCCGGGTCGGCACCCGCCTCGACCGGGGCGACCTCGCGGCCCAGGTGGGCGCCCAGCAGGTCCGTGAGGGCCTGGGTGATCAGGCTGGACTTCCCGGACCCGCTGACGCCCGTCACGGCCGTCAGGACGCCCAGCGGCAGGCGCACGTCCACGCCGCGCAGGTTGTTGCGGGTCACGCCGCGCAGGTCCAGCCAGCCGGTCGGGTCGCGGCGCACCTCGGGCAGCGGGGCGGGCGGCCCGAACAGGTGCCGGGCGGTCAGCGAGTCCGGCACGTCCCGCAGGCCCGCCGGGGGGCCGCTGTACAGCACCTGCCCGCCGCGCTGCCCGGCGTGCGGGCCGACGTCCACGATCCAGTCGGCGTGGCGGATCACGCCCGGCTCGTGCTCGACCACGAACAGCGAGTTCCCCCCGGCCTTCAGGCGGTCCAGGGCGCCCAGCAGCGCCTCGGTGTCGGCGGGGTGCAGCCCGGCGGAGGGTTCGTCCAGCACGTACACCACCCCGAACAGGTTCGAGTACAGCTGCGTGGCGAGGCGCAGGCGTTGCAGTTCGCCGGGCGACAGGGTGGGCGTGCCGCGCTCCAGGGTCAGGTAGCCCAGGCCCAGGCGTTCCAGCACGTCCACGCGGGCGCACAGGTCGGCGGCCAGCCGGGTCAGGGCCAGCGCCTCCTCGGGCGGGCGGGGTGGGCCGTCCAGGCGGTCGGTCTGCCCGGCAGCGGCCGGGGCGAGCAGTTCGGCGGCGCGGCGCAGCGGCAGGCGCGAGAAGTCCATGATGTCCAGCCCCGCGAACGTCACGCCCAGGGCCGCGCGGGTCAGGCGTTTGCCGTGGCAGACCGGGCACTCGCGGACCACCATGAACGACGCCGCCCGGCGCTTCATGCTCTCGCTGCCACTGTTCGCGAAGGTGTGCAGCACGTGCCGCCGCGCCGAGGTGAACGTGCCCAGGTACGACGGTTCGGCGCGGCGTTTCACGGCCCGGCGCGTCTCCTCGGGCGTCAGGCCCGGGTACACCGGCACCTGCGGCTGCTCGTCCGTGAACAGGATCCAGTCGCGGGCCTCGCGCGGCAGGTCCCGCCAGGGGGTGTCCACGTCGTAGCCCAGCGTGACCAGAATGTCGCGCTGGTTCTGCCCGGCCCACGCGGTCGGCCACGCCGCCACGGCCCGCTCGCGGATGGTCAGGGACGGGTCCGGGACCATGCTCTCCTCGGTCACGGCGAACACGCGGCCCAGCCCGTGGCATTCCGGGCAGGCTCCCTCGGGCGTGTTCGGCGAGAACCCCTCCGCGTAGATGATGCCCTGCCCCGCCGGGTAATCCCCCGCGCGGGAGTACAGCAGGCGCAGCACGTTGTTCAGGGTGGTCAGGCTGCCCACGCTGCTGCGCGCCGACGTGACACCCCTCCCCTGCTGCAACGCCACGGCGGGCGGCAGGCCGTCGATGCGGTCCACGTCCGGCGTGCCCAGCTGATTGAACAGCCGCCGCGCGTACGGCGACACGGAATCCAGGTAGCGGCGCTGCGCCTCGGCGTACAGCGTCCCGAACGCCAGCGAGGACTTCCCGGAACCCGACACGCCCGTGAAGACCACCAGCGCGCCTCTGGGCAGGTCCACATCCACGTTCTTCAGGTTGTGTTCCCGCGCGCCGCGCACCTGCACGAACCCGTCGCGCGGCCGGTCGTCGCGCGGGGAGCCGTCGCGGGAGGAGGATGGAAGGTCGTTCATCCCGGCATGATTCCCCCGTCGCCCGCCGGGCGGGTACGCAGGGCCTTCAGCCGTTGCCCATGCTCGGGCGCCATACGGACTGCCGTCTGTTTCGCTGGCAACCCGGCAGGACGCCCGGCTCCTACTCGCATCCGCTCGGACCCAGCGGGCTTGGCAGTCCAGTCAATCGGAGTCCGTATCACGGCCGCCAGGGTGGGCTGCGTGGCGCGGCACAGGACACCGCTGGCGGCGCGGGCGCAGGAGCGCACGTCGTCCCGCGCGTTCCTCGGCGAGGACAGGTCCAAAGCCCTGCGGGTCGCACCCGGCCAGCAGCGGGAGTGTCAGCGCCAGGGGAAGCCGGCGGCGCGTCAGGCCCCAGCGTACCGGGTCATTTCAGTGTGGTGAGGAAGGCCTGCACGGCGTTCAGGATCTCCTCTTCCGCCTGCGCGTGCGTGACGGTGGGCAGGCCGTCGCCTTTCTGCGGGCCGTACCGCCCGAAGAACGAGTGGACCGCGCCGGGAATGACGGTCAGGGTCGTACCCTCGGGCAGGCGGTCCAGGCCGCCGCGCACGTCGTCGGGGGCGGCCACCCCGTCCCGTTCGGCCAGCAGTGACAGCACGGGCAGCGTCTGGTCTTTCAGGCTGACGTTCCCGGCGGGGTACGCGGCCATCAGGATCAGGCCCGCGAGCTTGCCCGCGTGACTCGCGGCGTACTGCGCGGCCATCGCGCCGCCCAGCGAGTGCCCGGCGATCACCACGCGCCTGCCCTGGCCGTACTGCGCGATCAATCCGTCCGCACGCCCTATTCCGGTCACGGCGAGGTCCAGCGGGAAGGCCGGGATGACCGTCTGCACGCCACGGGCGGCCAGCGCGCGGCCCAGCCACTCGTACGCCTGCGGGCGCACCAGTCCGCCGGGGTAGAACACCAGCAGCGTGTCCGCCTCGCCCTGCGCGGGCCGGATGTCGATGACGGGGCCGCCCACGTTCTCCAGCGTCACGCGCGCCGTGTCCTGGCCGGACGGGGGAACGGCGTCCTGCCCGACGATCAGCGGGGGCCGCACGACCGCCTGCCGCGCCGTCGAGATCAGGTACCCGCCCAGCAACGAGACGCCCGCGATCACCCACGCCCGCACGCGCGGCGAGAGGCGCGGGCGGCGCCGGGAGCGGGCAGGGGCCGGGGGGGTCTGGGCAGGTTCGGTGCTCACGGCCCCAGCATAGGCCCGGTCCTGCCTCCCTCCCTACCCCCCACCCTTACACGAAGGCGCTGAGGCCGGTGATGGCCCGCCCGACGACCAGGGTGTTGATCTCGTTGGTGCCCTCGTAGGAGTAGATGGCCTCGGTGTCCGCGAAGTGCTTGGCGACGCCGTACTCGAGCAGGATGCCGTTCCCGCCGAAGGTCTCGCGGGCCAGGGCGACCGTCTCGCGGCAGCGGGCGGCGGTGACGACCTTGGCGAGGGCGGCGTGCTCGTCGCGCATGTGGCCCGCGTCGGCCATGTGGCTCAGGCGCAGGCACAGGCTGAACAGGCTGGTGACGTTGCCCAGCATGTGCACGAGGTGGTTCTGGATCAGCTGGAATTCCCCGATGCGCTTGCCGAACTGTTCGCGGGTCTGGGCGTACGCGAGGGCCAGTTCGTAGGCGCCCATGGCGCACCCGACGCCCTGCCACGCGACACCGGCGCGGGTGAGTTTCAGGACCTCGGCGGTGGTGCGCCAGCCCTGCACGTTCTGCAGGCGGTCGGTGTCGGGGACGCGGCAGTCGCTCAGGGTGATCAGGCCGTTCTCGACGATCCGCAGCGCGGTCTTGCCCTGGATCTTCTCGACCTCGTAGCCGGGCGTGCCGGCGCGGACGATGAAGCCGCGCACCTCCTGGGTGTCCACGTCGCGGGCCCAGATGACCGTGAAGTCGCTGAAGGGGCTGTTCCCGATCCATTTCTTCTGGCCGCGCAGGGTCCAACTGTCACCGTCTCGTCTGCAGGTGGTGCGCATGCCCTGGCTGACCTGCGAGCCGCCCTCGGGTTCGGTCAGGCCGAACGCGCCGATGACGTCCATGTCGAGCATCCTGGGCAGCCACTCGGCCTTCTGCGTGTCGCTGCCGCCCAGCGCGATGGACGCGAAGGCCAGTCCGGCGTGAACGCCGAAGAACACGGCGGTGCTCACGTCCACCTTGCAGGCCTCCATGGTGAACAGGCCCTCCATGACGGTCGCGTCGGGGGTGCGGCTGCCGTCCTCGTTCCAGATGCGGCGCAGGAAGTCGTGTTTCTTCAGTTCCGGGATCAGGTGGCGGGGGAACTCGTCGCGGTTCCAGTACTCGTTCATGACCGGCGCGACGTGCGCGTGCATGAAGCCCCGGACCTCGCCGGCGAAGTCACGCTGCGCCTGGGTCAGGGTGTCCATCTGCCCGAAGAAGTCGGCGTCCGGGGTGGGCAGGCTGGGGGTCTTCCCGGGCGCGGCGCTCATCAGGCGGGTCAGGCCCCTGAGCTGCGCGTCGCTCATGCCGGCGGCGGCCTTCACGAGGGCGCCCAGGTCGAGTCGTCGGTTCAGGCGGGCGAGCGCGTCGAGGTCCAGCCCGGCCAGCAGCGCCTGGGCGTCCACGTTGGAGGTGTCC
This sequence comes from Deinococcus depolymerans, assembly GCF_039522025.1. Classification (NCBI taxonomy): domain Bacteria; kingdom Thermotogati; phylum Deinococcota; class Deinococci; order Deinococcales; family Deinococcaceae; genus Deinococcus; species Deinococcus depolymerans. Next base: position 515,559 of record NZ_BAAADB010000003.1, on the reverse strand, counting down.
ATGCTCCGAGTTGTACCGCGTTCAACAATTCTCAGATTGCGTTCCCTGTCGCGCTTCGTCGCGCCGGTCATTCACCTGCCCTTCATGCACGCGCCGCCCGGTCCCCCGCCCCCCGCAGGCGGTAGCATCCGGGCATGAGCGCCCCACACACGGAACGGCCTGTCCGACCGCTCCCGCACCGGCCGGCCGGGTACGTGGAACTCGCCCGGTACTCCAGCCTGAGTCGGCTGTGGGCCATGCTGGGCGGCGCGGCCCGCGCGGGCCGACAGGTGACGCTGGTGCGCGGCGACGCGCCGGACGTGTGCCGCCGCCGCGTGAGCGGCTACGCGATCGGCCGGGCCGGGATCTTTCTCGACGAGCTGCGTACCGTCCGGGACCTCGACGACGGGTTCGCGCCTCACCCGGCGCTGCTCGCGCTCCTGAGCGGCGACCCGGATCCGCTGCGCGAGGAACTGAACGCCCATTTCGAACTGCGTGTGGACTTCACGCTGGCACTCACCGCCAGCCGCGACCTGATCGCCCGGCCGGAACTGCGCTTCGCGCCGCTGGTGCCGGGCCTGAGCACCCTTCCGGACGACCTGACGCTCGACGCCCGCCGGCTGGGCCGCGACGAACTGCACCTGCTGGTGCAGCGCGCCTGCGGCCTCGCCTGAACGTCCGGCCGGGGCGTGGGTCAGCCGGCGCGGGCGGCGCGGCGTTTCTCGGCGCGGACCATCTGCACGAACTTCGCGAGGCGCGGCGCGCGGTTCCAGCGCTTACGGTCCCCCGCCACCCGCCAGATCCACTCGACGCCCAGGCGGCGCGTCCAGGCGGGCGCGAGGTCGGCAGTGCCGGCCAGCACGTCGATCACGCCGCCACAGCCGATCATGACCGGCGTGTTCATGACCTGCCGCCAGTACTGGTTGAAGGTCTCCTGCCGGCCGGCACCCATCGCGGTCAGGACGAGGTCCGCGCCGCTGTCGCGCACGAGTTCCGCCACGCGCTGATCCTCGGGCAGGTCGAAGTACCCGTGGTGGATGCCTGCGACCTGAATGCCGTAGTCGCGCGCGGCGTTCTGCGCGGCGACCTCGGCCACGCCGGGCTTGGCGCCCAGGAAGAACACGCGCAGGTCCGCGCCGTGGCGGCGCATGAGGCCCTGCACGATGTCGAAGCCCGGCGCACGCGGCACCTCCTGCGCGCACAGCTGCCGCGCCGCCCACACGATGCCCACCCCGTCGGCCGTGACGAGGTCCGCGGCCTGCATGGCCGTCACGAAGTCCGGCTGGGTGCGGGACTGCACGATGAATTCCGGGTTGAGGGTCACGACGGTGTGCGGGGCGCGCGGTGAGCGGTAGATCCAGTCGCCCAGGCGGTCCAGCGTGGCGTCCAGCGAGATGGGATCCAGCGGCAGGTCGAACAGGCTCAGGCGCTGGGAGTGGTCTGGGTCAGGCATGCTGAGCCGGATTGTACCTGCCGCGCGCCGCGGCGGGGGCGGGCAGCGGGGGCGGTGGGGGGCGGGCTTGCGTCGGAGCGGCGTGCGTGCGGCATACTGCTACGCATGTTGCCCGGTGCTTTCGGTGCTTTGCCTGCGGACGCTCAGGCGCAGGTGGTCGCGGCGGGACGGCAGGGCCGCTGGACCCGCGCCGAACTGCTGTACCACCCGGAGGACCCGGCCGAGACGCTGTACCTCCTGACGCGGGGCGCGGTGCGCCTGTACCGGCTGGGTTCCGGCGCGCGTGAGGTCACGCTGGACGTCCACGGACCCGGCGCGCTGCTGGGCGTCATGGCCCTGATTCCCGGCGAGCGCTGCGGCGTGTACGCCGAGGCGATGGACGACACCGAGGCCCTGATGCTGGGCCAGGACGCCCTGGGCCGCCTGACGCAGGCGCAGCCCGCGGTGGGCGTCGCGCTGACCGAGCAGATCACCCGGCAGACGCGCGGCGTGCAGGAACGGCTCTCGGGGCTGGTGTTCCTGGAGGTGTCGCAACGGCTGGCGCTGGCGCTGCTGACCCTCGCCGAGCGCGAGGGCCCCTGGCCGGAAGGTGGCACGCAGGCCCTGCGGGACCGGGTGTCTCACCAGGACCTGGCGCACGTGGTAGGCAGTACCCGTGAGACCATCACGAAACTGCTGGGGGACTTCCGGTCACGCGGCCTGCTGGACCTGGGCTACCGGCGGATCATTCTGACGGACCGCGCGGGCCTGCTGCGCGCCACGCGCGAACCGCTCCGCTGAGTGGCCCGCGCGGGCTTTATTTCACAGTGTGCTGTGACAGGCAGTGTAGTGTGAGGCCCGCTGCCACTTGAACCGGAATGCCGGCACACGACAGGGCACGCACGCGCCCCGGCAGACGCCGGGGACGGACCCCGCGCCGCCACCGAGCAGCGCCGGGCGGAAGGAAGAACCATGGCGCGGAACGCAGGAGCGGAATACAGGAACGGTGGCATGCAGGCGTACTTCCGCCTGCCGGCCGGGGCGCTGGAACAGGCGCGCGCAGAGACCCGCGGCGACGTGGACCGCGCCGCGCTGACGGAGGCGCTGCGCGCCTACCACCGCGACCTGGGCACGCTGGACACGCACGCGCACGCGGCACTGGAACGCCTGGCGCACCCGGCGTCCCGCGTGGTCGTGACCGGCCAGCAGGCGGGCGCGCTGACCGGCCCGGCGTACTCGGTGCACAAGGCGGCCGACGCGGCGCTGCTGGCCCGCCAGGAGGACCGCGAGGACGCCCCGGTGGTCGCCGTGTACTGGATCGCCAGTCAGGACCACGACGCGGCCGAGGTGGCCGGCACCACCCTGCTGGACCTCGCGGAACGCCTGCACCACCTGACGCTGGACGTTCCGCAGGGCGTGCCGGTAGGCCGCGTGCCGTGGCGCGCCGAGTGGACGGCGCAGGTTCACGCGCTGCTGGACGCCTTCGATGCGCCCGCCGCGCACGTGGCGGCCGTCCGCGCCCGTTTCGACCGGGCCGTGAGCGGGCCGGCGGGTGCGGGCAGTTACGCCGACGTGTTCGCCCGCCTGATTCACGGCCTGCTGGCCCCGGCGGGCCTGCTGGTCCTGGACCCGCTGCACCCGGCCCTGGCGGCCCTGATGGCCCCCACCCTGGCCCGCGAACTGGAGCGCCCCCTGGCGTCCAGCGAGGCCATCGAGGCGGCCGCCGCCCGCCTGGAAACCGACGGGTTCGTGCCGCAACTGCGCCGCCCGGCCGGGGCGACCAACCTGTTCATCGAGGAAGCGGACGGGCAGCGCCGCCTGCTGCGCTTCGACGGACGCACCTTCCACACCGACCACGCCGCGTACTCGCACGCGGACCTGCTCGCGGTGCTGGCGGGCGACCCCAGCCGCCTCACGCCCGCCGCTGGCCTGCGCCCGACCGTGCAGGACGCGCTGCTGCCCACCCTGGCCTTCGTGGTCGGGCCGGGCGAGATCGCGTACGGCGCGCAGCTGCGGGACGTGTACCCGCTGCACGGGCTGGGGCAGCCGCTGCTGTGGCCGCGCCTGAGCGTCATCTGGGTCGAACCGAACGTGCGCCGCCTCCTGGGCCGCCTGAACGCCACGGCCGCGCAGGTGCAGGCCGACCCGGAAGGCGTGCTGGGCCGCGCCCTGGCCGCCGAGCGGGGCGCGGCGGCCGTCAGCGCCGCGCGACTGGCCGCGCTGGACGCCGACCTGCGCACCCTGACCGACGAACTGGCCGCGCTGGACCCGACCCTGCACGGCGCGGCGCAGCGGACCCGCGCCCGCACCACGGCGCGCGTGGCGCACCTGCAACACCTCGCCACCCGCGCCCTGGCCCGCGCCGAGAACGACCGCAGCGGCCAGCTGACCCGCCTGAAAGCCCACCTGCTCCCGAACGGCGTGCCCCAGGAACGCGAGATGAACTTCCTGACCTTCCTGCTCAAGCACGGCGACACGCCCCTGCGCCAGCTGCTGGACCTCCCGGCCGGCTGGCAGGGCGAACTCGACATTCCCTGATACGAACTCGGATTGAAGGGGCTGCAAAAGCCCTTCAGTCCGAGCGGATGCGGGTGGGAGAGAAACGCCCCTCCGGACGTGGAGCTGGCAATCCGGTGACGTTCCGGATTGGCAGCGAAACAGACGGAGTCCGCATGAGTCTGGACGGCAGGCGGGCGACCCCATTCAACCGGGCCGCCCGCCTGCCTTGCCAGTTCTTTACTCGCGCGGGATGTTCACGTCGAACAGGGCGCGCACGAATTCCTGGCTGTCGAAGGGTTGCAGATCATCGGCCTGCTCGCCCACGCCGATGAACTTGATGGGCACGCCGAGTTCCCGGACGATGGCGACCAGGATGCCGCCCTTGGCGGTGCCGTCGAGTTTCGTGACGATCACGCCGGTCAGGGGGGTGGCCTCGTGGAATTTCTTGGCCTGCTGCAGGCCGTTCTGGCCGGTGACGGCGTCCAGGACCAGCCACGTCTCGGAGGGTTCGGCCGGGTCGGCCTTCTCGACGACGCGGCGGACCTTCTTGAGTTCCTCCATCAGGTTGTGCTTGTTGTGGAGGCGGCCGGCGGTATCGATGAACAGCAGGTCGGTGCCGCGCGCGGCGCGGGCGCTGGCACCGTCGAAGGCGACGGCGGCGGGGTCGCCCCCGTCGGCACCCTGCACGACGGGAATGCCGAGCCGTTCGCCCCACTCGCCGAGTTGCGCGCCGGCGGCGGCGCGGAAGGTGTCCCCGGCGGCGAACATGACGCTCTTGCCGCGGTTCATGTAGTACTGGCCGAGTTTGGCGATGGTGGTGGTCTTGCCGACGCCGTTCACGCCGATGACCATGACCACGTGGCCTTTGGGGTCGACGCTGGTGCGCCGCGCGTCGGGCGCGAAGCCGAGCTTGCGGAATTCGGCGCGGCGGGCGTCGGGTTCGAGTTGCAGGGTCAGGGCGTCCATCAGGGCCTGCTGGAGGTCCTTGCCCTCGGCGCGGCGGATGTCCTCGAGGATGTCCTCGGTGGCGGCGCGGCCCACGTCGGCGGCGATCAGGGCGTACTCGAGGTCCTCGATGGTGTCGAGGCGGTTGGTGACGACGTCCCGGACGTCCTGTCCGAGGAACCCGGCGGTGGAGTTGATCTGCTGGCGGGTCTTGCTGAGCCCGTCGCGCAGGCGTTCGAGCCAGCTCACGCGTGCGCTCCGGCGGGGGGGGTGACGTTCATGCGTTTACCATAGCGTCCCGTCCGCATCCGGAACGGTTCGGGCCGCCGCATTCCGCCGGGGCGCGGCAGAAAGGCCCCCTCGGGGTGGGAGGGGGGCGGGAAGGGGCCGGGGCGGGCAGTCGGGGTGGGTCATACGGATTCCGTTTGTTTCGTTGACAGATCGGAACACCACCCATCTGTCAACTCCACGTCCGGAACCCGCTTCTCTCCTGCTCGCTCTGCTGCGAAGCTCTGCGAGTCCGCTCGGATTGAATGGCCTTTGCAGCCCATTCAATCGAAGTCCGTATCAGTCGGGCCGGTACTCGCGGATCAGGGCGAGTTTCAGGGTGCTCAGGCGCGCGCGGCTGAACGCGCCGCGCCCCAGCACCCGCTCGCCCAGGGCCAGGACGGGCACGTGATCGCCGTGCTGCGCGCGCAGCTGCGGGTCGAGGTCCACGTTCACGGTCTGCACGCTGAATGCCAGCTGGGCGAGGTGAGCGGCGGCCTGTTCGCACAGGTGGCAGCCGGGCCGGGTGTAGAGGGTCAGGGTGGGCAGGCCCGGACGGGGGGCGGAGGTATTCACGCGGGCTGCAGGACCTGTGGGCGGCTCAGGATGCTCATGGCCTGCACCGGGGCGTACATGTCGTTCGAGGAGAGCAGGTCGCCGACACTGGAGAAGGTCCGCAGAACCTGGCCGCCCTGACGCACGGCGAAGATCTGGCCGTCCGGGCCGACCTGGATCAGCCATGGGGCCTCGGTGGGTTCCCCGACGAGGGTCTCCATGGCGAAGGTCAGGCCCGGCGTGCCGTCCGCCTCGATCTTGCGGACCTTGCGGGCCACGCTGTCCACGATGTACACCGCGCCGAACTGGTCCACGCCCAGTCCCTCGAGGGGACGCAGGCTGTCACTGTTGCGGTCGAGGCGGAAGGCGTAGCGGCTGAGGTACTCGCCCTGCGAGCTGAAGCGCTGCACCTCGTGGTTGCCGGTGTCCAGGACGTAGACGTGACCGTCGGGCGCGGCGACGATGCCGCTGGGCTTCTCGAAGCGGCCCAGGCCCTGGCCGCGCCCGCCGAAGCGGCGGATGAACCGGCCGAGCGCGTCGAATACGACCACCTGGTGCGCCTCGGCGTCCAGCACGAACACCTGGCCCTGCGCGGCGGCGATGCCGACGGGTTGCAGCAGTTCGCCCTCGTTCAGGCCGTAGGGGCCGAAGCTCAGGAGTTCCGCGCCGTCCGGGCCGAGCTTGCGGACCAGGGCGCCGGCCTTGCCCTGGCGGTAGTCGAGCAGCGTGACGTACAGGTTCCCTTCCGGGTCGCCGGTCATGGCGTTGGGCGTGCCGGGCAGGCCCTGGGCGCCGCCGGTCTGGTCGCGCAGGCTGGCGCGCAGTTTGCCTTTCAGGTCCAGCAGGCGCAGCGTGCCGCGCTTCTCCTGCACGCTCATGGCGAGCGCGATGGGGTCGTTGAAGACCTCGTCGGTCAGGACGCCGGCATCGATGCGGGCGATCACGTCGTCCAGGGTGGGGCGCGAGGCGGGGTCCTTCTCGATCATGTGCAGGATCAGATCGTTCAGTTTGCCCGGCACTTCCAGCCGCACCTGCTTGGGCGGTTTGGGGGACTCGAACACCTGCTGGTGCACGACCGCCTCGTAACTGCCCTTGAAGGCGGTCTGGCCCGTGACCATCTCGTAGGCGAGCAGGCCCAGCGAGTACACGTCGCTGCGGGCGTCCACGCGGTTGCCCTTGGCCTGCTCCGGGGCCATGTAGATGGGCGTCCCGACGCGCGCGCCGGTCATGGTCAGGCGGGTCAGGACCTTCCCGACGGCGATGCCGAAGTCCATGAGTTTCACGCCGCCCTCGCGCAGCACGCCGTCCGTGAAGGCGTTTTTCAGGACCATCACGTTGGCGGGTTTGATGTCGCGGTGCACGACGTTCTGCATGTGGATGTGGCGCAGCGCGTCGGCGAGCGCGCGGATCAGCTGCGTGCCCTCGTGGAAGCTCAGGGTGCGGTTCTCGAGCATGGCCTCGAGGCTGTCGCCGTCGAGGAACTCCATGGCGATGTAGTGTTCCGGGTCCTGCATGCGGTAGTCGTAGACCCGCACGATGTTCGGGTGGTTGAAGCGCTTGAGGACCTCCGCCTCACGGTAGAAGCGTTTGACGAACTTGGCGTCCGCGAGGTACTTGTCCTGCGGGACCTTCAACGCCACGATCCGGCCGTCCTGGCGGCGGCGGGCGCGGTACACGCTGCCCATCCCGCCGATCCCGACCCGGTCGAGCACCTCGTACTCCTGGAAGCGCAGGTCCGAGACGGTCTGCGTGGTCGTGGGCCGGCGGGCCGGCGGCGTGGGCGACGAGGTGCGCTGCACCCGCACCGGCTGCTTCTGGGCGGCGCGGCCGGGGCGGTCCAGGCTGGGCATCACGACCCGGCCCAGGCGGAAGGCCCCGGTGACGAGGACGAAGGCCGTGGCGGCCAGCACGCCCTGCGCACGGTCGAGGTTCTCCAGGGTGGGTGGGCTGCCCTGCGCGGTCAGCGCCAGGCCCGCCACCGTGAGCAGCAGCAGGATCGCCACCACGGCCGCCGTGACGCTCAGCGCCCGTTCCGGGGCGCGGACGGTCAGCAGGACGCCCACGATGAACAGCGGCACAAGCAGCAGCGCGATCACGGTGAATCACCGGTCGGGCGCGGGGAGGGAGGCAGCGGGAACATTACCCACAGTTATACAGGGCCGGCCTTGCGCGGAGCTTACACTTGCCGTGACGCGCGGAGTTCCGGCCGGAACGCGCCGCGTGCGCGCCGGTCCGTGCGGCATACTGGAGGGGATGCCCACTGCCCTGCTTGCGTGTGGTCGCGCCGCTGCGGTGAACGGACGGCGCGCGTGACCACCTACTGGACCGAACTGATCGAGCTGTTCGAGTACAAGGTGTCGGACGCCCTGGCCGGCCGCGTGCCGCGCGGCGGGCGGCGTTCGCTGGGCCTGCTGCGCGAGGAACTGCTGCAGGCCTCGCTGGAACCCACCCTGCTGCGCCGCCTGATCGAGGCGGACCGGCAGTACCGCGCCGCGCAGAAGGCGGACCGGTCCACGCCGGCCCCGGTCCGCGCCGGGTTCGGTGGGCCGAGCACCTGGGAGGCGCCGGCCACCACCGAGACGGACGAATCGCGCGCCTGGGAGGAACTGCAACTGCTCGCCTGGCACCACCAGGCGGCGCGGCAGGTGCGGGAGCAGGCGCTGCGCTGGCAGCGCGAGCCGACCCTGGCCCGCCTGCGGGTGCTGTACACCGTCACCGAGAACGCCGAACGGGCCGGCGGGCAGGGCGGGACGGTGGTGCCGGTTCCGCCGGCGAACGATCCGCTGATGGACCTGCACGACCCGGAAGTCGTGCAGAACCTCGCCCTGGCCCTGTCGAACCTGCTGCTGACCGACGCGGGTCGCCAGCGGGTGCGGGCGGCGCTGTCGCAGGTGGCGGCCGAACCGTTTCCGCGTCACGCGGACGAGGACGTGCTCGCGGCGCGGCTGGAGGCTGCCGAGCGTGAACCCCTGGCCCCCGAGGCGCGCGCGACCCTGATCCGCGCCCTGAAGGCCGAGTACCCCATGCCGCGGGATCCGCGCGAGCGGCCCGCGATCCGCGCGGCGGTCCGCAGCGTCACCGAGTTCCTGGAACCGCTGATGGCGGCCGCGCCGCTGCCCACCCTGGGCGTGGTGCCGCACGGCAGCGTCCTGTACGCCCGTCATCCGGCCACCGCCATGCGCGGGCCGGACGAGGGCGCGGACGTGCTGGTCGTGAACCTGCGCGGCGGTCAGGCGGCCCGCTGGCGCGGCCTGGACCTGCTGTGGCAACCGATCGGGAAGAACTGGCAGATGCAGGTGGCCGGTCAGGTGGCGCTGCTACGCCCCTCGCGGGACGCGCCCGACGGCCCGCAGAGCATCACGCTGCCCGACACGCAACTGCGCGCCTTCGTGAGCGGTGACTACCTGATGCTGCGCCTGGAGAGCCAGGCGGCGCTGGAACTGGGCAAACGGGCGGCGCTGGGCCGGGCGGTGTCGCTGCTGCTGGACCCGGGCGGCGAGTTCGTGTTCCTGCGGCTGGCGCGCGCCGCCGCGCAGCTGCTGCGCGGCGCGGCGCTGGACCTGCCGTCCCTGCAGGGCGCGTCGGCGCGCAAGTACCACGACGCCACCCCGGACGCCCTGATGGCCTTCGCCCGCAAGGGCGTGGAGTCCCTGATGGTCCGCCTGAGCCGCACGGACACCGCGCAGGCCGCGCAGACCTTCCACGCGGCCGCCGACGCGCTGGGCGTCCACCCGCTGCTGGGTCGGCGCCTGCACGAGGCGCTGCACGTGGCGCTGCGCAGTCCCGAGACCCTGGCCGAACCGCTGAGCGGCGAGAGCTTCGAGCTGCCGGACACCGGGGGGTTCCTGAGCGTGCAGCTCGGGGACGGGCCCCTGACCCTGCAGGCGGGGACGCGCTCCGTGACGCTGCGGCTGGATTACAAGTCCGAGCTGGCGGTCGTGATTCCCGGTCACGCGCCGATGATCCTGCAGGACCTGCTGGTGGTGCGGGTGCCGGACCTGAACGTGATCCTGGTGCGGCACGGTCGCTGGCTGGCCGCCGCCGCCGGACAGGACGAGGCGATGGACGTGATCCGGCCGGACCTGCAGGGGCAGGCGCAAGCCGATCTGTCCGCCCTCCACTGACCGCGCCGCCGGGGACGCCCCCGCCCGTACCGGCCGGTGCGGGCGGGCGTTTCGCTTACCATGACAGCATGTCTGCGGTTCCGCGTTCACCTTCCCTGGCCGTTCTCATCCCGGCGTTCAACGAGCAGGACACGGTGGGGTCGGTGGTCAGGGTGGCACTGGACTTCACGCCGGACGTGGTCGTGGCGTCTGACGGCAGCAGTGACGGCACCGCCCAGGCCGCGCGGGACGCCGGGGCGCAGGTGGTGGAACTCGCCCAGAACGGCGGGAAGGGTGCGGCGCTGCTGGCGGCGCTGCAGGCCACGACCGCCGAGCTGGTCGTGCTGCTCGATGCGGACCTGACCGGCCTGAGCGCCGCGCATCTCGAGACGCTGGCGGCGCCCGTGCGCTCGGGGCAGCTGGACATGAGCATCGGGGTGTTCGAGGGCGGCGGGTTCGTGACCGACTGGGGCAACAAGCTCACGCCGCACCTGAGCGGGCAGCGGGCCTGCCGGCGCGAGTGGCTGCTGGGCGTGCCGGGCCTGGATCAGGAACGCTGGCCGGAACCGGCGATCACCCGGCACCTGAAGGTCACGGGGGCCCGCTGGGCGTACGTGGACCTGCCGAACGTGGCGCAGGTGGTCAAGGAGAAGAAACGCGGCTTCTGGCGCGGCGCGACCGCCCGCACCCGCATGTACGCCTCGCTGCTGACCTACGGGGTGCGCCGGCGCAAACCCTGAAGGGCCGCGCCGGGTGGCCGGTCAGCGCAGCAGGTCGATGACGCTGCCGTCGGCCGTCTGGTAGCGGACGATACCCAGGGTCGGCACGAAGTAGGTGGTCTGGACGCTGGCCCGGCCGCCCGCGGTGGTCTCGGTCCGGATGGTCAGGGTGTTGAAGGTGCCGCCCGCGAGTTTCAGTGGCGCCACCCCGGTCACGGTGGAACGCGTTTTCAGGGTGCCGGCGCTGCCGGTCCAGGTCATGCCCGGCGACAGCGGACCGGCGGGGTAGACGTTCAGCGGTGAGGCGTACCACGTGAGTCGACCCCCGGCATTCACGCCGCGCAGCCACACGCTGCCGTCGGCGCGGTGTTCCAGCAGGTCCTGGGTGTAGGTGGTACTGCCGAACTGGTGGCTGACCGGCACGACCGACACGCCCCGGTGCGTGATGGGCACGCCGACCACCTGCGTCTCGCCGCTGGAGTAGGTCCAGCGTGTGCCTGGCCGGTGGGGGTAGTAGTGGCTGTCCACGGGCGGCGCACCCAGCGCCGCCTGGCACAGCAGCGCGGTCAGCGGGAACAGCCGGGTGGGGTGGAGGGCGGCGCGGGCGAGGGCGGGCATCGCCCCGCAGCTTAGAGCAGTTCCCGGCGGGACACTGCGCGGATAGGGGCGCCCGGGCCTCTCCCCTGTTGCGGCGCGCAGCGGGCGCTATTTCAGGAATGCCTGGTACCACAGGGCGCTGTCCTTCAGGAGGCGCTCCTGGGTGGCGTAATCGACGTACACCAGCCCGAACCGTTTCTGGTAACCGTGCGCCCATTCGAAGTTGTCCATCAGGGACCACGCGAAGTACCCGCGCACGTCCACGCCGGCCTGCGTGGCGCGCAGCAGGGCGTCGAGGTGGGTGCTGAGAAACTCGGTGCGGCGCGGGTCGTGGACGCGGTCGCCGCTGCGTTCGTCGGCGAAGGCCGCGCCGTTCTCGGTGATGTAGACGGGCGGCAGGTTCGGGTAGTCGGCGTTCAGGCGCAGCAGCAGGTCGGTCAGACCCTGCGGGTGGATCTCCCAGCCCATGTCGGTGACGCGGGCGCCCTCGGGCAGCACGCCGCCCTGTGCGCCGATCACGCCGCGCGAGTAGTAGTTGACGCCCAGGAAGTCCATGGGCGCGGCGATCAGGGTCAGGTCGCCGTCCTGGACGGGCGGCGCGTCGACAGCCACGTCCGCCCAGGTGTCGGCCGGGTACTCGCCGCGCAGCAGGGGGTCCAGGAACCAGCGGTTGAAGCGTCCGTCGGCGTGCCGGGCGGCGCGGATGTCCTCCGGGCGGTCGCTGGCACTCTCCTGAGGGCCGAGGTTCAGGACGATCCCGGCCTGCGACTGCGGGGCGTGACGGCGGATCTCGGGCAGGGCCAGGGCGTGGCCGAGCATCAGGTGGTGCGCGGCGCTCAGGGCGGCGGCGCGGTCACGGGTGCCGGGGGCGTGCTCGCCGAGTTCGTAGCTGAGAATCGAGGAGCACCAGGGTTCGTTCAGGGTGGCGTAGCTGACGACCCGGTTGCCGAGGCGCGCGGCGACGGCGGCGGCGTACTCGGCGAAGGCGTGGGCGGTGTCGCGGTTGGTCCAGCCGCCCGCGTCCTGCAGGGTGGCGGGCAGGTCCCAGTGGTACAGGGTGACGTGGGGCTGCACGCCGCGGGCGAGCAGGCCGTCGGTCAGGCGTTCGTAGAAGTCCAGCCCGGCGGGGTTGACGGGGCCGCGGCCGGCGGGGACGACGCGGGGCCACGCGACGCTGAAGCGGTAGGCGTCGACGCCCAGCGCGGCGATCAGGTCGAGGTCCTGTTCCCAGCGGTGGTAGTGGTCGCAGGCGACCGCGCCGCTGCTGCCGTCGCTGATGCGGCCCGGCTCGGCGCAGAACACGTCCCAGATGCTGGGCGTGCGGCCGTCCTCGGCGGCGGCGCCCTCGATCTGGTACGAGCTGGTGGCCACGCCGAACACGAATCCGGCCGGGAAGTCGCGGCGCGTCAGGTCGGCCGGGAGGGGGCGGGAGGCGGGCGGGGTCTGGGGGAGGGTACGGGTCATGCGGGAACTCCTGTGGTTCCGGTCGAATGGATTCAGGCATCCGGCCGTGCGAGGTGGGTGGAGAGTGGCGCGGAAGGACGCGGGGAGCGGGCGGGTCGGCCCGCGGCTCAGCCTTTGGTCGCGCCGGCGGTCAGGCCCTCGATCAGCTGGCGGGAGGCCAGGGCGAACAGGATCAGCAGCGGCACGACGGTCAGGGCGACGCCGCACATCAGGGCGCCCCAGTCGGTGTTCGCGATGCCCTGCATGGACCGCAGCGCCAGGGGCGCGGTGAAGGTCTCGGCGGTGCGGAAGATGATCAGCGGTCCCAGGAAGCCGTTCCAGGACTGCACGAAGGTCACGAGGCCCAGGGTGGCCATGGCGGGGCCGGTCAGGGGCACGATCACGCGGCGGAAGATGCCGAACTCGGTGGCGCCGTCGATGCGGGCCGCTTCGACCAGTTCACGCGGAATGGAACTGCCGATGTACTGGCGCATCAGGAAGATCCCGAAGGCGCTGGCCATGCCCGGCACCCACAGCGCGCGGGGCTGGTCGATCCAGCCGAGCGCCTGCATGATCAGCGCGAACGGAACGATGTTCAGGGTGCCGGGGATCAGCATGGTGGCCAGCAGCAGGCCGAACAGCGCCTCGCGGCCCTTGAAGGAGAACATCGCGAAGGCGTACCCGGCCAGCGTGCAGAAGAACAGCGTGAAGCCGGTGGTCAGGACCGCGAGGTACAGGCTGTTCCAGAGGTTGCGCCAGAACGGCACGCGTTCCACGAGGCTGCGGTAGTTCTCGTCGAGGTTGCTGCCGAACCACGCGGGGGGCGGCAGGTGGAAGATGTCGGTGCGGGTGTGCGTGGCGAACACGAACATGAAGTAGAACGGCGCGACGGTCAGCAGGGCGCCCAGGAAGATCAGCAGGTACGCGCCGATGCGCCGGGTGTCCAGGCGGGGGGTGCGGGTGGGGGCGGCGGTCATGGTCAGTCCCTTCCGGCGAGGCCGCTGCGGCCGAAGGCGCGGTTGTTCACGAGGGTCAGGGCGCCGATCACGAGGAACAGCAGCCAGGACATGGCGGCGGCCACGCCGGCGTCGGAGTACGCGGCGTAGGTGCGGTACATGTACATCACGGTGGTCAGTCCGGCCTGTCCGGCGCCGCCGCTGCCGTTGGTCAGGATGAACGGCTCCTCGAACAGCTGCAGGCCGCCGATCAGGCTGAGGGTCACGGCGATGAACATGATCGGGCGCAGCAGCGGCAGCGTGATGAAGCGGAACTGCTGGCCGCGCGTGGCGCCGTCCACGCTGGCCGCCTCGTACAGTTCGCGGGGAATGGCCTGCAGGCCGCTGAGGTACAGCAGCATGTTCCAGCCGGTGTAGCGCCACACGACGACCATGGCGACGGCGCTCTGCACGTACTCCTTCTCGCCCAGCCAGTTGATCTTCTCGGCGGGGAACAGCGCGCCGATCAGGGGCAGGCCGTGCAGGGCGTTCAGGACGACGTTGATCACGCCGTACTGCCAGGAGAACAGCGTGAAGAAGATCACGGAGATCGCCACGATGGACGTGATGTACGGCAGGAAGTACACGGCGGTCACGAGGTTCTGCATGCGCCGCAGGCCGCCCTGGATGGCGAAGGCCAGCGGGATGGCGATCAGGTGCTGCGGCAGACCCGACAGGACGGCCAGGACGGCCGTGTTCTTCAGGGACAGCCAGAAGGTCGGGTCGGTCAGGTTGTCGGTGTAGTTCCGCAGCCCGACGAATTTCATCTCGCCCAGGCCGGTGCCCGGCTGCCACTGGTGGAAGCTCAGGAAGGCGTTGAACACGATGGGAAACAGGCCGAACGCGAAGAACAGGATGAAAAAGGGGCTGATGAACAGGTAGGGCGCGTACCGCCGCTGGAAGTCGCTCCAGCTGGGTCTGCGGCGCGCCTTGGGGGGTTTGAGGGTCGCTTGCATCCTTCACTCCATGGGGTGGGGGGCAGGTTCCGGCGGCCGGTGCGGGCCGCGGAACCTGCCCCCCGGTGGCGCCGCTCAGCGGGCGCGGCGGCTGATCAGGTTCTTCGCTTCGGTCAGGGCGGTGGGAATGTCCTTGCTGCCGTCGAGGACGCTGGCCAGGGCGTCGTTCACGATCTGTTCAGCGATGGGGTCGAGTTTGTTCACGTCGAGCGGCTGGATCTTCAGGGCCGCCTGACGCCACTGCACGCGGGCCTTCTGGCCGCCCAGGTACGGCACGCCCTCGTTGAACACGGGGTCGCTGCCGGCGGCGCGCAGCGCGGGGAACGCGCCGGTGGTCTTGAAGGCCAGGACCTGCTGGTCCTTGTTGGTGGTGAGGTACTTGATGAGCGCCCAGGCCTCGGTCTTGTGCTGGCTCTGCTGGGGGATGGCGTAGAAGGAGCCGCCCCAGCTGGCGAAGGTGTTGCCGGGCAGCTGCTGCGAGGCCCACTTGCCGCTGAAGTCCTTGGCCAGCCAGTTCTGCATGTGCCCGACGAGCCACGCGCCGCTGAATTCGGTGGCGAGGTTGCCTTTCTGGAAGGCGGTGGTCCATTCGGGGCTGAAGGCGCTGCCGGCGCGGGCGTCGAGTTTCGCGTCGCGGATCTGTTTGGCGATGGTGAAGGCGCGCACGAAGCGGGGGCTGGCCGGGTCGACCAGGACGGTGTTGTTCTTGTCGAAGAACAGGCCCTCGCCGCTCTTGAGGCCGGTACGCAGGATGATCTGCGCGGCCTCGCTGGCGTCGGGGATCAGGAAGGTGCCGGGGTTGGCCGCGACGACCTTCTTGCCGTTGCTGATGTAGCTTTCCCAGCTGGCGTTCATGGCGGCGGGGCTCACGCCGGCCTTCTTGAGCAGGTCGGTGCGGTAGAACATGGCGCCGGGGCCGATGTCGGTGGGCATGCCGACCATGCGGCCGTCCTGGGTCATGGCCTGCGGGTAGGTGTAGGCCACGAACTGACTGCGGTACTGACCGGCGTTGTAGGGGGCCTTGCTGATGTCGACCAGGCCGTTGCCTTCGGCGAAGCGGGCGACGTAGCCGAAGTCGACGGCCACGACGTCGCTGGCGCCTTTGCCGGTGGAGAGGGCGGTGGTCAGGGCGGTGTGGTGGTCGGCGTAGGCCAGCGAGTTGATCTTGACCGTGATGTTCGGGTAGAGCTTGTTGAAGCCGGGCAGCGCGGCCTTCACGACGCTGTCGAGGTCCGGGAAGACGCCGACCGTGATGGTGGTCTTCTGGGCGCTGGCGCTGCCGAGGGCGGCGCAGAGGGCGGCGGTCAGGGTCAGGGTCAGGCGGGGCAGCTGGCGCATGGTGGTTCCTCCGTGGGGTGGGGGGCGGGTCGGGGCCTCGGCAGACAGGACAGCGGGCACGCATCGGGTGGACGGCGGGCGCTTGCGGGGTTCCGTTCACGGGTGAACGGAGGGGTCTGGGTGTTTCAGGTCTGCTTGGATGTCACTGTACTCGCCTTTTGAAAGCGCTGTCAAGATGGACTTTCCCCCTCTCGGGCGGCGGACGATCACAAAGTCCGTATATAACGATTCAGAAAGCCGGCATTCCTGATAGCCGGGGGCGATCGTGAAAGAATGCCCTTTCATACGGCCTGCCGTTTGTTTCGTTCACAGATCGGAACACCACCGATCTGTCAACTCCACGTCCGGCACCCGCTTTGCTGTTCCACTTCAGGCCAGCACTTCAGGCCAGCTCGACAGGTCCGATCGGATTGAACGGTATTTGCCACCCCTTCCACCGGAGTCCGTAGCGCCGGGCCCGGACGGAACGGTGCAGGCCGCCCATCCAACCGGACGTCAGGGGGGCGGCCGGGGTCAGCGGCCGCGGCGGCTGGCGACGGATTCGCGCAGCATCAGTTCCTGACGCGGCTCGAAGGGTTCGATCTCCTCACCGCGCAGGCGGGACAGGACGTAGCGGGCCAGCCACTGCCCCATCTCGGCCATGGGCTGCCGGACCGAGGTGAGGGGCGGCATGGTGTACGAGGAACCGGGCAGGTCGTCGAACCCCACCAGCGACATGTCCTCGGGCACGCGCAGGCCCAGGCGGTAGAGGGCCAGGCGCGCGCCGTACGCCATCTGATCGTTCGCGACGAACACCGCCGTCATGTCCGAATGCCCCTGCAGCAGGCGCTGCATGCCGATCAGGCCGCTCGATTCCTGGAAGTCGCCCTGCACCACCAGTGCCGGGTCGAAGCGCAGGCCGCGTTCCTGCAGGGCGTCGCGGTATCCGTCCAGTCGTTGCCGGGCGTCGGCATGGTCGGGCGGGCCGCTGATGTGCCCGATCACGCGGTGTCCACGACCGATCAGGTAGTTCACGAGGTCCCGCGCGGACTGCCGGTTGTCCATGGCGAGCGACACGCCGCCGTGCGCGCCGAGGTCGATGGCGCGGCCCAGCACGCCGACCGGGAGCCGGGCGGCCAGGGCGTGCAGGTCATGGTCCGGCAGCTGGCCGCCCAGGATGATCATGCCCTCGACGCGGCGGTTGAGGAGCAGCGCGACGGCGTGCTCTTCCTCGTCGGTGCGCCAGTGGCCGCTGATGATGATCGGGGAGTAGCCGCTGCCCATCAGGCCGCGCTCGATGCCGCTCAGGGCGTCGTTGTAGAAGGGGCTGGCGATGTCCGGGGTCAGGACGCCGATGCTGCCGGACGTGCCGGTGGCGAGGCTGCGCGCGAAGGTGTTGGGGGTGTAGCCGAGTTTCTCGATGGCGAGCCGCACCTGCCGGGCCTTGGCGTCGTTGACGCGGGCGGTGCCGTTCAGGATGCGGGAGACGGTGCTCGGGGAGACGCCGGCCTCGCGGGCCACCTCGCTGAGGGTCACGGCGCGGTTCATGCGCCGCTCTCCACGCTGGTGCGCCGCCGGTCCGGGCGGCTGGCAGGACACACGGAAGCCGTTTGACGCGACTTGAACGCTGGGAACATGTCCGCACTGTACCTGAAAGCGCTTTCAGATGCCAGGACCGCGCCCTCACGGGCGCCGCGCCGGCCGCCCACACGGATTCCGATTGTTTCGTTGACAGACCGGAACACCACCGATCTGTCAACGCCACGCCCGGAACCCACCTCTCTCGCGCTCGCTCTGCGTCGCAACTCCACGGGTCCGCTCGGGTCGAAAGTATCTGCGCGCCTTTCAACCGGAGTCCGTATCACCCTTACTCCTGATCGCGGCCCAGGTCGGTACCCCGCCGGGTCGCCTGCACGACCGCCTCGATCAGACCGCCCCGCACGCCGGCCGACTCCAGCGCCGCCAGTCCCGCGATGGTCGTGCCGCCGGGACTGGCCACCTCGTCCTTGAGCATGCCCGGGTGCGCGCGCAGCTGCAGCAGCTCGCCGGTCGAGACCAGCAGCTTGGCCGCCAGCTCGTTGGCCAGCGGGCGCGGCAGCCCCATGCGCACGCCCCCGTCCGCGAGCGCCTCGGCCACCACCGCCACGTACGCCGGGCCGCTGGCACTCATGCCGGTAAAGGCGTTGAACAGGTGCTCAGGCAGCTCGTAGGCGTCCCCCACGGCCGCGAACAGGTGGCGCGCGAACGCCAGGTCACCCGCGTCGGTCGCCTCACGCGGTCCCGTGATGGCCGTCTGACTGCGCCCGATGGTCGCCGCGAGGTTCGGCATGACCCGCACCACCCGTTTCGTGCCCAGCCGGCGGGCCAGCGCCGCCACGCTCACGCCGGCCATGGTGCTGATGTACCCGGTGTTCTCCTGCGCCAGCCAGCCGGCCGCCTCCGGGAACACGCGGGGCTGCAGGCTGACCAGCACCCGCTCGGTGCCCGGCAGCTGCGCGGGCGTGATGGCGCGCGCCCCGGTCCGCGCGGCGATCTCCTCGGTCCGGGCCGTGTTCAGGTCCAGCAGCCCGATCTCGGAGGCCGGGATCACGCCCCGGGCCACCACACCTTCCAGCAGGGCCAGGCCCAGCTTCCCCACACCGACGATCGCGAGCTTCATGCGGGCCAGTATAGGTGCGGCGCGCCCCCACGCCGCCCGCACCGGCCCGCAGATGTGCAGACCGCCGCCGGGGCCGCCCGGTCCAGGGCACCCGGTCCAGGGCGCCCGGTCCGCGGCCCGGCAGTTCAGTTCAGGGCCCCGAAGGGCGGCGCGGGCAGGCCCGCACCCAGCATGCCCAGGAAGGTCTCCACCAGGGCCGGATCGAGGTGCGTGCCGGCCATGTGCCGCAGTTCCCGCAGCGTGTCCTGCCGCGACCAGGGGGCCTTGTAGGGCCGCTCGCTGCTCAGCGCGTCGAACACGTCCACCACCGCGAACAGCCGCGCCAGCAGCGGAATGTCGCGGCCGCTCAGCCCGTCCGGGTAGCCCCCACCATCCCAGCGTTCGTGGTGGTGACGGACGATCTGCAGCACCTCGGGCGGCACCAGACCCTGTTCGCGCAGCAGCGTCTCGCCGATGGTGACGTGCCGCCGCATCCAGCGCCGTTCCGGGTCCGTCAGGGCACCTTCCTTGTGCAGCACGTCGTCCGAGATGGCGATCTTGCCCAGGTCATGCAGGTACGCGCCCCAGCGCAGGTGCGCCAGCTGCGTGCTGGGCAGGTCCAGTTCCTGCCCCAGCCGCAGCGCCAGGGCAGTCACGCGGTCCGTGTGGCCCTTGGTCTCGAAGCTGCGGTACTCCAGCACGCGCCCCAGCACGCGGAAGGTCTGCTCGCGCACCTGCGCGAGGTCCCGCAGGACCCGCTGCCGCTCGCAGGCCTTGCCCACCTGGGTCGCCAGGACGCTCAGCAGCGGCAGCGTGGCGGCCGGTGGCGGCGAGGCGTGCAGCAGGGCCAGCACGCCGGTCATCTGACCGCCCACCTGCACCGGACTGACACTCAGGAAGACGGCCGCAGCACCGGGCCGGCTGAGCTGCCGCGTGCCGCTCTGCCCGGCACTCCGGCGCAGCGCGGCCTGCACCTGCGGTTCCCCCAGCGCCGCCACGTCACCGGCCGACGCCGCGAGGTCCCGCCCGGTGTCTCCCGCGCCGGCCGGGCGGTCCGGCGGGCCGGGCACCGTCAGGTACGCGCCGCCCACCGCGCCGCCCGCGCCGGTCAGGTGCGCCAAACCCCGCCCGGCGATCTGGCTGGGAATCTGACTGTCACCCACGCTGTCGAGCACGCTGAGCAGCGTCGGCGAGAGCGTCACGGTTCCCTCCTGCCGCCGTTCCAGGCCGCGCGGGCCGGACGCATGCACCGGATCGCGCGCGGCGCGGCGCAGGGTCTCCCAGATCTGGTTGGTCGGGTCGCCCAGCCAGCCGTGCGGACCGGCCGGCAACTGGAAGGCCCAGGCGGCGTCCGAGACGCCCGGGCTGTTCAGCGGCACCAGCAGCGTCCAGCCGCCGGCCCCCCCCAGGTCCAGCAGCAGCGGCGCGGCCGGACAGGTCGGCCCGGCCGGGCTGCGCGTCAGGCGCAGCGCGCGGACGGCGCGGCACAGGCTGCCGTCGTCCAGCGCACCGGCCTGCAGCAGGGCGCCCTGGGGGGTCAGCAGGGCTGCGCCGAGCGCGCCGGTCAGTCGCTGCGCGGCCTGCAGGGTCTCCTCGGGCAACACATGACCGTCCCGCAGGGCCTGCGCGGCCCACTGCAGGTCCAGGCTGAGGCGGGCGGTGCGGGCCTCACGCGCCGCCCGCACCTGCCGCGCAGCGGCGCTGGCCGACACGAACAGCGCCTGCGCCGCCGCGTGCGCGTCCGGACCCGGGGGGCCGCTCAGCCACAGGCGGCCCAGCGTGGCGTCCGGCGGGCCGACCGTCAGGGCGTGCCGCAGCCCGGCGGGGTCGGGGCCGCCGGTCAGGTCACGGCTGAACAGGTCGAACCCGTCGCTGAGCTGGGCGCGGGTCACGCCGGCCCTCCGCAGGAAGGGCGCGGCCGCGTCCAGTGCCTGTGCGGGCGGCAGGGTCAGGCAGGGCAGCAGTTCGGCCGGCAGGTCGGTGGGCGGCGCGCCGTGCACGGTGACCCCGGCGTGCGTGGGGGCAGCGGGCCGCGCGGACCAGTCCAGCCGCACCTGCGCCGCGCCGGGCCGCACGGCCTCCAGCACGGCCGTCCCGGCCTGCCGGTGCGCGCCGGGCAGGCGCACGGCACTGTGCCTGGGCCGGCGTAGCGTGACCCGCTCGCCCCAGGCGGCGCGGTGGAGGTCGCGGGGACCGAGCGTGGCGAGCCACGGGAGGGCGGCGCGGGCCGCGCCGGCCGGCCATCCGGCACGCATGACCGCGCCGGGAACCAGGGTCAGGATCAGGTGGTCCGGCACGCTCCGGCAGTCACCTCCGTCCGGCATCCGGTCCGGTCCGGTGGTGTGGGTGTCGGTCCTGCGTGCCATCTGCGTCTCCTCCGGGCGGCCCGTGTTCCCCGGGAAGCCGGGGGGGGTCTGACTGGCAGTCTAAGGCCCGGACCTGAGTGGATGAAGGGGGCCGGGCCGCCCGGAGTCGAGTGCCGCTTCTGCCGCGCTACAGAAGCGTTACCGGACCCGCCTGCCCGCGTCGGGGCCGGGACACCGCCCGTCCGGTGCGTGCCGGCGTGGCCCAGGGCCGCTCCAGCGCCGACAATCCGGGAAATACCCTAGACTGAGGGGATGCTGGTCTACCACCTTCCCGGAACGTTCGAAACGCGCGAGGAGCACCTCGACCTGCTGTGGGAGGCCGGCGCGACCGGCCTGGAGGAACGCGCGGGCCTGATCCGCGCGTACTTCGACGAGCAGGCCGACCTGCCTGCCGACATCCGCGACGGCGAGTGGCGGGACGAGGCCGATCAGGACTGGCAGGCGGAATTCAAGGCGAACCTGCGGCCCGTGCCCGCCGGGCGCGTGACCATCGTGCCGCCGTGGCTGCGCGCCGAGGTGCCGTCCACCCAGGTGCCGCTGATCATCGAGCCGGGCATGGCCTTCGGGACCGGGCACCACGCGACCACCCGCATGGCCGTCGAGGCGCTCTCGGCGCTGGACCTGGACGGGCAGACGGTGCTGGACGTGGGCACCGGCAGCGGCGTGCTGGCCATCGCGGCGGCGCTGCTGGGCGCCCGCTACGCGCTGGGCGTGGATATCGACCCGGTCACCATCCCGATTGCTGCCGAGAACGCCGGGCAGAACGGCGTGCCGGAGGGCCGCGCGGCGTTCATGGTGGGCACGCTGGGCGACGACCTGCCGGGCGACGTGGTTCCGGACGGGGTGTTCGACGTGCTGGTCGCGAACCTGTACGCGGAGCTGCACGACCTGCTGGTGGGCGCGTACCTGGGGCACCTGCGCCCGTGCGGACCGCTGATCCTGACCGGCATCCTGGTCAGCAAGCTGCCGCTGGTGCAGGATGCCCTGGAGCGCGAGGGGTTCACGGACGTGCAGGTGCGGACCGACGGCGACTGGGCGCTCGTGACCGCCCGCAACGCATGACCGCCGACCGGCCCGACCGCCCCCGGCCCGATCTGCCGCGCCACCGGGTGCGGGTGCCGGCCCTGTCGGCGGTCATGACGCTGGGGCCGGGCGAGGCGCGGCACCTGCATGTCCTGCGCCTGCGCGCCGGGGACGCCCTGCGCGTGTTCGACGGTCAGGGCGCCGAGGCGCTCGCCACCCTGACCGAACTGGAGGAAGCGCGGGCCACGCTGCACCTGGGCGAGGCCATCGAGACGCACCTGGAAACGCCGCAGCCGGTCACGCTGGCCGCGGCCCTGCTGAAGGGCGACAAGCTGAGCGACGTGGTGCGCGCCGCCACGGAACTCGGCGTGAGCGCCGTGCAGCTGACCGTCACGGCCCGCGCGGACGCCCGCGAGATCGGCGCGCAGAAACTCGACCGCCTGAACCGCGTGGCGCAGGAGGCGGCCAAGCAGTCGCGCCGCAACGTGATTCCGCCCGTGCTGGCCCCCGTTGCGCTGGCAGGCGTGCCGCTGACCGGGCAGGTGTTCGTCGCGCAGCCCGGCTCGAACACCCGCCTGACCGACGTGCTCGACTGGTCGGCGCCCGTGACCCTGATCACCGGCCCGGAAGGCGGCCTGACCGACGCGGAGGTCGCGCGGCTGGTGGCGGGCGGCGCACACGCCGTGACGCTGGGGCCGCGCATCCTGCGGGCCGAGACGGCGCCGGTCGCGCTGCTGGGCGCCATCGCCGCACTGGGGTTGTAGAAACTGGGGGGTGTCGGCCGTTACGACGTGGGCGCCGCCTGCGCGTGCGGCACGAGCTGCCGCCAGGACTGGACGTTCCCGATCTGCACGGTCACGAAC
Organism: Deinococcus depolymerans; assembly: GCF_039522025.1. Taxonomy (NCBI): domain Bacteria; kingdom Thermotogati; phylum Deinococcota; class Deinococci; order Deinococcales; family Deinococcaceae; genus Deinococcus; species Deinococcus depolymerans. The sequence continues at coordinate 492,862 of NZ_BAAADB010000003.1, read as the reverse complement.
CGTTCCAGCGCCCGCCACAGCGCGGGCCGCTGCGCGTCGGGCAGCGGGGCGTCCATGCTGGCGCGCACGGTGCGGCGGGCCACGCCCTGCAGGAAGTCCAGCGCGTCGGGCGGGTATGCGGGCAGCGCGGCGCACGCGCGGCACAGCAGTTGCCCGCCCAGCGGGTCCGGGTGCGCCGGGTCGGGCGCGCGGCAGCGGGCGCAGTGGGTGGTCTGCGGGACGAATCCGGCCAGGGCCAGCAGTTTGTAACTCATGACCAGCGCCACCCATTCCGGATCCGGCTGGTGCGCCACGCCGCGCAGCGCCCCCGCGAACAGCTCGAAGGCCTGCTCGCTGAACTCGCCTTCCTGGAACAGCGCGTCGGCGAATTCGGCCATCAGGTGCGCGAAGGCGTAGCGTTCCGGCTGCGCCAGGGTGGGCAGCGCGCCCTCCAGCACAGCCTGCTGCACGCTGGCGAGGTCGTTGTGCGGGCCCTGGTACACCTGCACGTGCACGTGGTGGAACAGGTTCAGGCGGCTGGCGAGCGGGCCGCGCACGCCGCCGCGCGCCACGGCCTTCAGTTTGCCCTGCGGGGTCAGCAGCGACAGCAGGATGTCCCCGGCGGGCGTCACGCGGCGGCGGATGACGATGCCGCTGCGGTTGGCGGTGCGGGACCTCAAGGGCGCTGCCTGCGTGGCGGGGTGGTGCGGGGCAGGAGGCAGGTCACAGCCTCCAGTCTACTGCGCCGGTGCGGGCGACCCTGTGCCCGTTTCCACTTTGCTGCGCGGCGTCCGCTTCTACACTGGACATGATGAACGACCCGCACCGGAAGGAAGCCCGCGCGCGGGCACACGATGTCAGGGACCTGCTGCGCGAACTGTTCCCGGACACGCACCGCGAACTGTTCGGCGAGCAGGACGCCGCCCGGCCCGCCGCACCCACGCTGGGCCTGTACCCGGTCGCGGACGGCCGGCTGGCGCTGGTGCACGGCGAGCAGCTGGCCGAGTTCACGCCGCTGGACCCGAAGACGCGTGGCGTGCTGCACTGCGACCTGTGCCACTACACCCGCAGCCGCAGCGAGGCCGCGCTGTACCGCGTGCAGGTCGCCGCGCGCCGCACGCGGTACATGACGCTGTGCACCGCCACCGAGGGCTGCCAGAAACGCGCGGGCACGCGCGGGCTGGAATCCCTGGCAGGGCGCATCTTCCCCATCGAGCCGATCGGCCCGGACGATCACTGATACGGACACTGTTTAAGTACACTGCGTTTATCTTGTAGATAAACCGCGCGGAGCGCGCAGCAGAGGAAGGGCGTTGAAGCGGGAATGGAGGGATTCCGGCGTTTTCCCGGAATCTCGCAATGTTAGCTTCGACGCCCTTAAGCGCCAGAGCGGACAAGCATGAAACACGGTTTCTGTCACGCCATGCCTGCTCACCCCCTCCCAGCCTCCCCCCTCAAGGGGGAGGGGTAAACACGGCGTGTTCATCGCTGGTCTGATCTGAAGGGATGAACCTGTCCGCACCATTGATGAGCTGAATTGCGGATGCGCGGGGCGCGGGCGTGTGATCTGCTGCACGCCATGAGCGAGCACACCCCGCTGCCCTCCGCGCAGGGAACCCCCGCCGACCTGTCGTTCCGTGACGTGTCGTTTCGTGATCTGAGCACCGCCGAGTACGCGGCGCTGCTGACGCTGGCGCACCCGGAGAAACCGACGGACGCCGTGAATCTGGAGCGGCTGGCGGCGGGGCGACTGCCGGGCGAGCATCACTCGCAGCGCGGGGCGTTCCTGGGCGGCGTACTGGTCGGGGCGGTGCAGACGGGCGTGCCGGGCATGGACAACCACGACGGGTGGCTGGACCTAACGGTCACGTTGCACCCGGAGTACCGCCGCTCCGCGCTGGCCGACTCACTGGTCGAGTACGGCCTGGAGGTGCTGCGCGCGGCGGGCGCGCGGGTGGCCGTCACGCGCCTGCGGGAGGGCTGGTGGGAGACCGGGCACCTGCTACGGCGCGGCTGGGCGGAACACGACCGCATGTGGAGCAGCGTCCTGGACCTGCGCACCCTGGATTTCGCGGCGTTCGCGGACGAGGAAGCCCGCGCCCTGGCGAGCGGCGTGCGCGTCGTTTCGCTGGCGGACCTGACCGCCCCCGGCGCGGACCCCTGGGACACGCAGCCGCGCGAGCATTACGACCTGATCCGCGCCCTGCTGACCGACGTGCCCAGCGCGACTCCCGTGCAGGTCTGGCCGTTCGAGGTCTGGCGGATGCGGATGCCTCAGCGTGAACTGGACCCGCGCGGCCTGATGATCGCCGTCGCCCCGGACGGCACGTGGTTGGGCACCAGTCAGCTGGCGCAGACGCTGCCCGCCCAGCCGGGCCACCTGCACAACGGCCTGACCGGCGTGCGCCGCGAGTGGCGCGGCCACGGCCTCGGTCTCGCCCTGAAGCTGGCGGCGGCCCGCGCGGCCCTGGCACGCGGCTTCACGCACTCGCACACCGGCAACCACACCGGGAACGCCCCCATGCTGGCCATCAACAACCGCCTGGGCTTCACGCGCGAGGCGGCGACCGCCACCCTGAAACGGGCCGTGGAGGGTGATCAGTAGGAAGCGGGCCAGCGCCCACCTTCAGCGCGTCCCGCTGCCCGCCGCCTGCGTTCCACGCACGTTCGTCAGCAGCATGGCGTCGCCCAGCGAGTAGAAGCGGTACTCGCCGTGCAGGGCGGCGTCGTAGGCGGCGCGGATGCGGTCCTCTCCGGCGAAGGCGGTCACGAGCAGCAGCAGGGTGCTGCCGGGCAGGTGCAGGTTGGTGATCAGCAGGTCCGGGACGTTCACGGGCGTGCCGGGCGTGATGAAGATGCGGGTGTCGCCCTCGCCCGCGCGGACCTGCGTGCCGTCCCAGGCGCTTTCCAGGGTTCGGACGGTGGTGGTGCCGACCGCGATCACGCGCCGTCCGGAGGCGCGGGCGCGGTTGATGGCGGCGGCCGCCCCCGGCGTCACGGAGTAGCGTTCGGCGTGCATGGTGTGCTCGGCGACGGGGCCGGTGACGGGTTTGAAGGTCCCGGCCCCGACGTGCAGGGTGACGGTGGTGCGCTCCACCCCGGCGGCGTCCAGCGCCGCGAGCAGGTCCGGCGTGAAGTGCAGGCCGGCGGTGGGGGCGGCCACGCTGCCGGGCGCGCGGGCGTACACGGTCTGGTAGCGTTCCCGCCACGTGTCGTCACTGCTGCCGGGGTCGATGTAAGGCGGGAGGGGCAGGCGGCCGATGTCGTCCAGGTGGGGTTTGATGTCCCGGTCGAAGGCCAGGATGCGGGCGCCGTCCTCCAGTTGCCCGACCACGCGGGCACGCTGGCGGTGCTCGCCGTCGCCCAGCCACAGTTCGTTCCCGGCGCGGCGGGCGGGTTTCAGGTACGCACTCCACAGGTGCGGGCCGTGTTCGGCACTCAGGTCCGGGAGGTCCTCCTCGCGCAGCAGCAGCACCTCGACCTGTCCGCCTCCGTGTCCGGCGGCGTCCACGGGTTTGCGGGCCATGACGCGCGCCGGGATGACGCGGCTCTCGTTGAACACCAGCAGGTCGCCGGGGCGCAGCAGTTTCGGCAGGTCCCGGAAGATGTGGTGCGTGACGGTCTGCCCCACGACCATCAGGCGGGAGGCGTCGCGGGGTTCCGCGCCGGTCTGCGCGATGCGGTCGGGTGGCAGGTCGAAGTTCAGGCGGGCCAGGGTCGCGTCGGCAAGCGCGGCCTGTTCGGCGCTCAGGGTGGTGACGGGCGACATGCCGCCGGGCTGCGGTGCGTCTGGCACGGCCTCACTCCTCGGTCTTGCTGGCCTTGGGCGTGCGGGCGGGCATCAGGCCGTTCTCGATGTCGGGCAGGTGCGTGAAGCGGTCGGCGGCGTCGATGAGTTTCTGCGCGGTGTGCTCGCGGAACGCGATGACCTCCACGCGCTTGCCGCGTTCCTGCAGGACCTCGACGATGTCGGTGTAGTCGCCGTCGCCGCTGCCCAGCACGATGATGTCCATGTGGTCCATCATGCGGACCATGTCGGCCACGATGCCCATGTCCCAGTTGCCCTCGTAGATGGCCTTGCCGCCGTCCGTGACGTGGTGCAGCGTGAGGTTCATGCGGCGCACCTTGAAGCCCAGCGTGGACAGCTTGTAGATGAACGGGCGGGCGGTCGCCTCGTTCTCGCGTTCCACGGTGTAACTGATGGCGTGCACGAGTTCGCGGTCCTCGGTGGCGACGTTCAGGATCGTCTCGAAGTTCACGGTGCGTTCCAGCAGGTCGCGGGCCGAGTGGTAGAGGTTCTGGGTGTCGATGAACACCCCGACGCGCGGACGGTGAACGATGTACTGCATTGAAGGTCTCCTGTTGGGTGGTGCCTGGATTGGGCGGAACTCGGATTGGGCCGAAATCGGATTGGGCGGGGCTCAGTGTGCCGCAGCCGGGCAAAGGGCCGGGCGGCGGAAGGCAAAAGGGGGAAAGACGCAAAAGAGGGACGCTCGGCGCGGGGGCCGGGCGCCAGAAGTGTAACACCCGCCCGCCCCGGAGACCCCGCCCCCACCCCGGAAGCTGACCGCACAAGGGGGGCATCCCGGAAGGCGCGGGCCGTTACCCTGTGGGCATGACGAGCGACACGGTGAGCACGGGAACGGGACTGGAGCGGGCGCGCGCGGCGTACGAGGCGGTGCGGGCGCAGGGCCTGAAACTGAACATGCAGCGCGGACAGCCGGCCGACGCGGACTTCGACCTGAGTAACGGCCTGCTGGGCGCGCTGGGCGAGAACGACACGCACATGGACGGCCTGGACCTGCGCAACTACCCGGGCGGCGTGGCGGGCCTGCCGTCCGCGCGGGCGCTGTTCGGCGCGTACCTGGACCTGAAGCCCGAGAACATGATCGTGTGGAACAACGCCAGCCTGGAACTGCAGGGGTACGTGCTGACGTTCGCGCTGCTGCACGGCCTGCGCGGCGGGAAACCCTGGGCGGGGCAGGCGCCGAAGATGATCGTCACGGTGCCCGGCTACGACCGGCACTTCCTGCTGCTGGAGACGCTGGGCTTCGAGCTGCTGACGGTGGACATGCAGGCCGACGGGCCGGACGTGGACGCCATCGAGCGGCTCGCGGCGGCCGACCCGTCCGTGAAGGGCGTGCTGTTCGTGCCGACGTACTCGAACCCGGGCGGCGAGACCATCAGCGCCGAGAAGGCCCGCCGCCTGACCGCGCTGAGGGCGGCCGCGCCGGACTTCACGGTCTTCGCGGACGACGCGTACCGCGTGCATCACCTGTCGCCGGACCCGGCGGCGCAGGACAGGCCGGTGAACCTCGTGGCGCTGTGCCGTGACGGGGGCTTCCCGGACCGGGCGTTCGTGTTCGCCAGCACCAGCAAGGTCACGTTCGCCGGGGCGGGCCTGGGCTTCCTGGGCAGCAGCGAGGACAACGTGAAGTGGCTCTCGAAGTACCTGAACGCACAGAGCATCGGGCCGAACAAGGTCGAGCAGGCGCGGCACGTGAAGTTCCTCCAGACCTACCCGGGCGGGCTGGAGGGCCTGATGGCGGCGCACGCGGCGCTGATCGAACCGAAGTTCCGCGCGGTGAACGAGGTCCTGAGTGAGGAACTCGGCACGGACGGCACGTTCGCCACCTGGAAGAATCCGCGCGGCGGGTACTTCATCAGCCTGGATACGGCCGAGCCGGTCGCGGACCGCGTGGTTGCCCTGGCGGACGCGGTGGGCGTGAGCCTGACCCCGGCGGGCGCCACGTACCCCGGCGGGAAGGACCCGCACAACCGCAACATCCGCCTCGCGCCGACCCGCCCGCCGGTCGAGGAGGTCTACGTGGCGATGCGCGCCGTGGCCGCCTGCGTGCGGCTGGCGACCGAGGAGTACCGCGCGCGCGGCTGACGTGAACGCCGGCCCTGCGTGCGCCTGAACACTCCGTCCCCGGTCCACCCGCGACCGGGGGCGTTTACTTGACTTCATGAAGACTCGCGGCGACCATGGAGCTTATGCCGAACCGTTACGCTGGCTCACCCGAGGACCGAGCGGCGTTGGACGCCTACGTGAAGCTGTGGCGCGCGTCTCACGCCGTGGAGGTCGCCTCCAACCGGCATCTGGCCGCGCATAACCTGACCATCAGCCAGTTCGGGGTGATCGAGGCGCTGTACCACCTGGGACCGCTGAGTCAGCGGGAACTGGCCGAGAAGATCCTGCGGTCGAGCGGGAACCTGACCATGGTGATCGACAACCTGGAACGCGACGGGCTGGTGCGCCGCGACCGGGACGAGGTGGACCGCCGGATCATGCGGGTGTCGCTGACGCCGGAGGGCGAGGCGCTGATCGGGCGGGTGCTGCCGCAGCACGTGGCGGGCATCCGTGAGGTGTTCTCGGTCCTGACGGGCGAGGAACGCGATCAGCTGACCCGCCTGTCGAAGAAGCTGGGGCTGGCGCTGCGCGGGCGCGAGCAGGCCGAACCGGTCGGGGCCGGCAGGCGCCGGGGGGCGCGCGGCCGCGCCTGACCGGAACTGGTCGCGGAGCGGGGAGGGACCGGGAAGGTGGGTTCTCCCCGCTTCTGCGGTCGGGTGGTGGCCGCCAGGGAGCCTGCTCTGTGTAGCGCGGGCCACCTTTAATAGTTCAATGTTAAGTAGTATGGCTTCATGACCTCCCACTCCCCCGCTCCCGGCACCAGCCCCGTCCAGGGCCTGCACCACCTGACCGTCATGGCCAGCGACCCCCAGCGCAACGTGGACTTCTACACGCAGGTGCTCGGGCAGCGGCTGGTGAAGGTCACCGTGAACTTCGACGACCCCGGCACGTACCACCTCTACTACGGCGACCGGACCGGGCAGCCCGGCACGATCATGACCCACTTCCCCTGGCCCGGCGCGCGGCGCGGCGTGCGCGGCAACGGCGAGGTCGTCGCGCTGGCCTACTCGGTCCCGGCCGCCAGCCACGCCTACTGGCAGGCCCGCCTCGCGGGGCACGGGCTGAACGCCACCGCCAGCACCCGCTTCGGGCAGCAGGTCCTGACCTTCGAGGACCCGGACGGCACCTGGATCGAACTGACCTTCGACGACGGCGTGCCCGTGCAGCCCTGGCCCGCCTCGCCCGTCCCGGCCGACCACGAACTGCGCGGCTTTCATTCCGTGACCGCCTGGGTGCGCGACACGGACGCCGTGCGCCAGCTGCTGGTCGGGCAACTGGGCTTCACGGAGGTCGGCAGCGAACCCGACCCGGAAGGCACCCGCACGCGGTTCCGGGGCAGCGGGGACGGCGTGGGCCTGTTCGTGGACGTCGTGGAACGGCCGGGCCAGCCGCGCGGCACCTTCGGGGCGGGCAGCGTTCACCACGTCGCGCTGCGCACCCGCGACGACGCCGAGCAGGACGCGTACATGGCGTCCCTGAGCGAGGCCGGGTACCGCCCCACCCCGGTGCAGGACCGCCAGTACTTCCATTCCATCTACTTCCGCGAACCGAACGGCGTGCTGTTCGAGATCGCCACCGACGCGCCCGGCTTCCCGGACGACGAGCCGGTCGAGGAACTCGGGCGGCACCTGAAACTCCCGGCGTGGTTCGAGCCGCAGCGCGCGCAGATCGAGGCGCACGTGCCGCGCATCGTGAACCGCGAGTACGGCGTGACCATCGGCGGACGCGACCTGAACAGCCCGCCCGCCCCCACCCAGGACGGGCCTGACGGGCAGGGCGTGCAGGTCCTGACCGCCGGACGCCCCCTGGCCGACGCGCGGGTGGCGATGGTGCTGCTGCACGGGCGCGGCGGCACGGCGGCCGACATCCTGAGCCTGGAACGCGAATTCAACCTGAGTGCGTTCACGTACCTCGCGCCGCAGGCGGACGGGAACACCTGGTACCCGCAGTCGTTCCTGGCGCCCGTCGAGCAGAACCAGCCGCACCTGAACCGCGCCCTCGCCACCGTGGACGCCGTCATGGGCATCCTGGCCGCGCAGGGCATCCCGGCCAGCCGGGTGGTGCTGGGCGGCTTCAGCCAGGGCGCGTGCCTGGCGCTGGAGTACGCCAGCCGCAGGCCGGGCCTGGGCGGCGTGATCGCCTTCAGCGGCGGCCTGATCACCCTGGACCGGACCGGCGACCTGAGCGGCACGCCCGTGTTCATGGGCGTGGACCCCCGCGACGGCCACATTCCCCTGGCCCGCTTCGAGGAGACGGCCGCGACCCTCCGCGCGCGCGGCGCGGACGTGGACGCCCGCGTGATTCCCGGCCTGGGTCACACCATCAACACCGACGAACTGAACGCCGCCCGCGCCCTGATGAACCGCGTCGCCAGCACGCTGGCGTGATCGTGACAGGGTGATGGTTGATGGAGGACTCTGCGTGACTTCCATCAACCATCACCTGCTCACCATCAACCTACTTGAGGGTGGCGGCGACGTAGACGGGCACGGCGTCCGGCCCCTCGAAGCCCGGGATCAGGGCACGCAGGGTGACCAGCACGCGGTTGCCCTGCACGTCCACGCGTTCGACGGTGTACCCGGCGGCGCAGTTCAGCGGGTGCGCGGCGGGCCGGGCGGGCGTGAGGGGATCGGTATGAACGACCTGTCCGTTCACGCGGAGGCTGAACCCGGCGGGGCGGGTGCCGGGGGGCAGCATGTCCGGGTACGGGCAGGTGGTGTTCACGGCGTACACGTTCAGGCGCACGGGCACCGGCACGGTCCAGAGGCGCACGGGCGTGGTCTGGGCGTGCCCGGGGGTCACGGCGTCCTCCCAGCGGGGGTACGGGACCGGGTAGCTGCGGCGGTAGCGGGGGACGCTGGCAGGGCGGGCGGTCAGTCCGGCAGCGCGCAGGAAGGCCGGGACGGGCGGCGTGTCCAGCAGCGCGGCGCGGGCCTGCATGGCCGTGCCGTTTTCCAGGGTGCGGGCGCGGCCCAGCAGCGTCTGTCCGTTGCGGGTGCTCAGCACGTTGAGGCGGGCGGCACCAAAGCCGCTGCCGTCCTGCTCGCCGCTCACGACGGCCATGACCCGCTCACCGCTGGCGCTGAAGCGAACCTCGGTGACGGGCAGGCGTTCGTTGGCGTGGGCGCTGCCCAGGGCAGCCCACACCGTCAGTGGAATCAGCAGGGCCGGACGCCGTCGTCGCATGGCCGTACCGTACACCGCCCACACACCCAGGGGGGCGTGCGGGCGGCCTGCCGCAGGGGGGTCAGCGGAACTTGACGGTGGCGAGGACCTTGCTGAAGGTGCTGCTGGCCGCCGCGTAGCGGGCCGGGGTGTCGGTCAGCTGGAACGAGTACAGGTTCTTCGCGCCGATGCCGTACCAGACCCGCATGTTCAGCTTGCCTTTGGGGTGCGTGAGGGTGTACTCGCGTTCCAGGCCGTTCACGCCGCCGTAGCGCACGGTGCGGCTGGCGGTCTGTTTGAGGGAAGCGCCGGTGCTCCGGACGCCCTGCTCGAACTTCTGGAATTCGGTGGGGGCCGTCGGGTTGCCGCCGGCTTTCGCGGCGTACAGCAGGCGGATGAGGGTGGCGGGGGGGGCCTTGGCGGACACGGCGCTCACGCCGAGGGCGCCGTCCTCGAAGTTCACGCCCAGCCAGCCTTTGGGCATGCTGACGCTGAATGGCAGTTTGGGCGCGTTGATGGGCACGAGCGTGACGGGCGTCTGCGCGGCGGCGACGACCGGGAGGCTCAGGACGAGGAGGGCAGCGGTGAAAACCTTCATGAGAGGCACCGTATCAGCCGTGGATGAGTGCCCCGGTTGCCGCGCGTGAACGGCTGGCCGGGGTGGGGTCAGCGGCCGGTCAGCGGGGAATGGGGCCGGGCCGGGGCCACAGGCGCAGGTCGGCGGGTCCGGCGGCGTCCCGCAGGTCCACCGGTCCGTAGGCGCGGCTGTCGAGACTGGCGCCCAGGCGTCGGTTGTCGCCCATGACCCAGACCTTGCCGGGCGGGACGGTCTGCTCGGGCTGGTCGGCCACGTAGCCCTCGCTGGCGTAACTTTCGGCCAGGGGGCGGCCGTTCAGGATGACCCGGCCGTCCCGGATGGCGACCGTGTCGCCCGGCAGGCCCAGGACACGCTTGACGTTGTAGGGGCGGTGGCGGACGCCGGCGAGGCGTTCGAAGGCGTACTCGCTGTCGGCAGGGGCCTTGAAGATCAGCAGGTCGCCGCGGCGCGGGTAGGGGCCGGGGACACCCCAGGCGCGCAGCCAGCGCGGGTATTTCAGGAGCAGCAGCACGTCGCCGGTGTGCAGGGTGTCGTTCATGGAGTCGCCGTCCACGCGGGCCAGGGTGGCGCCGAAGGTGCTCAGGAGGTACACGGGCAGCAGGCCGCGCAGCACCCAGCGCCGCCACGCGCTGTCGGGTCTGGGCGGCGCCGGCCGGGGTGGGGGGGTCGGGAGGGCGGGCGTCACGGTGCCAGAAGGCTAGCATTCCCTCTGCCGGCCCCGGGGTGCCGGGTGGGGTCGGCGCGGCTGTCTTCATGGTCACTTCAGATGGGGTGGCGGGAGGGGGGCCGCAACCGTTACCCTGTCGCGCATGACTGCTGATGGGACGAACGGGCTGAAGGTCGAGAAGTACCACGAGGGAAACGGCGCTCCGGCGCAGGCGGGCAAGATGGTGCGCGTGCACTACACCGGCATGCTGGAGAACGGGCAGAAGTTCGATTCCAGCCGTGACCGTGGCGAGCCCATCGAGTTTCCGCTGGGCGTGGGCTACGTGATTCAGGGCTGGGATCAGGGGATCGCGCAGCTGAACGTGGGCGACAAGGCCAAGCTGACCATTCCGGCCAGCCTGGGCTACGGCGCGGCGGGCGTTCCCGGCGTGATTCCGGGCGGCGCGACCCTGATCTTCGACGTGGAACTCGTCGACGTCCGCTGACATCCGGCCGGAGGGAACGGTCCCTCCGCCGCTCCGTCCGTCCTTCCTGCCCCCTGGTTCTGCGGAACCGGGGGGTTTTCCTGTAGGGGGGTTGCGGGAGTGCGTGGGGGTCACCGGGGTCCGGACCTCTTGACGGCCCGATGAGAAAAACGTAAACTCCGAAAGTAACGAAATCCAAGTATCGGGGGGCTGCCTTGATAGATGCGCGCAGGAGCGAGATTTTATCGCTCGTGAATCAACATGGCGAACTGCCAGTTACGGAACTTTCGAAACTTCTGGGCGTCTCGGAAGTGACGGTCCGCAGCGACCTGAAAGTCCTGGCCGACGCCGGACAGGTGCGCCGCACCCGCGGCAGCGTCCGCCTGCCCATGGACGCCCGCCGCGAATCCCCCCTGGAAGAGACCCGCCTGGAACACAGCGCCGCCAAACGCCGCATCGGCCGGGCCGCCGCCGCCCTGATCCGCGACGGGGAAACCGTGTTCATCGACGTGGGCAGCACCACCACCGAGGTCGCCCGCGCCCTCTCCCCCACCCTGCAGGGCGTCACGGTCGTCACCAACGGCCTGAACATCGCGCTGGAACTCGAACGGCTGCCCGGCGTGCGCGTCATCGTGACCGGCGGCACGCTGCGGCCCCTGCAGCACTCGCTGGTCAGCCCCTACGCCCTGGACGTGCTGCGCCACATTCACGCCGACCGGCTGTTCCTGGGCTGCAACGGCGTGCACGCCGAGCACGGCGTCACCAACGCCAACCACGAGGAAGCCGAGATCAAACGCGTGATGGTCGCGCAGTCCCGCGAGATCGTGGTCGTCGCGGACCACAGCAAACTCGGCAAGATCAGCCGCGCGCTGATTGCCCCCACCGACCGCGTCAGCACCCTGATCAGCGACCGCAGCGGCCCCGCCCCACCCCCGGAACTGCGCCGCGCCATCCCGGAACTGCAACTCGCGTAGGCCCCCAACCGCTTTCCACCCATCCACGGAGGATGCCCATGAAGAAACTCGCACTGCTGACCGCCCTTGCCCTCGCCTCTGCCGCCTCGGCCCAGAGCCTGTCCGGCACCGTGACCGTCTGGTCCTGGGACGCCGCCGCCAAGGCCCTCCAGAGCACCATTCCCAGCTTCAACAAGAAGTACCCCAACGTGAAGGTCAACGTGGTCGACCTGGGCAACCAGAACGTGTACGACCGCGGCCTGGCCGGCTGCGCCGCCGGCGGCGCCGACATGCCCGACGTGTACTCCATCGAGAACAACGAGGCCGAGGTGTTCTGGGCGCGCTTCCCGGACTGCTTCGTGGACCTGAACACCCTGGGCGCCGACAAGGTCGCCAAGAACTTCCCCGCGTTCAAGTGGACCGAACTGATGGCCGGCAACAAACGCTACGCCATGCCCTGGGATTCCGGTCCCGTCGTGATCTTCTACCGCCGCGACCTGTACCAGCAGGCCGGCGTGAACCCCACCGCCATCAAGACCTGGGACGACTTCATTGCCGCCGGTAAGAAGGTGAACGCCAAGTTCGACGGCAAGGTCAAGATGGGCATCGTCGGCAACGGCCAGGACGACGAGTGGTTCCGCATGCTCGCCAACCAGAACAGCTGCTTCTACTTCGACAACGCCGGCACCAGCGTCACGGTCAACAAGCCCGGCTGCGTGGACGCCCTGAACACCGTCAAGAAACTGTACGACGCGCAGGTCGTCGCGACCGGCGACTGGGGCGGCCAGATCACGTCCTTCAAGTCCGGCAAGAGCGCCAGCGCCATGTTCGGCGCGTGGTACGAGGGCACCATCCGCACGAACGCCCCGGACCAGAAAGGCAAGTGGGGCGTGTACCCCATGCCCGCCAGCAAGCCCGGCGGCGTGCGCGCCGCGAACCTGGGCGGCAGCGCCCTGGCCCTGCCCGCGAGCAGCAAGAACAAGGCCGCCGCGTACGCCTTCATGGAAAACGCCCTCGCCACCACCGGCGGTCAGGTCGCCATGCTCAAGAGCCAGGGCCTGGTGCCCAGCCTGCTCTCGGCCACCAAGGACCCCTACGTGAAGGTCGCCCAGCCGTACTGGGGCAACCAGAAGGTCTGGCAGACCATCCTCGACACGCTGGGCGACGTGCCCCAGGCGCGCGGCACGCAGTACTTCCAGGACGCCCGTCAGGTCATGATCGTGGTGCAGGCCGACTTCCTCAAGGGCAAGTACAAGACCGCCAAGGAAGCCCTCGACGACGCGGCCAAGAAGATCTCCAGCGCCACCGGCCTGCCGGTCGCGAAGTAATAAGGACTCCGATTGAATGGGCTGCAAAGCCCGTTGGGTCCGAGCGAAGCGAGTGGGAGCAAAGCGGGTTCCGGACGTGGAGGCGGCAATCCGGTGAAGTTCCGGATTGTTGGCGAAACAAACGGAATCCGTATAAGGCCCAGTCCGGTCTGAACCCATGAGGGTGGGGCGGGGAGGGTGAGGCGCCGCGCGGGCGCCGTTCCCCCTCCCGCTCCACCTTCCGTGTCACCCGCTCCACCTTCCGTGTCACCCGCTCCACCGAGGTATCCATGACCACAGTTCCAAAGCGCCGCCCCGCCCCGAGGGCCGGATGGTGGGCGCGCACGCCCAAGGCTCCCTACCTGTTCATCCTGCCCTACCTGCTGATCTTCCTGACCTTCTGGGCGTGGCCGATCATCAGCTCCTTCCTGATGAGCTTCAAGGACTCGCGCCTGGGCGCGACCGCGCCCTTCGGACTGGCGAACTGGTCCCGGCTGGTGCAGGACGAATTCTTCCGCACGGCGCTGCGGAACACGCTGGTCATCATGATCATTCAGGTGCCGCTGATGCTGTCCCTGGCGACCGTGCTGGCCGTGGCGCTGAACAGCAAACTGCTGCGGGCGGCCGGGTGGTTCCGGTTCGCGTTCTTCGCGCCGCTGGTGGTGGGGACCGTGGCGTACTCGGCGGTGTTCCGCCTGCTGTTCAACACGGATTTCGGCATGGTGAACCGCGCACTGACCGGAATCGGGTTGCCTCCCGTGGACTGGCTGAACCAGTCCGGGCCGGCCATGACCGTGCTGGTCCTCGCCATGACGTGGCGCTGGACCGGTTACAACGCCATCATCCTGCTCGCGGGCCTGCAGGGCATCAGTGAGGACGTGTACGAGGCCGCCAGCATCGACGGCGCGACCCCCACGCAGCAGTTCTGGAAGATCACGCTGCCGCTGCTGCGCCCCAGCCTGCTGTTCTGCCTGGTGCTCAGCGTGATCGGCACGCTGCAGCTGTTCACGGAACCGGCCCTGATCACCAACAGCGGCCCCGGCAACGCCACCATGACGCTCGGCACGTACCTGTACCAGCAGGGCTTCCGCTCCTTCAACTTCGGGTACGCCAGCGCGATCGCGTACACGGTCGCGGCCATCGCGGCGATCTTCAGCGTGGTGCAGCTGCGCCTGTTCGGGAGGGACGAATGACCACGACCATGCAGGCCCCCAAGGAGAAGGCGGGCGTGAAGGCCCGCGACCGCATCAGGGCGTTCTGGCTGCACCTGGCCCTGATTCCGCTGGCGGCGCTGTTCCTGGCCCCGCTGTGGATGATGGCGGTGTTCAGCACGCACCCGGAAAGCGCGATCTTCAGCGCGAACCCGCCCCTGTGGTTCGGCGGGTCGTTCGGCGAGAACTTCCGCGGCTTGCAGGCCGACACGAACTACCTGCGGGCGCTGCTGAACTCGGTGGTGATCGCGTCGCTGTACACGGCGTTCAGCATGCTGCTGACCTCCATGGGCGGGTACGCGTTCGCGAAGTTCGACTTTCCCGGCAAGAGCTGGCTGTTCGGGCTGATCCTGGCGACCCTGACCATCCCGACGTTCGTGACGATCATCCCGCAGTTCATCATGATCGCGCGTGACATGAAGATCTCGAACACGTACTGGGCGGTGATCCTGCCGACCCTGGCGAACACCATCGGGATCTTCTACATGCGTCAGGCGTTCCAGACGGTCCCGACGGACCTGCTGAACGCGGCGCGCATTGACGGGGCCAGCGAGTGGCGGACCTTCTGGCAGATCGCGCTGCCGGTCGTGCGGCCCGCCATGGCGGCGCTGGCGATCCTGCTGTTCCTGGCGTCCTGGAACGATTACCTGTGGCCGCTGCTGGTCCTGACCCAGAAGGACAGTTACACCATGCCGGTGGCGCTGGGCACGCTGATCGGCCTGACGCGCGTGTCGTGGGGCGGGATCATGGTGGGCACGGCGATCGCCACCCTTCCGTTCCTGGCGCTGTTCCTGGCGTTGCAGCGGCACTTCGTGGCGGGCATCGCGGGCGGCGCGGTCAAGGACTGACGCCTGGGGGCCGCTGGCCCCCGCCCCTCCCCCTTCTCCTGCACGTGACCCGGCCGGTTTCCGCTGGCTGTTCCTCCCGTTTCCACAGGCCTCTCCGCCGCGCGCAGGCCTGCCCGTAAGGACGAGTTCATGACCCAAGCTGACGCATCTCCCTTCCATCTCCTTCTTGGCACCTGCGATTACCCGGAGCATGTCCCGCAGGACCGTCCTCCCGTGTACGCGCGGATGCAGCGTGACCTGGGCCTGAGTTTCGTGCGACTGGCCGAATTCGCCTGGAGCCGTCTGGAACCGCTTCCCGGCACCTTCGAGTGGGGCTGGCTGGACGACGCGATCGGGGCGTACCACGCCGAGGGCCTGCGGGTGGTGCTGTGCACGCCCACGCCCACCCCGCCCGCGTGGCTGATCCGCGCACACCCGGAGATCCTGGCGTTCGACGCGCAGGGCCGCGTGCGCGAGTTCGGGTCGCGGCGGCACTACGATTTCGCGTCGCCGGTCTTCCGTGAGCACTCGCGGCGCATCACGCGGGCCATCGCGGAGCGGTACGGGCAGCACCCGGCCGTGGCGGGCTGGCAGACCGACAACGAGTTCGGCTGTCACGACACCAGCCGCAGTTACGGCGGGGCGAGCGCCGCGCGCTTCCCGGAGTGGCTGCGCGCGAAGTACGGCACGCTGGACGCCCTGAACGCCGCGTGGGGCAACGTGTTCTGGAGCATGGAGTACACGGACTGGGCGCAGGTCAGGCCCCCGATCCTGACCGTGACGGAGGTGAACCCGTCGCACGTGCTGGACTACAACCGCTTCGCGTCGGACATGATCCGCGAGTTCCAGGCCGAGCAGGTCGAGCTGCTGCGTGAGCTGTCGCCGGGGCGGTTCGTCACGCACAACTTCATGATCTTCGAGTCGGGCTTCGATCATTACGACGTGGCGCGCGGCCTGGATTTCGTGACCTGGGACAACTACCCGACCGGGATGCTGGAACTGTTCGCGCCGCCCGGCATCGGCGAGGACCTCCGGACCCGCTACGCGCGGACCGGGCACCCGGACCTCGTGGGCTTCAACCACGATCTGTACCGGGGCCTGCTGAGCGGTGGGGAGCGTCTGGGCCGTGACGGGGCGGGCACACCGAACGGCCCGTGGGTCATGGAGCAGCAGTGCGGTCAGGTGAACTGGGCGCCGTACAACCCCCTGCCCGCTGACGGCGCGGTGGCGCTGTGGACGGCGCAGGCGTGGGCGCACGGCGCGGACGTCGTGAGTTACTTCCGCTGGCGCGCGGCGACCATGGCGCAGGAGGTCATGCACTCGGGCCTGCTGCGCCACGACGAGACCCCGGACCGGGGCTTCGCGGAGGTCGCGGCGCTGGACCAGACCGCCTTCCCGGTGGGGCCGGTTCCGGCGCGCGTGGCGCTGCTGCACGACTACGAGAGCCTGTGGATCTACGATCAGCAGCCGCACGCGCGGGGCCTGAACTACTGGACGCAGACCGTCACGTACTACATGGCGCTGCGCCGCCTGGGCATCGACGTGGACGTGATTCACGCCGACGCCGACCTGAGCGCCTACGCGGTCGTGGTCGCGCCGGCCATCACGCTGGTCAGCGCCGGGCGCGCGGCGCGCTGGACGGACGCCGTGAACGCCGGGGTGCGGCTGGTGTGCGGGCCGCGCACGGCGTTCCGCACGCCCGGCGGGGAAACCTGGTCGGATGGGCAGTTCGGGCCGCTGTCGGACCTGGTGGGGGCGCGCCTGGTGCAGTACGACAGCCTGCGGCCCACGCTGCGCCAGACCGTGACCGGCGCGGGCGACCTGAGCGGCACCTTCGAGGCGTCCACCTGGGCGGAAAGTTACCGCCCCAGCGGCGCGCAGGCGCTGGCGCACTACCGGGGCGGCCCGCTGGACGGGCAGGCGGCCGTGATCCGGCGCGGGAACGTGACCGTGATCGGCGCGCACAGCGACACCCTGATCGGGGCAGTGCTGGAGGACGTGCTGGGCGCGGCGGGCGTGCCGGTGCTGCCGGTGCCCGAGGGCGTGCGCGTGTCGCGCCGCGCCGGGAGGCTGCTGGTGCAGAACTGGAATCCGGAGCCCGTGGAGTGGCACGGAACCACGCTGCCGCCGGTGAGTTTCGTGGTGCGGCCGGACGACGCAGGCCAGCCGCTGGAAGGAGAGCAGGATGCATAAGTGGACGGTGAACGAGGCCCCGGAGGGCCTGAAGGTGCTGATCAGCGGGTTCCAGTCCTGGAGTGAGGCGGAGTTGCACCCCCTGACGGCGCGGCAGGTGGCCCCGGCGCACCACTGGCAGGTCGAGCAGGGGCACGATCCGGGCTTCGCGCCGGGCGGCGAGGCGGGCGTGTGGCGCAGCCATACCGTGCTGGCCCTGGCCCGCGAGGACGGCAGCGGCTGGGTGGGCGGGGCGCTGGACGCGACGCGCACCTTCGTGCAGTGGGAGGCCCGCGCGCAGGGCGACCACGTGACCGTCACCTGTGAACTGGAAGGCCCGGAGGTCGGGGTGCTGTGGGAGGAGACGCCGGACGTGATCGCCACCCTGGAAGCGCACGCCGCGCGGCTGGGATCGGCCATGCACGCGCGGACGCCCGCGCCGCTGCGGGTGTGGTGCTCGTGGTACTCGTACTACCGCGCCGTGACGCTGGACGCCATGCTGGACAACGCCCGGCTGGCCCGCGAGCAGGGCCTGGACTTCGACGTGTTCCAGCTCGACGACGGCTTCCAGGCGGACCTGGGCGACTGGGAACTGCCGTCGGCGCACTTCGGCGGGCACGCCCGTGACCTGCCGGAGCGGTTGCGGGCGCTGGGGTTCACGCCGGGCATCTGGCTCGCGCCGTTCCTGGCGTCCCCGACCTCGCAGCTGTTCGCGCAGCACCCGGACTGGATGCTGCGCGGCGAGGACGGCCGGCCGCTCCCGGTCGGGCAGAACTGGGGCGGGCCGTACCACGCGCTGGACACCACCCACCCGGAGGTGCTGGCGTGGCTGCGGAACCTGGGCGCGACCGTGCGCGGCTGGGGGTACACGTACCTGAAGATCGACTTCCTGTACGGCGCGTCGCTGCCCGGCGTGCGGCACGACCCCAGCGTGGGCCGCGCGCAGGCGTACCGCATGGGCATCGAGGCCTTCCGTGAGGGGGCCGGGCCGGACGCGTTCATCCTGGGGTGCGGCGCGCCGCTCGCGCAGAGTATCGGCGTGGTGGACGCCATGCGCACCGGGCCGGACGTGGCGCCCATCTGGGACGAGGAGTCCCGGCGGGTGTGGCTGGGAGACGCGACCGGCCCCAGCGCCCGCAACGCGCTGCACACCGCCCTGAGCCGCTGGTATCAGAGCGCGTGGTACCAGCCGGACCCGGACGTGGCGATCTGCCGCCGCGAACTGAGCATGCTCAGCACGCCCGAACGCGAGGCGATTGCCGGGATGCTGGACGTGATCGGCGGTCTGCGCGCCAGCAGCGATCCCATCGCGCTGCTGAACGCCGAGGGCCTGGAGTTGCTGCGCCGCTGCCTCAGGGTGAGCACGCCGGACCGTCCGGTCAGCCTGAGCCTGCGCGGTGGGGCGGCCGTGACGCACTTCTCGCGCGGGGAGTTCAACCTGACGGACCGGGCGACCGTGACCGCGCAGGGCGCCCCACTTGCGCCGCACTCGTACCGTGAGGTGCAGAAATGACCACCCCCACCGAGGCCCCCGCCACCCTGCACGCGCAGGACTTCACGAAACCCGACGGGCGCACCCTGACGCTGTACGGCCTGGAGCCGGTCACCGTGACCGGCGAGATTCCCAGCCCCAGCCCGGACCCCGTGGACGCCCGCCCGCTGCTGCGCTGGCACCCGCTGCGCGGCGAGTGGGTCATGTACGCCGCGCACCGCATGGGGCGCACGTTCCTGCCGCCGCCCGAGTACAACCCGCTGGCCCCCACCAGCGACCCCGCGCACCCCACCGAGCTGCCGCAGGGCCGCTACGACATCGCGGTGTTCGACAACCGCTTTCCCAGCCTGACCCTGAACGCGCCCACGCCGCCACAGGGCCCGGCCGGGACGCGCGCGGGCGTGGGCAAATGCGAGGTCGTGGTGTTCAGCCAGAATGCCCAGGGCCGCCTGAGCGACCTGACGGACGCGCAGGTGGACCTGCTGCTGGGCGTCTGGGCTGACCGCACCACCCGGCTGGCGGCGACCGGGCAGATTCACAGCGTCCTGGCCTTCGAGAACCGGGGCGTGGAGGTCGGCGTGACGCTGCACCACCCGCACGGGCAGATCTACGCCTACGATCACGTGCCGCCCGTGCAGGCCCGCATGACCGCGCAGATGGAGGCGTACCACGCGCAGAGCGGCCGCCCGTGGCTCCCGGACTTCGTGGAGGGCGAGCGGGAGAGCGGCGAACGGATCGTCCATGACGACGGCGAGTCCCTGAGCGTCGTGCCGCCGTTCGCGCGCTACACCTTCGAGACGTGGGTCCTGCCCACCCGCCCGGTCAGTCTGCTGTCCGAACTGGGCGCCGGGGAGCGCGCCAGCCTCGCCCGCACCCTGAAAGACGCCCTGCTGCGCCTGGACGGCCTGTTCGGCGTGCGGATGCCGTACCTGCTGACGGTGCATCAGGCGCCGCTGGACGGACCGCACCCGGCGTTCCCGCTGCACATCGAGATCTACCCGTACCTGCGTGCACCGGGCCGCATGAAGTACCTCGCCGGGACCGAGCAGGGCGCCGGGGAGTTCGCGAACGACAAATTCCCGGAGGCGGCCGCCGCCGAACTGCGCGCCGTCTCCCCCACCGCCGGAGAGAACCTGTGACGACGCCCACCCCCTCAGAGAGCCTTCCGACCTTCGAGCAGCACTTCGGCCGCGCGCCGCAGGTGACGGCCAGCGCGCCGGGCCGCGTGAACCTGCTGGGCGAGCACACCGACTACCAGGGCGGGTTCGTGCTGCCCACCGCCATCCCGCAGGTGACGACCGTGGCGCTGGGTGCCAACGGCACGCGCGAGCACCGGGTGTTCGCCGCCGACCTGAACGAACAGAGCACCTTCCCGGTCGGCGGGAATGCCGAAGGCGGCTTCGCACGCTACGTGGCGGGCGCCCTGGCGCTGGGCGGCGCGCCGGACGGACTGGACGTCCTCGTCACGTCGAACGTGCCGATGGGCGCGGGCCTGAGCAGCAGCGCCGCGCTGGAAGTCGCGGTCCTGCGCGGCCTGCGGGACCTGGGCATCCTGGATGCCAGCGACGAACGCATCGCCCTGATCGCGCAGCGCGTCGAGCACGAGTTCGTGGGCGTGCAGTGCGGCATCATGGACCAGATGGCCAGCTCGGTGGCGAACAGCGCGACCATGCTGCTGCTCGACACCCGCAGCCTGGAACGCTGGCTGCTGCCGCTGCCTGCCGGGGCCGAGGTGCTGGTCATCGACAGCGGCGTGCCGCGCAGACTCGCCGAGAGCGGCTACAACGAACGCCGCGCCCAGGTCGAGGAGGCCGCCCGCCTGCTGGGCGTGACCGAACTGCGCGACGTGCAGGACCCCCAGAGCGTGGAGGCGCTGCCCGAACCGCTGCGCGAACGGGCGCGGCACGTGGTCAGCGAGAACGCCCGCGTGCAGGCCGCGCTGGCCGCCGACGTGGACGCCGCGCGCTTCGGCGTGCTGATGAACGCCAGCCACGCCAGCCTGCGCGACGATTACGCGGTCAGCCACCCGCGCGTGGATGAACTCGTGGCGCTGCTGCAGGCGCACCCGGACGTGTTCGGGGCGCGCATGACCGGCGCGGGCTTCGGCGGCGCGGTCGTGGCGCTCGTGCGGGCCGGGCAGGCGGGCGCGGTCGCACGGGCGGTACTGGCGCAGTACGGCCCCGAGGGACGGCAGGTCGTTCCCTGATCTGATACCGACTCCGATTGAATGGGCTGCAAAGCCCGCTGGGTCCGAGCGGATGCGACTCACAGAGCTGCTCCGCAGAGCAGGAGAAAAACGGGTTCCGGACGTGGAGCTGGCAATCCGGTGAAGTTCCGTATTGCTGGCGAAACAAACGGAATCCGTGTGAGCCGCAGCAAGCATGAGGCCCCATCCGGTGCGGATGCGGGCCTCAACCGATGATTGCCGGAGCGGCGGGTTACACGCCGTCGTTGGTCGGCTCGTTCTGCGGGTCGTTCTGGCGGTTGGGTTCGCCGTGCTCGACGCCGATGTCGGGGTTGCCGGGGCTGTCCTGAACGACGCCGCGCTGGTCGTGGCTGGGGGGAATGTGGCGCAGGCTCTCGGCGTCGCTGTGCTCGTGGGGCTCGGTGGGGGTGCCCACCACTTCGTCGCTGGTGTGTCCGGTCATGGCGCCCACTGTAGGGTCGGGGTGCGGCGGGGCGGGTGTGCCGGGCCTCAAGGAACGTTGGGGGTGCGGCGCCGGTTCCCTTGCAACCGGTTCATGGAAGCACTCCCACGGCGGACGGGTTACACTTCAAGGCACACATGAAAAGACTGGCGACCCTTCTGACGGTCGCGCTGGCTGCTTCGGCAGCGGCGCAAACAACCCTCCCTGCCGACACCGCGCGGGTGCACTACCAGCGCTCGGACGGCGCCTACGCGGGCTGGGGCCTGCACGTCTGGGAGGACACCACCGCCCAGGTCGCCTGGGACAGACCGCTCGCCCAGGGCGGCAAGGACGACTTCGGCGCGTACTTCGACATTCCGCTGAAGCCCGGCGCGCAGAAGCTGGGGTTCATCGTCCACAAGGGCGACACCAAGGACGCCGACAGGGACCTGTGGTTCGACCTGAGCCGGGGCCGCGAGCTGTTCCTGAAGTCCGGCAGCGCGAACGTGGCGTACGCGAAGGCCGGGCCGTTCACCGTGGACGCCAGCAAGGCGCCCGCCACGCAGGCCGCCCCCGCCGCCCCAGCGACCACTGCCCCGGCCACCCCGGCGGCAGCAGGTGCCGCGCAGCCCATCCCGAAGAACGTGCTGCGCGTGCGCTACGTGCGCCCGGACGGGAAGTACGACGGGTGGGGCCTGCACGTCTGGGAGGACACGACCGCGCAGGTCGAGTGGAGCAAGCCCCTGGTGCAGACCGGGGTGGATGCGGGCGGGGCGTACTGGGACGTGCCCCTGAAGGCAGGCGCGGCGAAGGTCGGGTTCATCGTGCACAGGGGTGACGAGAAGGACCCCGGCCCGGACTTCTTCGCGGACCCCGGCAAGGGGAACGAGGTGACCGTCACGAGCGGCAAGGCCGACTTCGCGTACGGGGCGCCCGCCGTCCTCAGCGACCCGCCCGTCCCGGCTGGCGCGGCCCGCATCAACTACTACCGCCCGGACGGGAAGTACGACGGGTGGGGCCTGCACGCCTGGGAGGACACGACCGCGCAGGTCGAGTGGAGTAAGCCCCTGACGCCCACCGGCACGAACAGCTTCGGCGTGTACTGGGACGTGCCCATGAAGACCGACTGGAAGAAACTGGGGTTCATCGTGCATAACGGCGACAGCAAGGATCCGGGCGCGGATCAGTTCCTGATGAACGAGATGGGCAATCAGGCGTGGATCGTCAGTGGCAACGCGGCCGTGAACACCACCCGCCCGGACACCAGTGTGCGCACGGTGGGCGACCTGACCCGCGCGCAGGCGGTGATGCTCTCGCGGGACCTGATCGCGGTGAAGCCGGAGTTCGTGCAGCCGGGCGCGCTGCTGACCCTGCACGCCGCGCGGGCCGGCGGCCTGAAACTGACCGGCGCGGGCGTGGACGGCGGCGACACCCTGACGCTGGAGGAGGTCGAGGGGGGCCTGAACGCCGCCCTGAAGGCGAAAGCCCCGTACCTGAGCGGTTACGCGCTGCTGCGGGTGCGCCCCGAGGAGGCCGCGCGCATCGGGGCCGCGTTGCAGGGTCAGGTGGCGGTGAGCAGCGTCATGCCGGACGGCACGGTCCTGGACGCGACCGGCGTGCAGACCGCCTGGGCGCTGGACGACCTGTTCGCGTACGACGGCGCGCTGGGCGCGCAGTGGCAGGGCAACGTCCCGACGCTGCGCCTGTGGGCGCCGACCGCGCAGGACGTCAAATTACGCCTGACCGTGCCCGGCGGTCAGGAGACGGTGGTGCCCATGACCCGTGACGCGAAGGGCGTCTGGACCGTGAAGGGCGCGCAGACCTGGCGCGGCGCCGCCTACCGCTACGAGGTGAAGGTGTACGCGCCCAGCACCGGCAAGGTCGAGACGAACCTCGTGACCGATCCGTACTCGGTGGCGCTGACGCGGGGCAGCGCCCGCTCGGTGCTGCTGGACCTGAACGATCCGGCCACCAGACCGCAGGGCTGGGACGCCCTGAAGAAACCGGCGCTGCGTTCGGCGGGCGACCTGAGCTTCTACGAGCTGCACCTGCGTGACTTCAGCGCCGCCGACAGCACCGTCCCGGCGGCGCAGCGCGGCACGTACCTCGCGTTCACGCTGCCCGGCAGTGACGGCGTGAAGCACCTGAAGGCCCTGGCCGACGCGGGCCTGAAGGCCGTGCACCTGCTGCCCACCTTCGACATCGCCACGATCAGCGAGGACAAGGCCGCGTGGAAGTCCCCCGGTGACCTGAGCCGGTTCGCGCCGAACAGCGACGAGCAGCAGAAAGCCGTGACGGCCGTGAAGGACGCCGACGCCTACAACTGGGGGTACGACCCGTACCACTACATGGTGCCCGAGGGCAGCTACGCCGTGAACCCCGACCAGCGGACCCTGGAGTACCGCCGCATGGTCGCCGCGCTGAACGGCATGGGCCTGCGGGTCGTGCAGGACGTGGTGTTCAACCACACAGCCGCCAGTGGGCAGGCGGACCGCAGCGTGCTGGACCGGATCGTGCCCGGCTACTACCACCGCCTGAACGCCAGCGGCGGCGTGGAGAACAGTACCTGCTGCTCGAACACCGCCACCGAGCACGTCATGATGCGCAAGTTGATGGTGGACACGCTGGTCCTGATGGCAAAGGCCTACAAGGTGGACGGCTTCCGCTTCGACCTGATGGGGCACCACATGGTCGCCGACCTGCAGGCCGCCCGCAAGGCGCTCGACGCGCTGACCGTGCAGAAGGACGGGGTGGACGGCAAGAGCATCTACCTCTACGGCGAGGGCTGGGACTTCGGCGAGGTGCAGGGCAACAAGCGCGGCCCGAACGCCACGCAACTGAACCTGTTCGGGCAGGGCATCGGGACCTTCAACGACCGCCTGCGTGACGCGGTGCGCGGCGGCAACCCCTTCGGCGGCCTGCAGGAGCAGGGCTTCGCGACCGGGCTGTTCGTGCTGCCCAACGGGCAACCCGCGAACGCGGATAAGGCCAGGGCCCTGAGCCTCGCCGATCAGGTGCGGATCGGCCTGACCGGGAACCTGCGCGACTACCGCTTCACCGACGCGACCGGCAAGACCGTGAAGGGCGCCGAGGTGAACTACAACGGCGCGCCCGCCGGGTACGCAGCCAGCCCCCGCGAGGCGATCACGTACGTCAGCGCGCACGACAACCAGACGCTGTTCGACGCGGTCCTCCTGAAAGCGCCCCTGAGCGCCACCTCCGCGCAGCGCACCCGCATGCAGAACCTCGCCAACAGCGTCGTGCTGCTCGGGCAGGGCCTGCCGTTCAGCTACGCCGGGGACGAGATCCTTCGCTCCAAGAGCTTCGACACCGACAGCTACAACAGCGGCGACTGGTTCAACACCCTGGACTTCACCGGCAAGAGCAACGGCTTCGGCCGGGGGCTGCCGCCCGCCGAGAAGAACGAGGCGAACTGGAACCTGTACCGCGGCCTGCTGGGCAACCCGGCCCTGAAACCGTCGGCGGCCGACATTCAGCGGGCCTTCGACCACTACCGCGAGATGCTGCGCGTCCGGTACTCCAGCACGCTGTTCCGCATGGACACCGCCGCGCAGGTGGGGCAGGGCCTGACGTTCCTGAACGTGGGCCCGGCGCAGCAGCCCGGCGTGATCGCCATGAAACTCAGCGGCGCCATCAGTCCCACCAACCCCTACCGCAACGTGGTCGTGGTGTTCAACGCGACCGGCCAGGGCGTGACCCTCAGCGACGCGGCCCTCGCGGGCCTGAACCTGGGCCTGCACCCCGCGCTGGCCGCCGGCACCGACGCGACCGTGAAGACCAGCCGCGCCTCGGGCAACAGCGTGACCGTGCCCGCGCTGACCACCGCCGTGTTCGTCGGGAAGTGATACGGACTCGGATTGAATGGCTTACAAAGCCGTTCAATCGGAGTCCGCATGACCCGCAGCCGGAGGAGGGGACGTCCCCTGCTCCGGGCGGCAGTGACGGAGCGGGCGGCGCGCTATGCTGCCCGCCTATCATGCAGACGATCGAGAATCAGACGTTCACCGGTAAACGCATTCCCCTGGACGGCACGCAGTTCGTGAACTGCACCTTCGAACGGTGCGTGCTGGTCTTCAGCGGCGAGGACGGCACCGCCATGCAGGATTGCCAGATCCACGAGACGGGCTTCGTGTTCGAGGGCGCGGCCGCCAAGACCATCGAACTCATGACGGCCATGCACCAGGGCGGTTTTCAGGAGATGGTCGAGGCGACCATCGCCACCATTCGCGGCGAGGGGCCGGTCGGCCCGCAGGACGGCGGCGCGGCCCAGGCCTGAGCGCAACACCGTCACGACGGGGCCCGCGCGGCCCCGTTCTCGCATTTTCAGGTGGGCGCTATGCTGCCCGCCATGACTGACCGCACCCCGGCCCGCCCCGCTCCGCTGCCCGTGATCTTCGACGGTGACCCCGGCCTGGACGACGCGGTGGGCTGGCTGCTGGCGCTGGGCAGCTTCGAGGACGTGCAGGTGCTGGGCTTCACGGCCGTGCACGGGAACGTGCCGCTGGCCCTGACCACCCGGAATGCGGGCGTGGTGCTGGCCCTCTCGGGCGAGGCGGGACGGGACGTGCCGTACTTCGCGGGCGCGGACCGGCCCCTGCTGCGCGAGGGGGTCACGGCGGCGGGCGTGCACGGCGCGACCGGCCTGCCGGCGGCGGGCCTGCCGGAGCCGCTGCGGGCGCCGGAGGCGGAACACGCCGTGGATTTCATCATCCGCACGGTGCGGGCGCGGCCGGGCGAGGTGACGCTGGTCGCGACCGGGCCGCTCACGAACGTGGCGCTGGCCCTGCGGCTCGCGCCGGATATCGCGCCGCTGATCCGCGAGATCGTGTGGATGGGCGGCAGTACCGGGCACGGGAACCGCACGCCGGCCGCCGAGTTCAACGCGCTGGTCGACCCGCACGCCGCGCAGATCGTGTTCGGTGCGGGCGTGCCGCTGCGCATGGTGGGCCTGAACGTGACCATGCAGGCGGTCGCCACGCCGGACCGCGTGGCTGCCCTGCGCGCCCTGGGGAACCGCGCGGGGGCCGCGTGCGCGGAACTGCTGACCTTCTACGCGGGGGTGTACCGCGACCGCTACGGCCTGAGTGGCGGCGCGCTGCACGACCCGCTGGCCGTCGCGGCGGCGTTCAGGCCGGACCTGCTGGACTGGCAGAGCATGCACGTGCAGGTCGAGACGCAGGAGGGACTGAACCTGGGCCGAACCGTCTGCGACCTGTACGGCGTGACCGGGCGGCCCGCGAACGCGCAGGTGGCGGTCGGCGTGCGGGACCGCGAGTTCTTCACGCTGCTGCTGGAACGGATCGCGCGCCTCCCCTGATCCGGCAGGCGGTCAGGGCCAGCGGGTCACGTCCTGCAGGCCCTCCTCGTCCGGCGTGAGCGGCTCGAAACGCGGGCGGAACAGGTCGAAGGTGTCGTCGGCGATCAGCAGCGCGCCCGGCTGGAGGTTGCGGGCCTGCACGCGCCGCCTCGCCTCGGCGTCCGGGACGGTCAGGACGTGCAGGGTCAGAGGTGCGCCCAGCGCGGCCGCCTGCGCGCGCAGTTCGTCGCGGGCCGCGCGGGTCCAGAACCCGTGGTCCAGAATGACGGGTACGCCGAGCGCGGCGGCGCGGGTCCACTGGGCCTCCATGACGGTCATCACGCGCCGGAACAGGGCCGGGAACGCGTCGGCGGGCGGGTCCTGGCCGTACAGGGCGGTCATCCACTCGTCGGACGTGAAGCGCAGCGCGCCCAGCTGCGTTTCCAGGGTGCGGGCCAGGGTGGTCTTGCCGCTGCCGATGAAGCCGTGCAGCGCGTGGATGCGGCCCGGCATCAGGCGAGGTCGAAACTGAACGGTGCGGGACCGGTCCGGAGCCGCAGGTGCGCCGGGCCGGCGTGCGGGTCGGCCGGTCCCCCGGGGCGGGTCGGGGCGGGGTTCAGGTCGAGGTTCAGGTCGAAGCTGGGAACCGGGTCGGGCAGGCCGGCGCGGCGCAGCAGGATCAGCTGACCCGTGTGCCCGTTGACGCGCACGAGCGCGCCCTCTTGCAGCCAGTCGGGGTCCGGCTCCCACTGGGCGGCGGCCGGGAGGGACAGGGCCGGCAGCCCGGCGTGGCGGGCGTGCGCGGCGACGGGCGAGTGCAGGGTGCTGCGCGGCACGATCAGCGCGCGGGCACCGCTCAGGGCGTTCAGGTGGGCCGGGTGGGGTGGGCCGGGCAGCAGCAGGACCGCGCCGGGCGGGACCGGCTGGCCGGGCGTCCAGCGGCGCAGGCGGCCGTCGCGCACGCCGGGCGCCAGCGGGGCGGCCGTCAGGGTGTCGGGCGCGGGGTGTGGCGGCGTGTGGGGCCGGGCGGGCGGCGCGGGTTGCGGCCTGCGGGCGGCGCGGCGCGCCTCGATCAGGGCCGGGAGGTCAGTGGGCGGGAGGGTGCCGTCCAGCGCGGCGATCAGTTCGTGCGGCGTCAGCCAGCGGGCGTCGGCGGTGCGGGTCAGGAGGCCGCGTGTGCGCAGGGCGGCGGCGGCCGTCACGGCGGCGCGCAGGGCTTCGCGGCGGGCCGCCTGCAGCGCGGCCTGCTGCGCGGCCAGTGCGTGGTGCTGGTGCCGGGCGAGGTGCAGGGCCAGCAGGGCGGCGGCGCGGCGTGGGCCGCCGAGGGTGGTGCGCAGCTGGGTCAGGGCGTGGCGCGGGGCGTCCTGGGGGCGGCTGGCGTCGCGCAGCAGTTCCAGGTGCAGGGTGTGCGGGTCGTGCAGCCAGTGGCGGGTGATGCGGGAGAGCAGGTGGGTGGCCAGCGGCGCGGTCAGCGGGGCGGGGTGCGCGGCGGCGGCGGCCAGGGCGTGCAGTGCGCGGCGCAGCCGGTCCGCCGGGGGGGTGGTGGCCGGGGCGGGTTCGGCAGGCCGGGCGGGCCGGGTTGCCTGCCACAGCAGCCGCAGCAGCCGGGGCAGCCGCGCGGCGGACCGGGGTGAACCGGCCGGGCCGGGTGTCCAGGGGGCCGGGTCGCCCAGGGCTTCACGGAGTGCGCGGGCGATGGCCGGCGGGTGGGGGGCGCTCAGGGCGTCCAGGTGGGGGCCGTGCAGCTGGGGGCCGTGCGGGGGCGGGCCGGGCCGCAGGAGGCGCGCGGCGTGCCCGGCCGGGTCGGGGCAACCGAGCGCGGCGTGCAGCGCGTGGGCGCGGGCGGCGTGCTCGTGCGCGAGCAGCGCGAAGGCAAGGGTGCCCGGCGGCAGGGCCGGCTGGTCGTGCAGGGAGCGCCAGTGGACGGCGGGGCGGCCCTCTCCTGCCGGTCCGGAGGTGGGGGTGGGGACGAGAACGGCGGGGGGGTCGGCCTTCATGCGCTGTCCTCATTGTGTTCACATGCAAGCCCCGGACGCAAGCGTTTCCGCGCCGCCCGTCAGGAGGCAGGGGTCGCCGCCGGCATCCCGGGCGGCGCGGCACCCACCACCAGGGGGACCCGCTGACCGCCAGGCAGGTGGTACGCGCCCAGCTGACCGCTGCGCAGGTCGGCAATCAGGTACGGCACCTCGTAACTCGCCAGACGCCGGTCGGTCTCGCTGGGTGCCTGCGGGCCGCGCGGGTGACTGTGGTACAGCCCCACGAGTTCCAGGTTCTCGGCACGCATGGCCTTCAGGGCGCGCAGCAGGCAGCGGGGGTCCGCGAGGTACGCCCGGTCCGGGTGAGGCGCGATGTTCGGCAGCGGGTACAGGGTCCGCACGTCCCAGACAGTGTCCTGGCCGCATTCCAGCCGCCTGCCACCCAGCGCGCCCACGCACTCGCGCGCCGGATCCTGACGGGCGTGCGCCCACAGCGCGGCGTGCAGGGAATCGGGCAGGTGCAGCACCCCCCCATTATGCCCCGGGGGCGGGCCGGGGGTCGCGGCGTGAAATGCCGTGCTGGCCGCAGCCTTCCGCTGCCCGGCACCCGGAGCATGGGGTACACTGCGCCCCATGGCGAAGGCTCGTTCAAGAGGTGCTCCTCCAGTCAGCCGGTTCGACGGAGAGGCGCTGGGCCTGGTGCTGTTCGCGCTGGGTATGTTTCTGGGGGTGACGGTGCTGGTGCCGCAGGGCGAGGCAGGCGACACCGGGTTCATGGCGCGGGCGCACGCGCTGCTCACGTCGCAGCTGGGCTGGGCGGCGTGGCTGCTGCCGGTCGTGCCGGTCGCGTACGGCGTGCTGGTGTTCCTGGGCCGCGACCTGGGTAACCTGTCGCGCCGGGTGCTCGGCGGCGCGCTCGTGGTGCTGTCCATGCTGGCGCTGCACGAGGTGGCGCAGCCGGGCGGCGCGGGCCTGCTGGCCGAGGCGGGCATGCGGCCGCTGCTGGCCACCGTGAGTTACCTCGCGGCGCTGCTGCCGCTGGTGACCCTCACCCTGGGCGCGGAACTGATGCTGCGCCTGGCGCCGCTCACGCTGCTCAAGGGGTTCTTCCGCTTCGTGAGCGTGCTGCTCGGCGGCGGCGCCGCGCAGGTGCAGGGCGTCATCGAGTCCCGCCAGGAGGGCCGCGAATCCGCCAAGGTTCGCGCCGCGGCGCGGCAGAACGTCGCGGCCGCCCTGCGCGACGTGGAGGGCCTGCGCCGGCTGTACCCGCAGGCGGCGGACCTGAACACCCTGCTCGGCGAACTGCGCGCCGCGCAGCGCGAGATCCGCACGCTGGACGAGGCGGGCCTGCGCCACCTGGAACGCGACGTGGCCGGCTGGCGTGAAACGACCCGCACCTTCGTCGGGGACGCCGCGCGTGACCTGCGCGCCGACGTGAGCGCCGAGGCGCCGGACGCCGGCGCGAACGTGGAAGCCACCGCGAACGAGATCCGGGCCGGGCGGCACGAACTGAGCATCGAGCTGCCCAGCACCCTGGCCAGCGGCGCGCTGGAACGCCTGCGCCGGGGCATGGTCATCGAGATTCAGCGGCTGTCGCAACGCGCCGGTCGCCTGGAACGGGACCGCAAGGCGGCCGAGAAGGCCCTGATGAAACCCGACGCGGCGCTGCTTGCCCGCGAACTCCCGGCGCATCAGGCGCGGGTGACCGAGTGGCAGGAACTCGCGACCGACTTCACGGCGTGGCGAGGCCGGCTTGAAGCGTACGCGGGCTGGCCGGACCTGACGGCCGCGTTCGACCGCGCGCCGACCGAGGTGGCCGCGCTGCTGGCCGAGGCGCTGGCCGCCGACCCGGACGGCACCCTGGCCGACCCGGCGGGCTGGCGCGTGCAGCTGGCCCGCGCGCAGGAGGAAGCCCGCCGCCGCGCGGAGGCCATGAGCACGCCGGCCGTGCTGCCGCCCCCCACCCTGGACTTCGATTTCACCGGGGAGGCCCGCACACCCGCGGCGGGCGCGGCCCTTCCAGCCTCGCCCCCACTGTGGACCCGCCCCGGCGAGGCGTCCCTGCCCGCCCAGGTCCCCCAGACAGTCCAGACGCCCCCACCTGCCCAGGCACCGGGCGTGGCGGGGCTGGCCGTGGCGGAACTGGCCGCGACGCAGCCCCCCGCCCCCACCGCACCCCCGCCCGCCACGCCGGCCGCGCCTGCCACCGCGACCCTGCCGCCCCCGGTGACCCGCACGCCGGTCGTCCTGCCGCCGGCCGAGGCGGCCGATCCGGTCCTCGGTTCCCTGGATGACGGGACCGACCCGGACGGGTGGACCGACGCACCCGTCCCGGTCCCGCCAGACGGCTCGGCCGTGCACGCCGGCCTGCACGCGGACCTCGATCCCTTCAGCGGGTGGGGGGACGACGACCTGCCCTTCGGTCCGTCGGACCCGCCGGTCCCGGCCGCGACCCCGCGCGCCGCCCCGCCACTGACGGCCCCCTGGGAGGCGACGGCCGCTGCTGGCCTGCCCTCCCCCGCCCCGGCGCCGTCCTCCCCTGCCCCCGCCCCGGTTCGGTCCGTGCCTGCCCCGGCCGGACTGCCGCACGACCGCCTGGCGGCCCTGGAGACTCCCCGGCCCCCGCAGGGCGCGCTGCCGCTGGCGGTGCCGACCGAGGCGCTGCTCGACCCGATTCCCGGAGCGGCGCTGAACACCGAGGCCCTCGACATCTCCGCGCGGCAGCGGGCCAGTCTGATCGACGAGACGCTGCGGCACTTCAACCTGCAGGCGCGGGTGGTGGATTTCGCCCGCGGACCGACCGTCACGCGTTACGAGATCGAACCGGCACCCGGCGAGAAGATCAGCCGCATCGCCGGACTCAGCAACGACCTGGCGCGGGCGCTGGCGGTGGGGGGCGTGCGCGTGGAGGCCCCGGTGCCGGGCAAGAGCGTCATCGGCCTGGAAGTCCCGAACGCCGAGCGTGAACCGGTCACGTTCCATCAGGCGGCGGCCGCGCCGAGCTTCCGCGCGACCCGCGCCAAACTGCCGATCATTCTGGGCAAGAGCATCGACGGGGAACTGATGGTCGGGGACCTCGCCAAGATGCCGCACCTGCTCGTGGCCGGCAGTACCGGCAGCGGGAAGTCGGTGTGCGTGAACACCCTGATCACCTCGCTGCTGTTCAAGTACCTGCCGACCGAGCTGCGCTTCCTGATGATCGACCCGAAGATGGTGGAACTCACGCCGTACGACGGGATTCCGCACCTGGTCCGCAACGTGGTCACCAACCCGGTGGACGCGGCGGGCGTGCTGCTGGGCGCGGTGGCGCACATGGAGCGGCGCTACAAGATGATGTCGCAGGTGGGCGCGAAGAACCTCGAGCAGTTCAACGCGAAGATGCGGCAGGTCGGCGAGACGGAGCTGCCGCACCTGGTGATCATCATCGACGAGCTGGCGGACCTGATGATCACCAGTCCCAAGGAGGTCGAGGGCGCGATCATGCGGCTGGCGCAGATGGCCCGCGCGACCGGCATGCACCTGGTGCTGGCGACGCAGCGGCCCAGCGTGGACATCCTGACCAGCCTGATCAAGGTGAACGTGCCCGCCCGCATCGCCTTCGCGGTGAGCAGCAGTCACGATTCCCGCACGATCCTGGACGCCATGGGCGCCGAGCGTCTGACCGGGATGGGCGACATGCTGTTCTACCAGCCGGGACTGGTCAAGCCCGTGCGGTTGCAGGGGCCGTACATCAGTGAAGTGGAGTCCGCCCGCATTGCCGACGAGCTGCGCCGTCAGGTGTTCGAGGACGCCTTCGTGGAGGCGTACGGTTCGGATTTCGAGGGGGGCATGGAGGCCAGCGGGCCGGGAGCGGACCGGTCGAACATGGACTTTTCCGATCCGCTGCTGCGGCAGGCGGCGCAGATCTGCATCGAGGAGGGTCAGGGGAGCGTGTCTCGGCTGCAGCGCCGCCTGTCGGTGGGGCACGCCCGCGCCGGGAAGCTGATGGACATGCTCGAGGCGATGGGGATCGTCAGCAAGCATCAGGGAAGCAAGCCGCGTGACGTTCTGGTCAGCGAGGCGGAACTGCCGGAGTACTTCGGAAAGTAGAAGTTGCCATGAAGAGGCAGTCTGTCTGGCCGGGCGGACTGGTGAAGCTCCGCAGGAGAGCGGGTGAAGGGTGACGGGCAGGACGGACTGGCACAGCTGCGAAGCAGAGAAAGAGAGAGAAAGGGGGCACCGGAACAACAGACTTCCGGTGCCCCCTTTCAGCGAACGGCTCTGATACGGACTCCGATTGAATGGGCTTAGCAGCCCATTCAATCCGAGCGGATGCGACTCGGAGAGCTGCCCCGCAGAGCAGGAGAAAAACGGGTTCCGGACGTGGAGCCGGCAATCCGGTGAAGTTCCGGATTGTTAACGAAACAAACGGAATCCGTATGATACCGATTCCGGCTGAATGGTTGAACAACCCTGCTCCGTCCGAGCGGAGACGACTCGCAGAGCGGCCCTGCAGCGCAGGATCGGGACAACCTGAAGGGCGTGGCGGTGGCAACCCGGTGTGTTGGCGGGGTGTAAATGGAACAGACGGAGTTCTTATCAGACCTGCCCCCGGCACGGCGCGGCCCCCGCCCTGCGTGAATTCTGAATGAGAATGACCCCAATACCGGGGGCTTTTTTATTTAGACGAATTGTTGGAAACCTTCCTGTAGTTGCATTCTCCGCCGGCTTGGTGAAGATTAAGTGCCGGACATACAGCACAACCAGATCTCTCAAGAGGTGATTTCATGAAGAAGCAGACCAGCTTTATCACGCTCAGCCTGATGCTTGCCACGCCCGCCCTCGCCGGCGGTGCCGGTGCGCCCGTTGCCCGCCCGGCCGCCACGCCCTGCAAGTCCATCGCGCAGATCGTCATGTCCGACCCGAACTTCAGCACCCTCGCCACGGCCATCGAGGCCGCCGGCCTGGGCCAGACCCTGATGGGCGGTCAGTACACGGTCTTCGCGCCCACCAACGCGGCCTTCGCCAAGCTGCCCAGCGATACCCTCGCCATGGCCCTGAACGACGCGGCCATGCTGCGCTCGATCCTTCTGTACCACGTGGTGCCGGGCAAGGTCAGCGCCAAGCAGGTCATGGGCATGTCCTCCGGTAAGACCGCGCAGGGCAGCTCCTTCCTGGTCAGCGTCAGCGGTGGCAAGGTCATGATCGACAACGCCACGGTGACCAAGGCCGACGTGATGGCCTGCAACGGCACCGTGCACGTGATCGACACGGTCCTGATGCCCGCCATGAGCGTCGCCGCGCAGCCCGCCACGGCCCCCGCAGCCCCGGCCGTGACGGTCAGTGCGCCCGCTGCGCCCTCGGTGGACATCATGAGCATTCCCGCCATGCCCATGAGTGGCGGCACCATGACGACCACGACCACGACGACCACGACGACGGCCACCACCGAGGCGACCGCCACCGGCAGCGAGATGACCGAGAGCAACACCCTGTACGACATGATCGTCGCCGACGAGCGGTTCAGCACGCTGCGCGACCTGATCAGCGACGCCGAACTGACCGACGTGCTGATCAGCAACGACTACACCATCTTCGCGCCCACCAACGAGGCCTTCGAGGGCGTGGATCCTGACCAGCTGGCCCTGATCGCCAGCAACCCCGAGACCCTCAAGCAGGTGCTGCTGTACCACGTCGTGAGCGGCAAACTGAACGCCGAGGACCTCAAGGCCGGCACGCAGCTGCGCAGCGCCGAGGGCACCAGCCTGGACCTGTCCATGGACGGCAGCAGCGTCATGGTGAACACCGCCATGATCGACGGTGCGCCCATCACGGCCAGCAACGGCAACATCTTCGCCATCAACGAGCTGCTGCTTCCCGACACGCTGGTCCTGCCTGACCCGCCCACCGGTGCCGAGGTCATGACCGAGACGACCGCCACCACCACCACCACGACCGCGCCGATGGTCATGAACTCGGCCAGTCTGGTCGAGGCCCTCAGCCAGCCGCAGTTCAGCACCCTGCTCAGCCTGGTGCAGAAGGCCGATCTGGTCGGCGCCCTGACCGCCACCGACGTGACGGTGTTCGCGCCCACCAACGACGCCTTCGCCAAGGTGCCCCAGGCGACCCTGGACGCCCTGATGGCCGATCCCGCCAAGCTCAAGCAGGTCCTGACGTACCACGTCGTGGCCGGCCGCGTGGTCGACGACGGCCTGAAGGTCTCGCAGCTGCGGTCCCTCGAGGGCAGCTCGATTGACCTCAAGGCCAGTGGCGCGACGTACCTCGTCGGGAACCTCAGCGCCGCCAACGCGATGGGCAGCACCATCAGTGCCCGCACCAACGCCGGCAACAGCGTCATCTACACCATCGACATGGTGATGCTGCCCCCCACCCTGAAGTAATACGGACCCGGATGGAACGGTTTTAGCGACCCGTTCCATCCGAGCGGATGCGACCCTCACAGTGGCGCCGCTGTCTCCAATACCTGATCGCGGCGCGGCCCGCACTCCCCTGCGAGTGCGGGCCGCGCCCTGTGCCGCCGGTTCATACGGACTCCGTCTGTTTCGCGGGCAATCCGGACCTTCACCGGATGGCCAGTTCCACGTCCGGAACCCGGTTTGCTCCCACTCGCTTCGCTCGGATTGAACGGCTCTGTAAGCCATTCAACCGGAGTCCGTATTATACGGATTCCGGTTGTTTCGTTGACAGATCGGAACACCACCGATCTGTCAACTCCACGTCCGGAACCCGTTTTACTCCTACTCGCATCCGCTCGGATTGAATGGTCTTTGCAGCCCATTCAATCGGAGTCCGTATCAGACCGTGGCGGGCCGAAGTGCCTGGAACGCCTGCCAGCTGGCCTGATTGCGCGGCAGGCCGCCCTGCTCG
Source organism: Deinococcus depolymerans (assembly GCF_039522025.1). Lineage (NCBI taxonomy): Bacteria > Thermotogati > Deinococcota > Deinococci > Deinococcales > Deinococcaceae > Deinococcus > Deinococcus depolymerans. The sequence goes on along the minus strand of NZ_BAAADB010000003.1, from coordinate 457,327 downwards.
GTCCAGGTCCAGTAGGGGGTGTACAGGCTGCGGGCGCTCAGGACCTCCTGCCGGAAGATCTCGGCGCTCAGACCGCTGCGCAGCAGGCCGCTGCTCCCGAACCGCGCCAGGACGCCCGCGCGGTCGTAAGGAACGAGCCGGGGCGTGACCTGCCAGCCGTGCGGGGTGGCGTCCAGCAGCAGGTACTGGGCGCGCGGATCGCCGGTGGCGGGCGACCCGACCGAGCCGGTGTTCAGGACCCGCGTGCCGTCGATGACGGTATCGACGGGCCGGTGGATGTGCGACCCGATCAGCACGCCGTACTCGCGGCCGTCGGGGGCGCGGCGCAGCGCCTGCACGCGCGCGGAGGCGCTGCGGTCACTGAGGCTCTCGCGGTAGTGGTCGGCGGTGCCGTGCGCGATCAGAACGTCCGGCAGGCCGGGTTCGCGCAGCGTGAGGGTCATGGGCCAGTCGGCCGGGGCGTGCAGCAGGCCGGCCCGGTCGAGTTGCTCGGTACTCCAGGCGGTGGCTCCCCAGAAGGGGTCCGTGAACCAGTCGGCCGGCAGGGCGTCGCTGCGGGCGTGCCACAGCCGCAGCAGGTCGTCGTGGTTGCCCAGCGTGAAGGTCACGTCCGGGCGGTCCAGCAGGGTCCGCAGGACCTGGACGGAGTCCGGGCCGCGGTTGACCACGTCCCCGTTCACGATCAGCCGCGCGGCGCCGCGCTGCCGGGCGTCACGCAGCACGGCGTTCAGGGCGTCCGCGTTCCCGTGAATGTCTGCCAGGATCGCCACTCTCATCTCGCGCGGCATTCTAGAGCCGCGCCGGGAGCCGGACGGGAAGGAAAGCGGGAATCGGCCGGTCGGCGCGACCCGCGGTTCCCGCCTCCCGTGTCATACGGATTCCGTTTATTTCGTTGACAGATTGGAACACCACCGATCTGCCAACTCCACGTCCGGAGGGGCGTTTCTCTCCTGCTCGCTCTGCAGCGCAGCTCTACGAGTCCGCTCGGATTGAATGGCCTTTGCAGCCCCTTCAACCGGAGTTCGCGTCAGTTGCGGAAGATGACTTCCTCGCGCCCGAAGGACCGCAGGGCCAGCAGGCCGAGCAGCAGCGCGGCGAGCAGGTTCGCGCCGATGGCGATCAGGGCGTGAGACGGGAGGGCCGCGCCGCGCACGATTTCCAGGATGGCGATCATGCCACCGATGATCGGCACGGCGTACACGCCCAGCCCGAAGGTCAGGAAATCCGCGAACTGCAGCAGGACGGCCGGCAGGACCACGACCATGGTGATGGGCGCGATGTACGTCTGCGCTTCCTTGAAGGTGCGGGCGTAGATGCCGACCGCGATCAGCAGGGCGCTGATGATCAGCGCGGCGCTCGCGGCGATGCCGAGCAGGGTCAGCAGGCTGCCGGGGCTCAGCGTGAGCTGGCCGCCCATGCTGCCGGAGAGGGCGGTGGCCGCGCCCGGTTGCCGCTGCAGGTACAGGCGCATGGCGAGCCCGCTGAGCAGGAACCCGGCGACGCTGAAGGCCGCGCTGGTCAGGGCGGTCAGGGTGGTGGCCAGCAGTTTCCCGGCGACGACCTCGGCGCGGCGTACCGGGGAGACGAGCAGGCTTTCCAGGGTGCCGCGTTCCTTCTCGCCGGCGGTGGCGTCCACGGCGGTCGCCATTGCGCCGGACACGATGAACTGCAGCATCAGCATGGGGATCAGGAAGGCCAGCTGGCCGCTGCGCTTCTCCTGGGCGGTGCTGGCGTCCACGGGTTTCACGGTGATGGTCTGCAGGACGCTCTCGTTCAGGCCCTGTTCGCCCAGACGCTGCACGGCCAGGGTGCGGTTGTAGCTGTCGATGACGTCCGTGACTTTGGAGTACGCGCCGGTCTGGGCGCGCAGGTTGCCCAGCTTGGCGTGCAGTTCCAGGGTTCCCTGGCCGGTCCCGGCGCGGTCCGGCAGGGTGGCGGGGACGCGCAGGGCGGCGTCGACGTCGCCGCTCTGCACGGCGGCCTGCGGGTCGCTGACGGGCACCAGGGTCACGCCGGCGCGCACGACCGTGCCGTCCGGGAGGGTCTCGTCGCGCTCCAGCGCGGCGCGCAGTGGGGCGGGGAGCGGGCCGCTCACGCCGATGGTCTGGCGTTCCTGCTGCTGCCCGCCGATGAAATTGCCGAGCATCAGCGGCAGGCCCAGCGTGAACAGCGGAATCAGGATCAGCGGCATCAGGATGGTGGCGTTCAGGGTGCGGCGGTCGCGCAGCGTGGCGAGCAGGTCGCGGGCGGCGACCTCCCAGACCATCGCGCGGCGAAGGCCGTGGCGGGCGGGACGTTCAGACATGCGTGCCTCCGGTGGGCTGGCCGCGCACCAGCGCGAAGAAGGCGCGTTCCAGGGTGCGTTCCCCGGTTGCGTTCAGGATGTCCGGCAGGGTGCCGAGCGTGATCAGTGCGCCCTCGTGCAGGATGGCGACCCGGTCGCAGACTTCCTCGACCTCGCTCATGACGTGCGTGGAGTACACGGTCAGGCGGCCCGGCGCGCGGCTGGCCTGCACGAAGTCCAGCAGGGTGCGGCGCGCGAAGATGTCCAGTCCGCTGGCGGCCTCGTCGAGAATCAGCACGGCCGGGTCGTGGATGACGGCGCGGGCGATCACGACCTTCTGTTTCATGCCGGTGGAGTACTCGGCGGCGCGGGTGTCGAGGGTGCGTCCCAGTTCGAGGCGGGTGTCGAGTTCCGTGATACGAGCGTCGGCCTGGGTGCGGGTCAGGCCGTACAGCCGCGCGAAGGACTGCAGGATCTCGCGGCCGGTCAGGCGGGCCGGGAGGCCCATGCCACCGTTCACCACGCCGATGCGCGCGCGGATCGCTTCGGGGTCGCGGGTGATGTCGAATCCCGCCACCTGCGCCTGCCCGCGGTCGGGACGCAGCAGGGTGGCCAGGATACGCAGCAGGGTGGTCTTGCCGGCGCCGTTCGGGCCGAGCAGACCGAAGACCTCGCCGCCGTGGGCGCTGAAGGTCACGTCCCGCAGCGCGTGGAAGCTCCCGTACGACTTGCCGAGCTGCTGGACGCTCAGCATCAGGGGGGACGCCGGTTCCGGACCCGTGAGCCCGGGTGCCCTGACGTCCGGGACGGAGGCGACGGAAGAGGTGACTGGCAGAGACGAAACGGAATGAAGTGAATTCATGAACCTCCCACTCGGGCAGGGTGGGGCCGCTGCAGGCGACGCCACCGGGATCCCTGTGTGTACGCCTGTCCTTACGCGCCGGGCATCTGATTGGTTGCCGGGCTCACAGAGTGCCTGCAGGGGGACGCACAGGGGGCCAGGTCACGGGGCGGGGCGTTCCCCTTCATAGGACACCCCTGAAGATCAAGCCCCCCGTCACCTCATGCAGGATGAGAGAAAATCTGTAACAATGGGAAAGTTGCGCTACCAGGCGCACCCTGCCCTGAAAGTTACACCCGGTCCATCCGGCGACCACTTCCTTTGAGCGTTCGAGTTCCCCTCTGTTCTTCCCGTGACAGCCGGCCACCCCCGCCCGCTCAGGGCACCCTCATCGGCGCAGGTTCAGATCAATGAAGCAGCGGTCACGGCCCTACAGGCACGCGCCGCCACGATGCCCAACCCACCCAGTCCCAGCGCGCCGGCCACTGCCCGTGTCCGCCGCCCGCACCACCCGGAGGCACGCATGTTCAACCCCCCCACCCTCGAAGACCTGCAGGAAACCCGCCGCGCCAACGAGAAACTCGTCCTGAAGGCGCTGGAAAGCAAGCCGGAATGGGTCGAGACCGAACTCGCCAAGACCACCGGTCTGGCCCTGTCGCACCTGCGCGCCGCGCTCGCCAGCCTGCTCGACCAGGGCCGCGTGCGCCGCCTGCCCGGTACCGGCACCCGCGCCGTGTACGGCCTCGCGGACCCCGGTCTGGCCGACGTGCCCGCCACGCCCCTGACGGGCGACGCCAAGCGCGTCCGCGACTACCTCGAGGGCCGCGCCGACAGCGCCCTGTACATGAGTGACCAGCTGCGCATGACCCGCGAGGACGTCATGACCGCCCTGAGCCTCCTGAACGCGCACGGCATGATCACCTGCACCTTCGTGGGCAGCCTCGTGATCTTCCGCCTGAAAGAAACCCAGGCGCTCGGCACCGAACAGGCCGCGCCCGCCGCGACCGGCAAGAAGAAACAGGTCGCCTGACCCCTCCCACCACAGGGGGCCGGTCTTCCCGTCTGGGGGACCCGGCCCCCCTTTTTTGCCTGGGCCCCGCGCAGCCGGTGACAACCGCCTGACCGTCGCGCTGCGGGGGGTTTGATATTCTCGGGGGTATGAAGCTTGTGCTCGCCGTGATTCAGGACGCCGACGCGACCGCGCTGGTCCGCGTCCTGTCCCAGAATGCCTTCGAAGTCACGAAGCTCGCCAGCACCGGCGGCTTCCTGCGGGAGGGCAACACCACCCTGATGATCGGCGTCGACGACAGCCGCCTGGAGGAACTCAAACGTCACGTGCAGCGCACCTGCCGCACCCGCACCCGCCTCGTCGCGCCCAGCGTCCCCATGGGCGAGCAGAACGAGGGCCTGGTCGGCGATCCGGTCGAGGTGCCGGTCGGCGGGGCCGTCATGTTCGTCATGGGCGTGCAGGAATTCGTCAAGGTCTGATACGGACTCCGATTGAATGGCTGACAAAGCCGTTCAATCCGAGCGGATGCGACTCGGAGAGCTGCTCCGCAGAGAAGGAGCTGGGCGCCCCTCCGGACGTGGCGGTGACAGCTCAGTGGGGTTCCGATCTGTGAACGAAACAAACGGCAGTCCGTATGACGGCAGGTTGAAAGTGGATGGTTGATGGAGGTGAGGAACCGACCATCAACCATCGACTTTCAACTGGTCACTTTCACCTGCTCACTTTCAACCGTTCATCCCTATACGCGGGTGAGGTCTTTCGGCAGCGGCAGGAACTCGATTTCCGGGTGTTGCTCGGCGGTGTATTCCAGGTCGTACTTGCTGCGGAACAGCATGACGGGTCGGCCCTGGTCGTCCTCGACGTGGCGGGCGAAGCGGGCGACGTTGGTGGGGTCGCCGGCCAGCCAGCGCACCAGCCCGTAACTGGTGACGTGCATCTCGACGTCCACGCCGTACTCCTCCTGAAGGCGGGCCTGGAACACCTCGAACTGCAGCGGCCCGACCGCGCCCAGGTAGGGATCGCGGGCGCCGTCGGTGGGGTAGAACACCTGCACGACGCCTTCCTCGGCCAGCTGCGTGAGGCCCTTCATGAACGCCTTGCGTTTCCCGACGTCTTTCAGGCTGATGGTGGCGAACGTCTCGGGCGTGAAGCGCGGGAAGCCGGGCAGCGTGACCTTGGCGTCGAGGCTGATCACGTCCCCGATCTGGAACACGCCGGGGTTCACGAGACCCACGATGTCGCCCGGGTACGCTTCCTCGACCTTCTCGCGGTCCTGCGCGAACAGGGTGTGCGCCTGCGAGAGCCGCAACTTGCGGCCCGTGCGGGTGTGCGTGACGTCCATGCCACGCTCGAAGTGCCCGCTCATGACGCGCATGTACGCGGTGCGGTCACGGTGCTGCTTGCTCATGTTCGCCTGCAGCTTGAAGATGAAGCCCGCGAACGGTGCTTCCGGGCTGCGTTCGCCCAGGTTCGTCTCGACCGCGCCGGGAGGCGGCGCGAGGTCCACGAAGTTGCTCAGGAAGTGTTCGACGCCGAAGTTGTTCATGGCGGATCCGAAGAACACCGGGGTGAGTTCGCCACTCAGGAATTTCGCTTCCTCGAATTCCGGCATGGCCCCCTGGATCAGTTCGACGTCCTCGCGCAGTTTCGCGGCGAGGTCCGCGCCGACCAGGGCGTCCAGTTTCGGGTCGTTCAGGCCGCTGGTCTGCATGGGCGCGCGGTGCTTGCCGCCGGACGTGCGCTCGAAGGCCAGGACCTGCCCGGTCTGCAGGTCGTACACGCCCTTGAAGTCCGGTCCGTCCCCGATGGGCCACGTGAGCGGCACGGCCGTGATCTTCAGGATGCCTTCGAGCTGCTCGAGCAGTTCGAAGGGGTCCTGGGCGGGGCGGTCCATCTTGTTCACGAAGGTCAGGATCGGAATGCCCCGGTTGCGGCACACCGCGAACAGCTTCTCGGTCTGCGCCTGCACGCCACGCGCGGCGTCCAGGACCATCAGGGCGCTGTCGGCGGCGGTCAGGGTGCGGTAGGTGTCCTCACTGAAATCCTGGTGTCCGGGGGTGTCGAGCAGGTTGATGTGCCGCCCCCCGTACTCGAAGGTCAGCGCGGAGGAACTGATGGAGATGCCGCGCTGCTGCTCGATGCTCATCCAGTCGCTCTTGGTGTGGCTGCGGCCCTCCTTGGCGGTGACGCTGCCGGCCTCCTGGATGGCGCCTCCGTACAGCAGGAGTTTTTCGGTGATGGTGGTCTTCCCGGCGTCCGGGTGGCTGATGATGGCGAACGTGCGGCGGCGGGCGATCTCGCTGCTCAGCGCGGCGGGGTTGGTGTCGGGGCTGGTCATGGGAACTCCTGCGGGCCTGAACGAGCGCGGCCCGAAGCGGGGGGGGAACGGGGGGAGTGCAAACGCGGGACTCGACTCCCGCTAGGGTGGCGTGAGGAGAACCGTCATTCCCGCATGATACCGGGCCGCACCCCGTCACGCCACACGCGCGGCGGCGTAAGCTGACCGCATGACCAGTTCCTCCCGTGCCGGATTCAGTGCCGTTCTCGCCACCGCGATCGCCTCGGCGGCCTTCGTGCTGACCGGCGTGCTGGTCGTGCGCGGCCTGGGCGACCTGCGTAACGCCAGCGACGTGATCAACGTGACCGGCAGCGCCCGGCGCAGCATCACCTCCGACCAGGCGGTGTGGCGGTTCACGGTGCGCAGCGTGGACGACACGAGCCTGCAGGGCGCGTACCGGACCTTCCGGGCCACGCAGCCGGCCGTGGACTCCTTCCTGAAGGCACAGACGCTGAAACCCGACGAGCTGCGGCGCGAACCCGTGAACGCCGGCCCGGAACGCTACACCGTGATCGAGACGCTGAACGGCGAGAACCGCGAGGTGGAACGCACCCGCTTCGTGGTCAGCGAGACCTACCGCCTGCAGTCGAACGACATCCGCCGGATCCAGGGCGCGGTATCCGACGCCACTGCCGCGTTCGTGCAGGCCAGCACGGACGGCGTGAGCATCGAGAGCAGTGACATCGAGTACCTGTACACCCGGCTGGCCGACGTGCGACTCGAGCTGCTGAAGGAGGCGAGCCAGGACGCGCAGCGCCGCGCGCAGGCCATCGCGCAGAGCGCCGGAAACTCGGTGGGAGCCGTGAAGAACGCCCGCATGGGCGTGTTCCAGATCACGCCACGTTTCGAGACGAGCGTTGAGGACAGCGGCAGTTACGACACCAGCAGCCTGGAAAAGGACGTGACGGCCGTCGTGGAGATCGACTTCGTGGTCCGCTGAACGGAGGGCGGGCGGACCGCCACGCCTCATACGGACTCCGGTTGAATGGTTTGCCCAACCCGTTCAATCGGAAGCCGTATCAGGCCGGCCCGGCCGGGGACGCCGCGCACCCGAAGGCACCCAGCGCGGCGTCGAGGGTGCCCAGGCGCGCGGCGATCAGGGCGTGCGGGTCGCGGTTGTACCCGCCGGCCATGACGGTCACGGTCGGCAGGCCGGCCCGCGCGGCCCAGCGCAGCACCCGGTCGTCCCGGCGGCGCACCCCGGCCGGGCTGAGGGCCAGCTTGCCCAGCTGATCTCCCTCCAGCACGTCCGCCCCGGCCAGGTAGTACACGAAGTCCGGCGCGAAGGCCGCCACGACCGGCGCCACCTCGCGGTCCAGGGCGTTCAGGTACGCGGCGTCCCCGGTCCCGTCGGGCAGGGGGATGTCCAGGTCGCTGACCTCCTTGCGGAAGGGGTAGTTGTTCTGCGCGTGCACGCTGACGGTCAGCACGCGTTCCTCGCGGGCAAAGATGGCGGCCGTGCCGTTCCCCTGATGCACGTCCAGGTCCAGGATCAGGATGCGGCTGGCCTGCCCGGAGTCCAGCAGCCAGCGGGCGCTGATCGCCACGTCGTTCAGGAACGAGAACCCCTCGGCGTGACCGGCGTGCGCGTGGTGCGTGCCGCCCCCCAGGTTCACTCCCAGCCCCACGCTCAGGGCGTCGCGGGTGGCGGCCAGGGTCGCGCCGCTGCTGCCCAGGCCCCGCTCGACCACCGCGGGGCTCCACGCAAAGCCCAGCGCCCGTTCCTCGATGCGGGTCACCCGCCCGTCTCGCCAGCGGGCCAGGAACGCCGGGTCATGCACCGCCTCGGCCAGCGCCCACGGCAGGTCCGGCGCGTCCAGCAGCGGCAATCGGGCGGCCGCGCCGTCCAGCAGCGGCGCGATGAACTCGCGCGGCAGGAACTGACGGCGCGGCGCGGGCGACCCCACGTACGCCGCGCGGCGAAACGGCGTGAACGCCCGGAACGGATGCGTGAACCCCACCCCCGCAGGCTACGCTGGGCGGCATGAACGCACTGCGGTCCTGGCCGGAATTTCAAGCGACCCTGCGCGTCCCGCTCGTCCTGGCCCCCATGGCGGGCGGCGTGGGCACACCGGCCCTGGCGGCGGCCGTGTCGCAGGCCGGCGGGCTGGGCAGCCTGGGCGCGGCGTACCTGACGCCCACGCAGATCGGTGGGGCGATGGCGGCCGTGCGCGCCCATACGGACCGGCCGTTTCTGGTGAACCTGTTCGCGCCGCAGCCGGTCCCCACCGTCACGCCCGCAGCGGTTGCCCTGGCCCTCGAGGAACTGGCGCCCTTCCACGCGGCGCTGCACCTGCCACCGCCCACGCTGCCGCCGCAGGTGCAGGAGGACTTCGGCGCGCAGCTGAACGCGGTCCTCGCCGATCCGCCCGCTGCTTTCTCCTTCGCATTCGGTCGCCTGCCACCCGCCGCACTGGACGCCCTGCACGCAGCGGGCGTGCTGGTGATCGGCACGGCCACCAGCCTCCGGGAAGCGCACCTGCTGGCGCAGGACGGCGTGGACGCCGTGACCGTGCAGGGCGGCGCGGCCGGCGGTCACCGCGGCGGGTGGATGCAGGATGACCACGCGGATACCCTGCACCTGACCCGGCAGGTCAGCGCGGCCCTGAGCGTGCCCGTGATCGCCGCCGGGGGCCTGATGGCCGCCGCGGACGTGCAGGCCGCCCTGCAGGCCGGAGCGGCCCTTGCCCAGTGCGGCACGGCGTTCCTGCTGGCCGACGAGGCCGGAACCACCGCCCCATACCGCGCCGCGCTGCGGGAGGGGCGGCCCACCGTCCTGACCCGCGCGTTCAGCGGCCGACCCGCACGCGGCCTGCGCAACTCCTTCACCGACACCGTCACCTCTCCCCTGCCCACCCCCACCCAGAACGCCCTGACCCGCCCCCTGCGCGCCGCCGCCGCCCAAGCCGGCAACCCGGAACTGCTGAGCCTGTGGGCCGGGGACGGTTACCGGCAGGCGCGCACGGCCAGCGCCGCGCAGATCGTGGCGGACCTGACCCCATGACGCCCGACAGCGTGACGGTCGCCCTGCGGCCCCTGCGCCCCGGTGATGAGGCCGCGGCGGTGCGGTGGGCGGCAGACCCGGTGTTCTGCCGCGCGGTGGACTGGACGCCGGGCCTGTCGGCGCGGGTGGTGCGGCGGCACTGGCAGGCGATCATCGCGGCGCAGGAAGCTGCTTTCCGCCGCTGGGGGGTCACGGTGAACGGCGAACTGGTCGGGTACGCGGACCTGGGCCGCATCGGGCCGGACGGCGCGGAGCTGGGGATCGCCCTCGGGGACCGGGCGCAGTGGGGGCGCGGGGTGGCGTTCGGGGCGTGCCGGGACCTGCTGACCCTGGCGTGGGCAGCGGGCCTGCCGAGGGTGACGGCGCACGTGCACGCGCCGAACGCCCGGTCGCACGCGCTGATGCGCCGCCTGGGCATGCGCGAGGAAGGCCACGCGAACCCGGAAACGTACGGGGGTCAGGTGGTGGCGGTCACGCGGTACGTGATCCTGAACCCGGAAGGAACTGAACTGTAGGGACAGGGGGACCGTGTCCACGGGTCCCCACTGCCTGCTCATACGGACTGCCGTTTGTTTCGTGAACAGATCGGAACACCACCGATCTGTTCACTCCACGTCCGGAACCCGGTTTTCTCCCACTCGCTTCGCTCGGATTGAACGGCTTTGTAAGCCATTCAATCGGAGTCCGTATCATACGAACTGCCGTTTGTTTCGCTGACAATCCGGAACCTCACCGGCTTGCCAGCTCCACGTCCGGAGGGACGTTTTTCTCCTGCTCTGCGGGGCAGCTCTACGAGTCGCTTCGCTCGGATTGAATGGGCTGCAAAGCCCATTCAATCCGAGTCCGTATCAGTCCAGCAGCGTGTGCCCGGCCGCCCGGAGGGCCTGGGCGGCGCGGCGCAGGTCGGCCTGCGCCACGAGGACGTAGTCGGTGTTGAAGGTGGACAGCGCGAAGATGCCGACCTCCGCGTCCCGCAGGGGGTTCAGGACACTGGCGAGGATGCCGCTGAGGGTGAAGTCGAACGGACCGTGGAGTTTCAGTGCGGCCCAGCCGGGCTGGGTGGTCACGCCGGGCGGGACGTTCGCGGCGGGGCACACGACGGACAGTTCGTCGCTGACGCCCAGGACGCACCACAGGTCGCCCGTGAAGGCCCAGGCGGGCGCGGCGCTCCCGGCAGGCAGCTGTGAGACGGCGTACTCGCCGGGCACCACGGACAGGGTCTGGGGCATGGCGGCAGGATAGCGCCCCCTCTGCAGGTGCGGTCCGGGCCGGCCCCTCCATCCGGCCAGGGTGGGCACCTGTCCGTTTGCCGGGCGTGCGGGCGGGGCGCGGGGATCACCATGTGGGCATGACGATCTTTTCTGAACTTTCGAAGGGAATGGCGGACGCGGTCGAGGCGGCGTCGGAGAGGGTGGTGCAGGTCCGGGCGGCGCGACCCGTGAGTGGCACGGTGATCGGTGAGGGCCTGATCCTGACGGCGGCGCACGTGCTGCCCACCGATGAAGTGACGGTCGTGACGGCCGCTGGCGAGCGCCGGGGCGCGGCCGTGGCGGGGCGTGACCCGGCGACGGATCTGGCGTTGCTGCGCGTGCCGGGCCTGGGTGTTCCGGCGCTGGAACCGGGCGCGGAGCCCCGGGTGGGCGAGTTGCTGCTGGCGGTGGGCCGCCCGCCGCATGGCGTGCAGGCGGCGCTGGGCCTGTACGGGCGCGGGGCGCCGACGCGGGGGCCGGGGCAGGGCTGGCTGCCCAGCGGGGCGGCGCCGTTCCCGGCGTCCAGTGGTGGCGCGCTGGTCGGCGCGGACGGCACGCTGGTGGGCGTGCTGAATGCGGGGGTGCGGCGCGGCGAGTTGCTGGCCGTTCCGGCCGGGCGGGCGCTGCGGGTGGCGGCGCTGCTGGACGCTCAGGGCCGCGTGCCGCGCGGGTACCTGGGTCTGTCCGCGCAGCCCGTGCACTTCCCGGACGCGCAGGCCGGGTCCGGGGGGGCCGGGGATGGGGATGAGGCGAACCGGGAAGCGGCGCAGTGGCCCCGCGGTCCCCGGGCGGGCGGTCCGTGGGAGCGCGGGCACCGGGCCGGGCCAGGGCGTGACCGCGGACAGGAGGGCGGGCGTGGGCGCGGCGGCCCCAGTGGACCGCGTGGCCCGTGGGGTCCGGGCGGGTGGAGACCGGGCGGATGGGCCCAGGGTGGCCGCGTGGGCCTGACGGTCGTGCAGGTGGACCCGGCCGGGCCGGCCGCGCAGGCGGGCGTGATGGTCGGGGACGTGCTGCTGGCGCTGGACGGCGCCCCGGTCCGGCACCCGCGTGAACTGCTGGCGCGGGTGCAGGATCAGGCCGGGCAGACCGTCACGCTGCGCCTCCTGCGGGGCGGGCAGGAGCAGGACCTGCCGGTACGGGTCGGGGAACGCTGAGCCGCGCCGTGCCGGTAGGATCAGGCATGAGCCGCCCGCCCGCCCCGCCGCACCTGCCGACCGTGCAGGTGGCGGTCGCCTCGGCGGTGCTGGCGGCGGGCATGCAGGCGATCCTGGCGGCCGGTGGCCTGCGCGGCCCGGCCGATGGTGGCCCGGCGGACGTGCTGATCGTGGACGACGCGTGGCTGGCCGACCCGGACGCCCTGGGCGGCCACCCGGCGCTGGTGGCGATCGGGTCGGGCGTGTGGGCCGCGCTGCTGCCGGACCTGAGCGCGGGCGGCTGGGCGGCGCTGGGCGCCGACGCCACGCCCGCCGAGCTGCTGGCCGGGGTGCTGGGCGCCGCTGCCGGGCTGGCCGTGCTGCCGCCGGCGCTGCTGCCCTCTCCCGCTCCGGAGGCGCCCACGGACCTGCAGGATGACGATGCGGCGGGCGTGCCTGCGGGTGACGTGAGCCTCACGCCCCGCGAGCGTGACGTGCTGGCCCTGCTGGCCGAGGGCCTGAGCAACAAACGTGCCGCCCGTGACCTGGGCGTGTCCGAGAGCACCGTCAAGTTTCACGTGCAGGCGCTGTACTCCAAGCTGGGCGTGCAGAGCCGCGCCGGGGCAGTCGCGCGCGGCATCGCGCTGGGGCTGGTCAGCGTGTAAGACGGACTCCGATTGAATGGGCTGCAAAGACCATTCAATCCGAGCGGATGCGAGTAGGAGAGAAACGGATTCCGGACGTGGAGCTGGCAATCCGGTGAAGTTCCGGATTGTCGGCGAAACAAACGGCAGTCCGTATGAGACGGACTCGGATGGAATGGGTTGCAAACACCGTTCCATCCGAGTCCCTGCAGGTCAGGGGAGTGCGGGACGTGTCCCGGCACCGCACGATTCACGCCTCCCGTCAGCGGTTGACGGCGCTCATGTCCGGGTAGCGGTCCCCGGCGGCGGCGCCCTGCGGGAACGCCCCGTCGATGCGGGTCAGGTCGTCGGGGGTCAGGGTGACGTTCAGCGCACCGAGGTTCTCCTCGAGGTACTTCACGCGTTTGGTCCCGGGAATGGGGGCCACGTCGCGGCCCTGCGCGAGCACCCAGGCGAGGGCCAGCTGGCCGGGCGTGCAGCCCTTCTCGGCGGCGATGGCCTGCACCTGCGTGACCAGGTCGAGGTTCTGCTGGAACGCCTCGCCCTGGAAGCGGGGGTTGTGGCGGCGGAAGTCGTCGGGCGCGAAATCGTCCGGGGTTCTGATCTGGCCGGTCAGGAACCCGCGTCCCAGCGGGCTGTACGGCACGAAGCCCACGCCCAGTTCGCGGCAGGCAGCCAGCACGCCGTTCTCGGGGTCGCGGGTCCACAGGGAGTACTCGCTCTGGAGGGCGGTGATGGGGTGCACGGCGTTCGCGCGGCGCAGCGTGTCGGCGCTGACCTCGCTCAGGCCGATGGCGCGCACGAGGCCCGCCTGCACGAGTTCCTGCATGGCGCCCACGGTGTCCTCGATGGGCGTGGCGGGGTCCACGCGGTGCAGGTAGTACAGGTCCACGTGGTCGGTGTTCAGGCGCCGGAGGCTGCCCTCGATCGCCTGCCGGACGTACCCGGGGCGGCCGTTGATGCGCCGCCCGCCGGGTGCGTCCGGGTCGGCCTGAATGCCGAACTTGGTGGCCAGGATCACGCGGTCGCGTTTGCCGCGCAGCCAGCCGCCCAGCAGTTCCTCGTTGGTGTGGGGGCCGTACATGTCGGCGGTGTCGTAGAAGGTCACGCCCAGGTCCAGCGCGCGGTCCAGGGTGCGCAGGTTCTCGTTCTGGTCGCGGGGGCCGTAGAAGGCGCTCATGCCCATGCAGCCCAGGCCCAGCGCGGAAACGGTCAGGTCACGAAGTGTACGGGTGGGCAGGTCGGTGGTGGGGGTCATGCGGTTCTCCTTGGGGTGGAACCCTGAATCCAGGGTCGGGCGAGGGGCAGGACGCGCGGCAGCAGCACCGGCGACTGCACGGGCACGGCGATCAGGGTCAGGACCGGCACGCCCGGACCCGGCGCCGGGGTGGGAGCGGCCGTCATGCGTAGTCTCCTGGCGGGCGGGTTCCGGCGGGCGGGACGGCGGGCGTGCCGTCGCAGGCGCGGTGGGCGTCGTACCGTTCGATCTTGGCGCGGATGGCGCGCAGGTCGCCCTGCAGGGCCAGCAGCCGGGCCTGCACCGCCTCCTCATGCCGGACCAGCAGGGCGCGCCGCTCGGGGGCCGTGTGGTCGCCCGCCCGGACGAGCGTCATGTACTCGCGCAGGCCCGCCATGCCCATGCCCGTGCCGCGCAGGTGCAGCAGGAACCTCAGCAGGCTCAGTTCCCGCGCGGAGTACCGGCGCTCGCCGCTGCTGGCGCGCGGCACGTCCAGCAGGCCCTCGCGGTCGTAGTAGCGCAGGGTATGCACGCTGACGCCCAGCATCAGCGCCGCGTCGCGGATAGCGTACGTCGGCGCGCCCTGCTGGTCGGTGGGGGGGTCGGTGACCGTCATGCCCGTACGGTAGACCTTCGAGCGCACGCGAGGTCAAGTGCCCGGCCACCGTGAAGGCCCGGTGAACGTACCACCCGGTTCCCAGACGGACTGCCGTTTGTTTCGCCTACAATCCGGAACTTCACCGGATTGCCGACTCCACGTCCGGAACCCGCCCAGCTCCCACTCGCTTCGCTCGGACCCAGCGGGCTTTGCAGCCCATTCAATCGGAGTCCGTATCAGACGGGCTACCGCGATTCCGGGGCGATCAGTCCCCGGTGTCGAGCAGCAGTCTGGGCCTGAATTTCAGCCCGTCGGCCGCCACGAGGTGCGCGGGCACGCCGCCGACGTGCCGCATGCTGCGTTCCACCGGCACGCCGTGCAGGTGCCCGTACACGATCAGGTCGGGGCGAGCGTCGTCGATCACGCGGGTGATGGGGTTGGCGGGGTACGGGGGCGTGGCGGGCGGGTAGTGCAGCATCAGGATCAGGTGATCGCCGGGTTGCCGCAGGGCGCGGGCGGCCTTCACGCTCAGGTTCAGGCGTTCGGCCTCGCGGGTCAGGAGGCGGGTGTCGTCGTCGCTCAGGGGTTCGTGGCCGGGCGTGAGCCAGCCGCGCGAGCCGCACACGACGACGTTACCCACGCGCACGGCGTCGTTCACGACGGCCAGCATGCCGGGAGGCAGCGCCGCGCGGAGTTTCCCGGCGGTGGGCCACCAGTAGTCGTGGTTGCCGCGCAGCAGCACCTTGGTTCCGGGCAGCGCCGCGACGGGGGCGAGGTCGGTCATGGCGTCCGGCAGGCGCATGGCCCAGGACAGATCGCCGGGCAGCAGCACGAGGTCCTGCGGGCGCACGAGTTCCTGCCACTGGTCGAAGATGGCCTGCGGGTGCCCCGCCCAGTTCGGCCCGAAGACCGTCATGGGTTTCGGGGTGACAGTGGCGAGGTGCAGGTCGGCAATGGCGTACACGCGCATGGGGTCTGGGTCGTCTCCGGGTCGGGAAGGGGGCGGGGCGGGCGGGGCAGCAGAAAAGCGCCCTCCCGCATGGTACGGGAAGGCGCTTTTCGATGATGGTCGGGGCGAGAGGATTCGAACCTCCGACCCCGTCGTCCCGAACGACGTGCGCTACCAGGCTGCGCTACGCCCCGAACCCGACCACCGCCCGGCTGTTGCTGGGCAGGGGGTAGTCTACGCGGCGCCCTGCGGGGTGTCAAGCGCGGCGGGGTGGGTCATTCCTCGTCGTTCCAGTCTTCCGGAGTGTCCAGGTCCTCCGCTTCCGGCAGGCCGGCCACGTGTTCGCGAATGGCGGGCCAGATGACGTTGCCGGTAAAGCCGCGCCGCGCCAGGAACGAGAAGGCGCTGGCCTGCGGGTCGCGTTTGCGGGCGAAGGAGGACCAGCGGCGTGCCAGCAGGTCCCGCACGACCTGCGCCTCGTCGTCCGGGTCGCGGGCGTCCACGGTCTCGCGGATCAGGTCGTCGGTCAGGCCCCGGCGTTTGAGGGTCTGGCGGACGCGCAGGCTGCCCACGCCGCGCCGCGACCCCTCGGCCCGCGCGACCTGCGCGTCGTCCTGGTAGCCGAGTTCCTGCACGCGGGCCAGCACGGCCACGATCAGGTCCGGGTCGTCGCTGCGTTTCTCCAGTTTGGCGCGCAGTTCCGTCTGCGTCAGCGCCCGCTGGCCGAGCGCGCGGAAGGCGTAGCCGATCAGGGCGTCGCGCTGCTCCTGCGGCGTGCGTTCCCGCGCGGGCCGGGCGGGCGGCGTGTCCTCCGGGTCTGCGCCGGGCGTGCGGGCCGGGCGGCGTCCGGGTCTGTTTCGTCCGGTCATGCCTGCCAGTATGCCGCTTGCCACGGCCCGCAAAGGCAGGTATAGTCACGAGGTTGCCCACCCCTCGCGGGTGGCAGCCCGGACCCGTTCGCCCAGCGTGGCGCGCAGGTCCGGTGCGCCGGAAGCACCGCGTCCGGACGCTCGCGTTCCCCCGCGTGGGAACCGCCCCGCACCGCCAGACCGGCGGCGGGTGAAAAGGAGAAATCACATGGCCCTTCGTCACAAGTCCGCCCAGAAACGCCACCGCCAGAGCCTCAAGCGCCGCATGACCAACCGCAGCCGCAAGAGCACCATCAAGACCTTCACCAAGAAGGCCGTGGTGGCCGCCCAGACCGGCGCCGAGGACATCGCCACGCTGCAGGCCCGCGCCGAGAGCCTGATCGACAAGGCCGCCAAGGGCAGCACCCTGCACAAGAACGCCGCGGCCCGCAAGAAGAGCCGCCTCGCCAAGGCCATCAACAAGGCCAAGGCCGCCCAGCAGGGCTGAGCCCACAGGCACACGAAGCCCCGTCCCACCCCAGCGGTGAGGCGGGGCTTCGCGTTTCCTGCCGCAGCGGGGCGGCGAAAAAGGCGGCGACTCCCGAGCGTGGGAGTCACCGCCTGCCTGAGAATGCTCTGATACGGACTGCCGTTTGTTTCGTTCACAGATCGGAACACCACCGATCTGTCAACTCCACGTCCGGAACCCGCCCAGCTCTTTCTCTGCGGAGCAGCTCTCCGAGTCGCATCCGCTCGGATTGAACGGCTTTGTAAGCCATTCAATCGGAGTCCGTATTACTTGACGGTGGCGCGGATGGCGCAGGTGCCTTCCTGTCCGGCGTTCAGGCGGGCGATGTTCCAGCGGACACCGGTGTACTCGCTGGGTTTGACCTCGACTTTCTTCTGCACGCTCTTGCCGTTCTCGGTGACGGTCACGGTCTTCATGAGGGGCGCGGCGGCGAAGGTCCTGCCGTCGGTGGTGTACTGCGTGGTGACGCCGCCGACCGTGCAGGTCGCCTGCTGGAAGGTGGTGGCCGGGTCGACCTTCATGTTCAGGACGATGCTGCTCAGGGCGCCCTTGCTGACGTTCTTGAAGGTCTGCGTGAGGGACAGCACGCTGCCGGGAATGACCTGGGCCTTGCTGGCGTCGGTCAGGACCTCGACTTTCTTGCCGTCTCGGGTTTCCTGCGTGACGACCAGGGTCGCGGCCTTCAGGGTCAGGGGGCTGGGGGGGGTGGCGGCGGCACCGGCGAGCGTGCCGAGGGCGGCAACGCCGAGCAGGGCGGTACGGGTCAGGGTGGACATGGTGGAACCTCCGGAGGTGAAGTGTGGGCAGGGTGAGCGGCGACGCCCGCCCGGGGGCCGCACGTACCTCCATGATTACTGCGGGCGTTCATGAGCTGCGTGGGGAGCGGCGGGGGCATCCGTTCCCCCACTGCGGCCTCCACGCGGGTCAGATTCAGGTCAGGGGGCGACGGTGCCGCGCGACTCGACCACGCCGGCCAGCACGCGGGCGATCTCGTGGATCTCGGCGGCGTCCTGTCCCTCGACCATCACGCGGATCAGGTTCTCGGTGCCGCTGGGGCGCAGGTTCACGCGGCCCTTGCCGGCCAGCCGGGTTTCCGCCTCGGTCACGGCGGCCTGCACGGCCTCGTCCACGGCAATGGCTTTCTTGTCGGCCACGCGCACGTTCACCAGGGTCTGCGGGTACATGACGAGGTCGTCGTGCAGGGCGTCGAGGGTGGTCTGCGTGGCGCGCATGCTGCCCAGCGTGAGCAGCGCGGTCAGCACGCCGTCGCCGGTGGGCGACACGTCCAGGAACAGGATGTGGCCGCTCTGCTCCCCGCCGAGCTGCAGGTGGCGGTCGTGCAGGCGTTCGTGCACGTAGCGGTCCCCGACGGCAGTGCGTTCGAGCGGGATGCCCGCCTCGTTCAGTTTCACCTCGAGGGCCATGTTCGCCATGATGGTCGTCACGACCGCCTTCTCACCGCGGGCGCGGGCGTTCAGGAGCAGCATGTGGTCGCCGTGCACGACGTTCCCGCGGCTGTCCACGAACAGGGCGCGGTCGGCGTCCCCGTCGAAGGCGACGCCCAGGTCGTACTTCCCTTCGCGCACGATGCGCTGCAGGTGGTCCAGGTGCGTGCTGCCGCACTCGCGGTTGATGTTGCGGCCGTCCGGGGTGGTGTACACGGCGAACACGTCCGCGCCCGCCGCCTGGAACACCTTGGGGCCCACGCGGTACGCCGCGCCGTTCGCGCAGTCCATCGCGATCCGCAGGCCGCTGAGGTCCGGGGCGTGCGTCCTGAGGTAATTGACGTACAGGCGTTCGGCCTCGGTGTAGTTGGTGACGCTGCCCAGGTCCACGCCGGTCACGGGGGGCAGGGCGTCCACGCGGTCGATGGCGGCCTCGATCTGCAGTTCGGTGGCGTCCCGGAGTTTCTGGCCGTCCGCGCCGAAGAACTTGATGCCGTTGTCCTCGTAGGGGTTGTGCGAGGCGCTGATGACCACGCCCGCGTCGGCATTCAGGTGGCGGGTCAGGTAACTGACGCCGGGGGTGGGCAGGACGCCCACGTGGATGACATTCACGCCCCGGCTGGTCAGGCCGGCGGCCAGCGCGGCTTCCAGCATGTCGCCGCTCTGACGGGTGTCCTTGCCGATCACGACACTGGCGCGCGGGTTCTGTTCCTTGAGGACCTCACCGGCCGCCGCGCCGAGCGCCATGACCCAGGGGGCCGTCAGGGGGAAGGCCCCCGCCACGGCGCGCACGCCGTCCGTTCCGAAGTACTTCCGTTCACTCATGATGGGGCCCATCATACGCGCGGCAGTGCCGTGAGTACCTGACTCATGACCTGCGCGCACGGGGGGGCGGCGTATTGGACCGGGTTCAGTCCCGGCAACCCGGCGGCGCGCGGGCGCGTACCGGGGGCATGAGTGGATTTTCCGGCGGGTCGTTTTCGTTCAGTCGCAGCGGACATGGGGGCGGCCTGGGTGGGCTGCTCGGCGGGCACAGCCGCAGCAGTTTCAGCGGGGGCCGCGCGCACTACGGGCGGCGCGGGCACTACCGGCAGCGGCGCGGCGGGTGCCTGGGCTGCCTGGGCGTGGTCGCGCTGGTCACGCTGACCGTGGCGGGCGGCGCGGCGGGCCTGCTGACGCTGCTGGCCTGATGCGCTCCCGGCCTGCTGCCGCGCTGGCCGACACCCTGACGGTGCTGCGCGGCGACGGACCGGTGATCCTGCACGCCCGCCGCTGGCCGCGCGGCCTGCACGACCGGTTTGCGGGTGTGGGCCGCCCGCTGGAAAGCTGGGTGGGTGAGGGCGCGGCCTTCGCACGCTTCGACGCAGGCGGGGAGCCGCTGTTCCTGAAGTTCATCCCGGTCGGCTGGCGGGACCGCCGCGCCTGGGAACGCCTGACGCGCGAGGCCGCCTACCTGCGGGACCTGGCGCCGCTGTCGCCGGTGCCGCACGCCCCGTTCCGGCACGCGGCGCGCTCGGAACGCACGCCGCACGCGCACCTGCTGACCCGCGACCTGACCGAGGAGACGACCGGCTGGGGCGCGTTTGCGGACGACGCGGCGCGCGGCGCGGCCCTGCTGGAGATCGCGCGGCTGCTGGCGCGGCACCACGCGTTCTGGGCGGGGTCCGGGCAGGCGGCCCTGCGCGGCCCGTGGGCGTGGCAGCCGGCGCGGGTGCTGGACCGCGCCGCCCGGATGCACGCCCAGCTGGCGGCGGGCGGTCTGAGCGGCCCGGACGGACGGCCCGCGCCGCTGCCGGAACCGGTGGTGCGGGCGGCGCGGGAGGCCGCCGGGCAGCTGCCGGACCTGCTGGCGGCGGCCCCCGTGACGACCCTGGTTCACGGCGACATTCACGCGGGGCAGGTGCTGTGGCGCGGGCCGCAACCGGTCCTGATCGATTACGGGCAGGTGCATGCCAGCGTGCCGGGCGAGGACCTCTCGCACCTGCTGGCGCTGCGCCTCGACGCCGCCGACCGCGCCCGACTGGGTCCGGAACTGCGCGGCGCGTACCGGGATGAACTGGCACGCTGCGGCCTTCCCCTGACGGATGCGGAGCTGGCAGCGCAGGAGCAGGCGGGACTGGCACTGAACCTGCTGTCAGTGGTGCGGCAGGCGGCCCGCACGCCGGAGCGGCACGCGGCCGGGGCGGCGCTGAAGGTCACGGCCGCGTGGCAGGAGGCGACCGGGTGAACGTCAGTCGGACGTCTGGGTGTCCGCAGCTGGACTGTCCACGCCCAGGAAGGCGCGCCAGCGGTCCAGTTCGCGGTCCAGCGAGCGGGTAAAGGTCCCGGTGCGGCGCACGCCGGGCGCGAGGCCCAGGTCCGCGCTCAGCTGGCCGCCCTGCACGCTCAGGTTCGCCCAGCCGACGGCCCGGCCCGCATGAAAGACCGGCAGGGCGTAGTACCCGAACTGGCGTTTCGGGGCGGGCGTGTACGCCTCGAAGCGGTACGTCCAGCCGTGCAGGTGCGCGAAGCGGCGGCGGTCCCACACCAGCGGATCGAAGGGGTTCACGATGCGCACGCCGCGCGGGACGGGCGCCAGCGCGGGGTCCTGTTCGGGCAGCCACACGTACTTCAGGCCGTCCACCCTCGCCGAGTGCAGGTCCTCCCGCACCGCCTGCCGGAACGCGGCGCGCAGTTGCGGCAGCAGGTGCGGAAACCCGTAGTGCGACAGGCCGATCAGGTAGCCCAGGCTCGCCTCGGGCAGCGGGCCGTACAGCCGCGCCAGCAGATGCACCGCGCCCCGCAACCGCTCCGGTTCCGGCAGCGGCGACCCGCGCAGCGCCCGCAGGTGCGGGGCCAGGCCGTACAGCCGCACGCCGCCCACGCGGCGCGTGACGCGCAGTTCGCCCCGGCGGTGCAGGACATCCAGCGCGCGGGTCGTGGCACTCGACTGCCCGCCCCAGGCGTTCACGGTGCGGCCCTGGCCCAGCCGCGCCGCCACCTCGCGCGGGTGAACCTCGTCCCGGTCCTGCACGGCGGCCCGCACCTCGTCCAGCAGGCCGGGGTGCGCGGCCTCCAGGCGGGTGGGGGGCAGCTCGCGCGGGTGCAGCAGCGCCTGCACCGACCGGGGCATGAAGCCGTAGTTGGGCAGCATGTCCTCCTCGGCGTCCAGGACCGGGTACAGCCGTTCCAGGTCCCCGGCGCGGTAGCCGGGCACGCGGGCCATCAGCGTCAGGTCCTGCGCGCGGGCGGGCGCGCGGATCGGGTCGGCCTGCACGAAGCCCATGGCGTTCAAGGCGGCCTGCACGCCGGACTGGGGTTCCAGCGTGCGCGCCGCCGCCGCGCGCAGGGCTGCCAGGGTGGGATCGGGAGTCACAGGGGCAGGGTAACGCGCCGGTGCAGCGCAGGAAAGGGAGGCGGACCAAGTGGCCCATCCTCCCTGCTCCTGCTGAATACTGCGAGAACCCATACGGACTGCCGTTTGTTTCGCCGACAATCCGGAACCCGGTTTTCTCCCACTCGCTTCGCTCGGATTGAACGGCTTTGTAAGCCATTCAATCGGAGTCCGTATTACTTGATGCTGCCGTTCAGGCCGTTGGGGTAGAACCCGCCCTTCTTCGCGTTGGGCGCGAGGTACACGATGTTCAGCACCTCGCGGGTCGAGCGGCCGTACGCCACGCCGTTCTTGTCGGCAGGCGCGACGACCATGTTCCCGGCGTTGTCGCTCAGGCCCTGGTCCTTCATGCCACCGACCGAGCCGCGCAGGTTGCTGATGGCCTGCACGACCTGACCGACGTACAGGCCGGCGGCGGCGCTCACCTGACGCTGCTGGTACAGCATGGTGCGGATCGCGCCGCCGTGGTACGCCTCGACGGCCAGGATGCCGGCGGCGGCCTGCAGGTACGCGGGGTTGGTGATCAGGGTGGCGGCGCCGTTGTAGGCGGTGACCCCCACGTCCTCGAAGATGAACGCGCCGTGCAGGAAGAACAGGTCATTTAGGAAGGGGTTGAACCCGTCGATCTTCCCGCCGGACGCGGCCTTCCCGGCGGCGCGGAACGCGCCGTTCAGGTCGATGACGGGACGGGCGGCGGCGGCCTTGCCGAGCGCGCCGTGCAGGAATTTCACGTGCGAGAGTTCGTCCTCGGCGATGTCGCGGGCCAGGGCCTGCACGTTGCCGTCCTTGAAGGTCATGCCGCGGTCCTGGTCGAGCCCGGCAGGCAGGATGATGTCGGCCCCGCCGCCGATCTTGCGCAGTTCGTTCACGCGGCCCACGGCGGCGAGGTAGAAGGCTGCCTCGAGGTACTCGAGGTTCAGCGCGAAGTTCAGGACGTCCGCGTCGATGTTCTTGGCGGGTGCGGCGGCGGCGGTGCCGGCGGTCGCGGCGAGGCCCATGGCGGCGGCGCCCATGCCGATCTTGCCGAGGAAGCCCATCGCGGCGCGGCGGTTCATGGTGTCGGTGCTGGTGGCGTCGTCGAGGATCTGGCGGTCGGTGGTCTGGTGGTTCGTCATGGTGGACTCCTGTTGGGTAGGCCGGAGGCGGGGCCGCACCGGGGTGAGGTCCGCCGTTCAGGCACGCGGGGGCTTGGGGTGGTGGAGAACCGTTCGGTGCCGGCTCTCGTTCCTGACAACCGGGTATATGCAGGCCCCGCCGGATCGGATCGCGCCGCGCCGTTGCATGAACGTGCGCTAAAGACGCGCGTCTGAACCGCGCGGCGGGCGGGTCTGAACGCGGCGGCTAGAGTGTGTGGCATGACTTCTCCCACCCTGTTCGAGCGGATCATCGCCCGCGAGATTCCCAGCCAGATCGTGTTCGAGGACGAGCGCTACATCGCGATCCGCGACATCGCCCCGAAGGCGCCCATTCACCTGCTGGTCATTCCGAAGAAGGTGTCGTCGCGCGTGGACGAGATCACGGACGCCGCCGAGATGGGCGAGTTGTGGCTGACCGCCACGCGGGTGGCGCGGCAGCACGCGCAGGACTACCGGCTGGTCGTGAACTGCGGTCCCGGCGGCGGGCAGATGGTCTTCCACACGCACGTGCATGTCCTGGCCGGGTGGGAGAACGGCCCGGCCGACGACACGGGCCTGGGCCAGTGACCGCCCCCACGGACGGCCCGACCCTGGCCGGCACCTTCGACGCGGTCCTGTTCGACCTGGACGGCGTGCTGGTGGACAGCGAGGCGCTGGCGGCCGGCGTGTGGGTCCGCACGCTGGCCGAGCATGGCCTGCCGCTGGCCCTGAACGACTTCGCGCACCTGGCCGTCGGGCAGACCTTTCCGAACGTGCTGGTGCGCCTGGCGGACCTGCACGGCTGGACGCCCACCGACGCCTTCCTGCCCATCCTGGAAGACCGCTTCAACGCGGCCTTCGACACCCTGGACGCCATCGACGGGGCGCGCGACACCCTGCGCGGCCTGCGGGACCGGGGCGTGCCGTTCGCGGTGGGCAGCAACAGCGAACGCGGGCGGCTGCACATGAAGCTCGCGTCGGCCGGACTGGCGGGACTGGTGGGTACGCACGCCTACGACCCGTCGTGGGTGGGCGGGCGCGGCAAGCCGGAACCGGACCTGTACGCCTTCGCCGCCGCGCAGCTCGGGGCGGACATCACGCGCTGCGTGGTCGTCGAGGACAGCGTTCCCGGCGCCACGGCGGGCGTGCGGGCCGGGGCGACCGTGATCGGCCTGCTCGCCACCGGGCACGCCCACCCGGACGACGCCGCGCACCTGCACGCCGCCGGAGTGCGCCACGTGGTGACCTCGCACGCGCAGTTGCAACACCTGCTCGGCCTCCCGACCGCCACCCCCTGACCCCGGCAGCTGACCCGCACACCCGGGACGGACTCCGAGTGAATGGGTTGCGGGCACCGTTCAATCCGGGCGGCCTCGCAGCGCGGCGCAGCGCAGGAGCAAAACGGGGTCCGGGCGTGGCGTTGGCAACCCGGTGAGCTGGCGGGGGGGGTCAACGCCAAGCCCGGCAGTCCGCATGAACCTTCGCTCTGCATGCGGGGCACGCTTCATGAGAACCCTGGGCCTACACTGCCGGCATGTGGATGAAATTCCTGCTCGCCTTCATTCCGGTCAGCCTGCTGCTGGAGTACGCCCTGCACGCGCCGCCCCTGTGGGTCTTCCTGACGTCCGTCATCGCGATCATTCCGCTGGCGGACCTGCTGCGGCAGGCCACCGAGCAGGTCGCGGCGCGGGCCGGACAGACCATCGGCGGCCTGCTGAACGTCACGTTCGGGAACCTCGCGGAACTGATCATCGCTGTCTTCGTGCTGCTGGCCGGGAACATCACGGTGGTGAAGGCGCAGATCACGGGCAGCATCATCGGGAACGCGCTGCTGGGCCTGGGGCTGGCCATCCTGATCGGCAGTTTCGGGCGGAACACGCAGAAGTTCAGCCGCTCGAACGCCGGGCAGCTGAACTCCATGCTGTTCCTGGTGGTGATCGCCCTGCTGATCCCGGCGCTGTTCGACTACACCGAGCGACTCCCGGACTTCCTGGCGGGCAGCGACACGGTCCGCGCGAACCTCGACGAGTACCTGAGCCTGGGCGTGGCCGTCGTGCTGATCGCCGTGTACGCCCTGAACCTCGTGTACACGCTGGTCACGCACAAGGACGCCTTCGCCATGGAGGAAGAGAACGGGCACGGGCACGGGGACCTGTGGCCGGTGTGGCGGGCCGCCGCGACCATGATCGGCGCGACCGCCCTGATCGCCCTGGAATCCGAGATGCTGTCCGGCGCGCTGGAAGCCACGAGCACCACGCTGGGCCTCAGCCCGTTCTTCCTGGGCATCATCGTGCTGGCCGTCGTGGGGAACTTCGCGGAATACATCGCCGGCAGTTACTTCGCGCGCAAGGGGCAGATCGGGCTGGCCATCAACATCGCGGTCGGCGCGACCATTCAGGTGGCCCTGTTCACCGCGCCCGTGCTGGTGATCATCTCGTACGTGATCGGCAAACCCATGAACCTCGTGTTCTCCAGCCCGCTGGAACTGGTCGCCATCGTGGCCGTCGCGTTGATCGTCACGACCGTCACCAAGGACGGCGAGGCCACCTGGTTCGAGGGCGTGCTGCTGATCGCCGTGTACCTGCTGCTGGGCCTGTCGTTCTACTTCGTCACGCCGCGCGTGCAGGGCGAGGGGGCCAGTCTGCCCGTGCCGGCTGGGGTCATCCAGGCAGGTGGGCAGGCGTACACGCACACGCCAGGAATGCCCGCCGCCGCCTGAGCCTGGGTGCCGGGAACCGCTGCCCCGTCCAGTGCGGAGGCAGCGGTTGTTCATCTGCCGCACTATCGCTTGACACGAAACTCTACATATGTTGCTAATAGGCTATGCCCCGCCCACCCAACTCCAGTCCTCACACGAAAGCCGTCCTGCACGCCCTCCAGCAGACCTACCCCGCGCACACCTACGGCTACGACCTGTCCAAGAGCACCAACCTGAAAAGCGGAACCCTCTACCCCATCCTCCAGCGCCTGCACGAACAGGGCCACCTGGACGCCCAGTGGGAACCGTCCCCGCACCCCGGCAGACCCCCCCGCCACATCTACCGCCTGACGCAGAGCGGCCTCGGGCTGGCCCGCGAACGCCACGAACCGGGCACTGCCAGGCGCACCACGACCGGTGCCATGACATGAATCATGACGACTGGAGCGACGCCCTCGACACTGAACTCCAGCACGCCGACCCGCACTGGGCGCGTGAAGCACGCCGGACCCTCCTCTGGCGACGCGCGAAACAGGACCTCGGCGCCGTCCTCACCACGCGAAGCTTCGGCGAACTCCTGATCATCAGCGCCCTGCCCGCCGCCGGAACACTCATCACCCAGAGAGAGCTGCCCACGCACGTCTTCGAGTGGGTGCATCCCCTGGCCGGATTTCTCTGGACGAGCGGCCTTTCCCTCCTGCTGACGCTGGCGTGGCTGACCCGCCGCGTCCTGCGCGGCTCCGCACCGTGGGTCCCTGCCCTCCTGGCCGCCAGCCTCTCCACGCTGCCCATCCTTCTGATCGTCGGCACGAGCCTCCGAGGAGCGTCCGACGTGTTCACGCTGAGCACACTGGCTGCGCTGCTCCCCCTGCTCCCCCAGCTGCTCATGACCACGCTGGTCACGTTCGGCCTGCTGATCACCTTCGGATGGGCACTCTCGACCCTCATCCACCCCCACAGGAGCGTTGCACCATGACCCACGACGACTGGAAGATCGGCATGCAGAACGAAGCGGACAGCGTCACCGACGCCAACTGGAGCCGCGACACCCGCCAGAGCCTGCGCCACCGGCAGCTGGCCCGCACCGTCCTGACCGCGCTGCTCGCCACCACCGGCACCGTGACCGCCACCGCTGCCCTGACCCTGACCACCCAGTGGAGCGTCATGACCCGCGAGGCGGCCCGCAACGGCGTGGACAGCCTGACCTTCCTGAAATGGAACCTCCTGGGCAACCCCCAGCCCGTCACGACCATCACCAGCAGCCAGGACCCGCAACTGCCCCTGCTGGGCCTGATCCTGACCGTCTTCATGCTCGCGGCCGTCGCCACCCGCCTGCGCGTCCCCCGCTGGATCACGCTGCTGTGCGCCGCGCTGGGCACCATCACCATTTCCAGCCTCGGTAACCTGATCCTCAGTGACTTCGCCGGGTTCCCCGCCTACCCCCTCAGCGTCGCGCTGGGCGTCGCGGCCCTCGGGATTGTCCTTGGTCTCCCCTTCCGCCGCCAGCAGCACCACCCCCGGAGCCTCGCATGACCCCCGAAGAGTGGAGGTCCGCCATGCAGAACGAAGCCTCCAGCGTGAACGACCAGAAGTGGGCGGCGCAGACGAGACTGGCGGCGGGACGGTTCGGGTGGCGCGCTGCGGGTCTAGCGGCAGCGGTGTTCGCTGCACTGGGCGTGGGCGTGGTGCTGCTCAGCCAGTTCCTCTGGCGACACGACGCGCCGGATGGCCTGTGGCTGGGCGTGATGATCCTGTCGGGCGTGGGCGGGGCCCTGCTGGGTACCCAGCGCCTGGGGGCGCTGGAGGCCGGAGCGGGCGCGCTGGCGTTCCTGCCGGGCGCGTGGCTGGCAGTAGTCGTGTTGCAGGCGGCGCTGGGCGACGCGGCCCCGCGTGATCCGGGGGTGGCCGATCAGTGGGCGACGGTGCTGGCCGTGATCGTGGCGTGCGCGGCGGGGAGTGTGCAGAGCTGGGCAGCGGTGCGTCGTACCACTGCGACCTGAACCCGTGACGAGAGCGGGCCGACCCGAAATTCAGGTCGGCCCGCTCCTGCCCGCTTACGCCAGCGGCAGTTCGATCATTCCGCCCGAGTCCCCATCCTTGCCTTCCATGCGAGCGGTGACGGCCAGCCCGGTGGGCGTCTGGGCGAGGCCCCCGTCGGCGGTTTCGCGCAGCGCGGCGGGCATCATGCGGCCCACGCTGGCCATCGCGCCCAGGACCTCGTCGGGCGGGATGAAGGATTCCAGTTGCGCCAGGGCAAGCTGCGCGGCGCTGACGGCGTGCACGGCGTAGAAGGCGTTGCGGCTCACGCAGGGGACTTCCACGTACCCGCCGACCGGGTCGCACACGAGGCCGATGGTGTTCATGAGTGCCATGCTGGCGGCGTGTACGGCGGCGCGGGGCGTGCCGCCCATCAGTTCGACGATGGCGGCGGCGGCCATGGCGGCACTGCTGCCGATCTCGGCCTGACAGCCGCCCGCCGCGCCGCTGATGAACATGCGCTTGCTGATGGCCTTGCCGATCCCGGCGGCGAGGATCATGGGGTTCACGAGTTGCTCGTCGGGAATACCCAGGTGGTCGGCCACGCCGATCAGTGCGCCGGGGATGGTGCCCGCGCTGCCTGCGGTGGGTGCGGCGACGATGCGGCCCATGCGGGCGTTCTCCTCGTTCACGGCCATGGCGTAGGCCTGCACGCGCTTCAGGACGGGCGCACCCAGCACGTCCGGGGCGTCCCAGAGGCCCTTGGCGTTCCAGCCGACCATCCCCGTGATGCTTTTGGCGTCACTGCTCAGGCCGCGTTCGATGCTGGCGCGCATCTCGCGGATGCGGCGCAGCATCTCGGTGCGGATGTCGTCGGGGTGCAGGCCGGTCTCGGCGCAGTCCTGCGCGAGAATCCACTCGGAGGCGGGGGCGGGTGCGTTCAGGATGTCGTCGAGGGTGGTCATGGGTTCCTTGGGTGAGGCGTGAGGGGCGGAGGCATCTGGAAGTGGACCCCATCCTAAGGCCGGACCTGTCTAGCCGAATCAGCAGCGCATGAGGTCGTCCGTGCCGCCCGGACGCCTCACGGTAAAGGTGTGAAGCTGCTGCTGATCCGCCACGCCCAGTCGCAGAACAACCTGATCGAGGACCGACCCGACTCCGCGCAGGCGCGGCAGCCCGACCCGCCGCTGACCGCGCACGGGCACGCCAGCGCCCGCATCGACCTGCTCGCAGACGGCCGCGCGGGCGGACTGGAATGGCTGAACCGGTAAGGGGTCCCCTACGCTTCCCGCGCCACCCGCAGCAGCTCCCCACTTCGCACCATCTCCACGATCTTCAGGAGGTCGGGGCGGTAGTAGCGGTCCTGCGTCATGTTGGGGATGTGCGCGCGGATGTGCTCCCAGGCGGCCTGCGCGCCGCGCCCGGCGTGGAGGTTCTGGAAGTCGAGTGCCTGCGCGGCGCACAGCAGTTCGATCCCGATGACGTTCTGCACGTTCTCCAGGATGGCCCGCAGTTGCCGGGCGCCGTGTGCGCCCATGCTGACGTGATCCTCCTGGTTGGCGCTGGTGGGAATGGTGTCCACGCTGGCGGGGTGCGCGAGGACCTTGTTCTCGCTGACGAGCGCGGCGGCCGTGTACTGCGCGATCATGAACCCGCTGTTCAGGCCGCCCTGCGGCGCGAGGAAGCCCGGCAGGCCGGACAGGGCCGGGTTCAGGAGCTGCTCGCAGCGGCGCTCCGAGATGCTGCCGAGTTCCGCCACCGCGACCTTGAGTGCGTCGATGGTCACGGCCAGCGGCTGCCCGTGGAAGTTCCCGCCGCTCACCACGTCCCCGGTGTCGGGGAAGATCAGGGGGTTGTCCGTCACGGACGCGAACTCGACGGCCAGGACCCGCTCGGCGTGTGCCAGCGCGTCCAGGCTCGCGCCGTGTACCTGCGGCGCGGCCCGCAGGGAGTACGCGTCCTGCACCTTCCCGTCCCCCACCAGATGCGACGGCGCGATCTGCGAGTCCCGCAGGAAGAACCGCAGTTCCTCGGCCACCGCGACCGCGCCGGGGTGGGGGCGCAGGCCGATCACATCCGGCTGGAAGGGCCGGTGCGAGCCGTACATCGCCTCGACCGTCATGGCCGCCGCGAGGTTCGCCGTGCCCAGCAGGGTGCGGGCGTCCGCGACGGCCAGCGCGAGCAGGCTGCCCATCAGCTGCGTGCCGTTGATGAGTGCCAGTCCCTCCTTCGCCTGCAACGTCAGCGGGGTCAGGCCCAGTTCGGCCAGCACGTCCGCACTGGTGCGCACCTCGCCCCGGTACTCGATCTCGCCGTGCCCGATCAGCGCGAGGGCCAGATGCGCCAGCGGGGCCAGATCCCCCGACGCGCCCACACTGCCCTGCGCCGGAATGACCGGGTGCGCCCCCGCGTTCAGCAGCGAGAGCAGCAGCTCCACCACCTCGGGCCGCACCCCAGAGTGCCCCAGCGCCAGCGACTGCGCCCGCAACAGCAGCATGCCGCGCACCACCTCGCCCGGCAGGTTCTCCCCCACCCCGATCGCGTGCGACAGGATCAGGTTCAACTGCAACTCCTCCAGCCCCTCGCGCGGCACCTGCACCGACGCGAACTTCCCGAAGCCCGTGTTCACGCCGTACACCGCCGCCTGACCATCCACGATCCGCTCGATCACCGCCCGCGCACGAAGAATGCGCTCCCGCGCGGCCTCGGACAGCTGGACGGACTCGCCGCCACGCACGACGGACAGGAAATCAGACAGGGACAGGTGTTGATCGAGAATCACGGGTACTCCTTCGGAGGGTTGATGGGTGATGGAAGATGGTTGATAGAGGTGGCTCAGACCGAAGTCCCGCCGATGAAGACCTGCCGCACGGGGTTCGCGCCGAGGGTGTAGGGCAGGTCACGCCAGTCGGGGCTGTGCAGGGCGAGGAAGTCGGCGCGCTGACCGGGCGCGAGGGCTCCCCGGTCGCTCAGGCCGAGGGCGGCGGCCGCGTTCACGGTGCAGGCGGTCAGCGCCTCGGCGGGCGTCAGGCGGCACAGGCGCACCGCGAGGGCCAGCGCGAATTGCGTGCTGAACACAGGTGAGGAACCGGGGTTCAGGTCGGTGCCCACGGCGACTGCCCCTCCCGCGTCAATGAGGGCGCGGCCCGGCGCGGCGGGCAGACCCAGGTGCAGGGTCACGCCGGGCAGGATGGTCGCCACGGTGTTCGACGCGGCCAGCGCGGCGATCTGCGCGGGGCCGCTCGCCTCCAGGTGATCCACGCTCAGGGCACCCAGCTCACACGCGAGTTCCGTGCCGCCGATGGCGTGGAACTGATCGGCGTGCAGCTTCGTCTGAAGGCCATGTGCTTTCGCAGCCTGGAGGATCGCGCGGGTTTCATCCACCGTGAACGCCTCGCGCTCGGTGAACACATCCACGGCTGTCGCCAGCCCCTCACGCGCCACACTGGGGATCAGGTCACGGCAGACGGCCTGCACGTACTCGGCGCGGCCCTCAGTGGGCGGCACGTGAATCAGCAGGGTCGGCACGAGCCCGAATTCGGCCTGAAGGGTGCGGACGGCATGAAGCATCCGCAGCTCGGCGTCGAAGTCCAGGCCGTACCCGCTCTTGACCTCGGTGGTCGTCGCGCCGGAGTCCTGCAATGCCCGCAATCGTGGCCGGGCGAGCGCGACGAGTTCGTCCACGCTGGCCGCCCCGGTCGCCCGCATGGAGCTGCGGATGCCGCCGCCGCGCGCGAGGATCTCCTCGTATGGGACGCCCTGCACGCGCGCCTCGAAGTCCGCGAGGCGATCCCCGGCCCAGACGGCGTGCGTGTGCGGGTCGATCAATCCGGGGACGACCGCCACGCCGCCCAGATCATGTTCCTGCGCGATTCCGGGAGCGTCGGTGCGCGGGCCGACCCAGCGGATCACGCCGCCCGACACGAGCATCGCCGCGTCGGGTATGACGGTCAGGTCGCGCATGGCCGCGCCGCGCTGCACACCCGGCGCAGGCGTCACGAGCTGGCTGATGTTCGTGAACAGTGTTTCCGTCACCACACGTAGTCCTCCTCACTGCTTGGGTGCTCGAAGTACCCGCAGCAGGGATCGCGCGGGGAGTTGGAGAGGGGCGCGATCATCCAGGCATCTCCACCCTCGCGCGGGTGGGCCTTGCGTGGATGGGTTCTGGCATGTTTCGCGCAGAACTTGGCGTACCCGTCCTCCCAGCACTCGCCCATGATGCACTGGTGGGTAGCCGGTTCGGCACACTCGCGGCACACCCAGTCGGGGCGGGCGTTGCGGGCCAGGAGCCGCACCGTCCTGTCCTCCGGCCAGGGCAACGTCAGCTCCGCCTCCACCTTCAGCACGCAGCGGGTGGTAGTGCCCATGTCGTACTCATACCGCAGGTCCTTCACACCGTCCATGGCCTCCCGGATGGTGACGGTCAGGGGACGCTCCGGGTGCGCGCCGGGGCTCAGGCGAGTTCGGAGAGCCTCCCAGTCGTCGTCGGACATGACCGGGAAATCGCTCCGCTCAGGTTCCTTTTCTGCGTAGTCGTCCCAGGATTCGTCGTCCGACAGCTCTTCTTCATCAGAGTCGGTGTCCAACTCGTCGTCCTCGAAGTCCTCTTCGGAATCGTTGCGGTACGTGATCGTCTCGTACTTCGTGGGACGTGACTCGAATTCACTCAGGTGCCCGCAGCATTCCATCCAGATTTCCCGAAGAAAGGCGTCCATGTCTTCGAGGGTCGTGTCGTGGCGCACGGCGACGTGCAGCACGAACGGCACGGCGGTGACTGACAGCCACAGGCTTGGCCGCATGATGGCGGTGTCGGGTGTCGTGAGTGTCGCCAGTTCCTTCTTCAGCTGGCGTTTGAGCTGGTTGCGCGGGTGCGCCACTCCAGTCAGGCGCGATTCGACGGGTGGCAGCATGGAACGGGGTCTGGTCATGACGTGAAGATTCCAGATTCCTGCGCGGCGCACAGCGTCTCCATGATCAGCCGCGCCATCAGGAGTTCGCTGCGTCCGGTGGGGTCGAGGTTCGGGGCGAGTTCCACCACGTCCAGGCCGACGATGGTGTTGTGCCGCGCAGTTTCCGCCAGGATCGCCATGCCCTGGGCGTAGGTCAGGCCGTCCGGTTCGGGGCTGCTCGTGCCGGGAATCACGCTGGGGTCGAAGGCGTCCACGTCCACACTGAGGTACACGTTCTTCCCGCGTGGCAGCTGCTCAAGCACGCCCGGCAGGTCACCCGCGACGTCTGTCATGGGGATCAATGCGTGCCCGCGCGCACGGGCCGCCGCGACCGCTTCCGGGTCGAAGCGCAGGCCGCGCAGGCCAATGGTCGTGATGTGCACGAGGTTCGGCAGGTCCTCGCACGCGCGGCGGAAGGGGCTGCTGTTGCTGTAGCGGGTGTCGTTTCGCGTGTCCGTGAAGTCCAGGTGCGCGTCCAGCTGCACCACATGCAGGTCAGGCACGCCCGCGAACGCCCGCAGGATCGGGTACGTCACGCTGTGATCGCCACCCAGGAACACCGGCAGGCTGCACCGGTCCCGCACGAGTTCCGCCGCCGCGCTGATCCGCTGCCGCGCGAGTTCCGGCTC
This sequence comes from Deinococcus depolymerans, assembly GCF_039522025.1. Lineage (NCBI taxonomy): Bacteria > Thermotogati > Deinococcota > Deinococci > Deinococcales > Deinococcaceae > Deinococcus > Deinococcus depolymerans. The sequence goes on along the minus strand of NZ_BAAADB010000003.1, from coordinate 424,477 downwards.
CAGGCTGGGCAGCACCACGTCCCCCGCGTCCGCGAAGGTCACGCCCGCCAGTCTCGTCACGCCGTCCAGGCCCGTGAAGGGCGGCACGCTCCGCAGACTCGCCTCCCGCAGCGCACGCGGCGCGAAGCGGGCGCCGGGGCGGAAGCCCAGCGCGATATCGAAGGGAATGCCGAGCACGGCCACGTCCGCCGTCCAGTCTCCCTCGGGCTGGACCATCGGCGCGCGGGCGAAGGTGGCGATTCCTCCGTAAGGAAGGTGGGTGGGCTGGGTCACTGCCCGTCTCTGGAGTGGTCTTTGATGCCGAGGCTGGGGAGGTCGAGGCCGCGTTCGCGGGCCACATCCAGCGCGTGGTCGTAGCCGGCGTCGGCGTGGCGGATGACGCCCATGCCGGGGTCGTTGGTGAGAGCGCGGGAGAGTTTCTGCGCGGCTTCCTCGGTGCCGTCGGCGACGATGACGAGGCCGCTGTGCTGGCTGAAGCCCAGGCCGACGCCGCCGCCGTGGTGGAAGCTCATCCAGCTGGCGCCGGAGGCGATGCCGAGGCCGAAGTTCAGGAGGGGCCAGTCGCTGACGGCGTCGCTGCCGTCGAGCATGGCTTCCGTTTCGCGGTAGGGGCTGGCGACGCTGCCGGCGTCGAGGTGGTCGCGGCCGATGACGATGGGGGCTTTCAGGCGGCCGTCGGCGACCATCTCGTTGAACAGGCGGGCAGCCCGGTCGCGTTCCTTATACCCGAGCCAGCAGATGCGGGCGGGGAGGCCCTGGAAGGCGATCTGGTCGGCGGCGTACCTGAGCCAGCTCTGCAGGCGTTCGTCGTTGGGGAAGAGGTCCAGCAGCGCGCGGTCGGTGGCGCGGATGTCCTCGGGGTCGCCGCTGAGGGCCACCCAGCGGAAGGGGCCGCGGCCCTCGCAGAAGGAGTCGCGGATGAAGGCGGGCACGAAGCCGGGGTAGTCGAAGGCGTTCTCCACGCCCGCTTCCTGGGCGCGGTGGCGGAGGTTGTTGCCGTAGTCGAAGGCGACCGCGCCGCGTTTCTGGAGTTCGAGGATGGCGCGGACGTGCGCGGCCATCGCGTCGTATGCGCGTCGGCGGTACTCGTCGGCGTGGTCGGTGCGGAGTTTGTCGGCGTCCTCGTCAGGCGCGAGGATGGGGAGGTAGCCCCACATGGGGTCGTGTGCACTGGTCTGGTCGGTGATGAGGTCCGGGGTCCAGTTCATGGTGACGAGCTGCGGGACGAGGTCGGCGGCGTTACCCTGCACGCCGATGGAACGGGCGACGCCCCCGGCCTTGTACCCCTCGGCGCGGGCGATGGCGTCCTCCAGGCTGGGGGCGACCTCGTCGAGGTAGCGGGTGTCGAGGCGTTTCTGGATGCGGGTCGGGTCGATCTCGATGGTGATGCTGACGCCCCCGGCGAGTTTCACGGCCAGCGGTTGCGCGCCGCCCATGCCGCCCAGTCCGGCGGTGACGGTGATGGTGCCTTTCAGGCTGCCGCCGAAGTGTTTGCGGGCCGCGCCCGCGAAGGTCTCGTAGGTGCCCTGGAGGATGCCCTGCGTGCCGATGTAGATCCAGCTTCCGGCGGTCATCTGGCCGTACATCATCAGCCCCGCCCGGTCGAGTTTGTCAAAGGTCTCCCAGTTCGCCCAGTGCGGCACGAGGTTGGAGTTGGCGAGCAGCACGCGCGGCGCCCACTCGTGCGTTTTCAGCACGGCGACGGGCTTGCCGGACTGGATCAGCAGCGTCTCGTCGTTCTCCAGCCGGTCGAGCGTCTCCACGATCCGGTGGAAGGCCTCCCAGTTGCGGGCGGCCTTGCCGCGCCCGCCGTACACGACCAGGGTGTCGGGGTGCTCGGCGACGTCCGGGTCGAGGTTGTTCATCAGCATGCGCTTGGCGGCCTCCTGCACCCAGCCCTTCGCAGTCTTGTGGGGGCCACGGGGGGCGCGGACGACGGGGGCGGATTCGGTGGTGGGCTGGGTCATGGGAGGTCCTCCGGGGGCGGGCGGATATGGGTGCGGAGCGCAGTGGCGGTGGCGGTGGCCGCAGTGATGGTCTCACCGCTCGTGGCGTGGTTTACGTGCCGTCATCTTCCGCCTGTCTGGTAAGGGTGGCAATCTGGTTTTCCGGTCTGCCCGGAAAGATGCTTCCCTCCCTTGCATCCCGGCCTGTCATTCAGCATCATGAATGAGTGAACACTCACTCGGATAAGGACAAGCAGGCGAAGCGCACCTCGCCCCGCCCGGCGGACGATCCCCAGCGGCGGGCGACCATCCTCCGGGCGGCGCAGGTCTGTTTCGCGCAGGACGGCTTCCACCGCACGACCATGCGCGCGGTGGCGCGGCAGGCGGGACTGGCCGAGGGCACCCTCTACCACCACTTCCGCAGCAAGGACGACCTGTTGCTGGGCCTGTTCGGCGCGCTGGGAGAGCAGGCGCGCGACTCGCTCGATCCGGCGGCGCTGGCGGCCCTGAACCTGCGGGACTTCCTGCGGGCGTTCCTGGCCGCGCCCCTGACGGCGCTGGCGCAGGACGAGGCGGGGCTGCTGCGCGTGATCCTGTCCGAGGGCCTGATCCGCCGCGACCTGGGCCGCGCTTTCGCCGACGGTCTGACCGGGACGGCGGACCTGGGCGCGCAGGCGCTCGCGGCACGGCCCGAGTTGCGTGGCGTGGACACCGGCGAGCTGCTGCGCGCCGGCCTGACGCTGGTGCTGGGCCACTGCGTGCAGGGCGCACTGTCGGGCGACCCTCTCCCAGATCCGCAGGTGACAGCGGCGCGCGTGGCCGACGTGCTGCTGGCCCTGGTGGCGGCGGAGCGGGCATGAAGATCACGCTGATCGCGCTGGGGTCGCGCGGGGACGTGCAGCCGTACGTGGCGTTGGGGCTGGGGCTGCGCCGGGCGGGGCACGCGGTGCGGCTCGCCTCGCACGAGGCGTTCCGCGCGCTCGTGACGGGCGCGGGTCTGGAGTTCGCCCCGATGCGCGGGGACGTGCAGGAGGTCGTGAACAGCCCCGAGATGCGCGCCGCGCTGGCGAGCGGGAACATGCTGGCGATCAACCGGGTGTCCGCGCGCGCCACGCAGCAGGGGGCGCTGCTGTGGGCCGAGGACGGCCTCGTGGCCGCGCGGGACGCCGACCTGCTCGTGGCCGGCATCGGGGGCATGAACGTCGCGCAGGCCCTCTCGGAGAAGCTGCGCGTGCCGCTCGTGGAGGCGCACGTGGTGCCGTTCCATCCCACGCGGGCATTTCCGGGCGCGATCTTTCCACCGGCCACCGCGCGGCTGGGCGGCTGGGCGAACCGCCTGTCGCACGTCCTAACGCGGCAGGTAATGTGGCAGATGTTCCGCTCGGCCGACTCGCGCGCGCGGCGCGAGGTGCTGGGTCTCTCCCCCGCGCCGCTACTCGGCCCACGCCCGCTGCGGCCCCTACCGACCCTGCATGGCATCAGTCCGGCGGTCCTGCCGCGCCCCGCCGACTGGGACGTGGCACAGCACCTGACCGGCTACTGGTTCCTCCCGCAAGAGGCCTGGACGCCGCCGACCGCGCTGGAGGCGTTCCTGAACGCCGGGCCGCCCCCGGTATCCATCGGGTTCGGGAGCATGACCACCCCGGACCCGCAGGCGACCACCCGCGCGGTCGTGGCGGCCCTGGCGCGCAGCGGGCAGCGGGCGGTGCTCCTGAGCGGCTGGGGTGGCCTGAGTGCCGCCGACGTGCCGGACACGGTGTTCGTGACGGACAGCGTCCCGCACGACTGGCTGTTCCCGCGCGTGGCGGCGACCGTGCATCACGGCGGGGCGGGCACGACGGCGGCGGGCCTCGCGGCGGGCGTGCCGAACGTCATCGTGCCGTTCTTCGGGGATCAGCCGTTCTGGGGCGACCGCGTGCAGAGGCTGGGCGTGGGCCCTGCCCCGGTGCCCCGCCGCGCCCTGAACGAGCGGACGCTGGCAGACGCCCTGACGCGCGCCGTGACCAATCCCGGCATGAAGGAACGGGCGGCGGCCCTGGGCGCCCGCATCCGGGCGGAGAACGGGGTGGCGCGCGCGGCGGAGGTGATCTCGGGACTGGCGCTGTGAACCCCACGCGCCCGGTCTTTCCGGTTCAGCCGGAAACGTGGCAGACTGCGCGCATGGCCTCCTCTTCCCTGCTATCCGGCGCGGTGGACGTACTGACTGCCTTCGACGCGGATCACACCGAGTGGCGCCTGTCGGACCTGTCGCGGCACCTGGGCGTGCCGACCAGCACCCTGCACGAGCAGCTGCTGGCGCTGGTCGAGACTGGCCTGCTGGTGCGCGTGGCGAGAGGCCGCTACCGGCTGGGGTGGCGGCTGCTGAAGCTGTCGAGCGCCCTGTACGGCAGCCTGCCCTGGTACGCGCCGGCGCACGCGGCGATGGAACGGGTCGCGCGGGCCGCGCACCGACTGGCGTTCCTGTGCGTGCTGGACGCAGCGTCGGGCCGGGTGCTGTGCATCGCGAGGAGCGTGCAGGGCCGAGATGGGCCGCCCGTGGCGGGCGAACTGGATTTCGAACTGCCGGCCCACGCGACGGCCAGCGGCAAGCTGCTGCTGGCCCACGCCGGTCAGCCCCTGCCGCGCCCGGCCGTGACGTTCACGCCCAGCACCGTCACGGACGCCGGCACCTGGGCGGCGCAGGCCCAGGCGATCCGCGCCGAGGGGTACGCGGTCACGGCGGACGAGTGGGCGGCCGGCACGGCCAGCCTTGCCGTCCCGGTCCGGGGTGCGGACGGCGGCGTGCTGGCCGCGCTGGGTGTCAGCCTGCCCACCCGGCACCTGCGCGAGCGCGAGGCGCTGCTGCGCGCCCTGCAGGACGCAGCGGACGCGGTCAGCTGGGAGCTGGGGTACCGCGCCGTCACGACCGGCCGCCTCCGGGGAGCGTCCTAGAGCGTTTGCCATAAAGATGCAGTCTGTATGGCCGGGCGGACTTGTCATACGAATTCCGATTGAATGGCTGACAAAGCCGTTCAATCCGGGCGGATGCGACCCGTAGAGCTGCGCCGCAGAGAAGGAGCTGGGCGCCCCTCCGGACGTGGAGTTGACAGATCGGTGGTGTTCCGATCTGTGAACGAAACAAACGGCAGTCCGTATGGCACAGCCGCGAAGCAGAGAATGGGGAACGGCTCTAGCCGTCCATGAGTTTGGGCAGCATCCGCACCCAGTTCACGTCGGGCCAGCGGTTCAGGAACGCCAGCGCCTCGGGGCTCAGCGGCTGGTCGAGTTCGATGGCCAGCAGCGCCTGACCGCCGCGCGTCTCGCGGGTGCAGGTGAGGGTCGCGATGTTCACGCCGTCGGCAGCGATGGTACTGGCGATGCGGGCGATCATGCCGACCGCGTCCTGGTAGCGCAGCAGGGCGGTGGGACTGGCGGCGCTGAAGTTCACACCCAGGCCCTGCACCTGCGCCACCTGGATCACGCCGCCGCCGGTGCTGCTGCCCTGCACGGTCAGGGTCTGCGTGTCGCCCTGCACGGTCACGCGGGCTGTGTTGGGGTGCACGTCGCCCAGGTCCGCGTCGCGGAAGTCGAAGGTCAGTCCGGCCGCCTGCGCCTGCGCGAAGGCGTGCGGGAGGCGCTGGTCGTCGGGCCGCATGCCCAGCAGGCCGGCGATCAGCGCGAGGTGCGTGCCGTGCCCGCGGCCGGTCTTGGCGAAGGAGGCGTGCAGGTCGATCACCGCCCGCCGGGGCGCCTCGCCGAGCAGGTGGTGCGCGACCAGGCCCAGACGGCAGGCGCCGGCCGTGTGGCTGCTGCTGGGGCCGATCATGACGGGGCCGATCATGTCCAGGAGGCTCATGCCGTCAGTGTACGCGCGGCGGCGTTCAGGGCGTGCAGGCTGGTCCCGGCGTGCCCCAGGGCCGCGCGGGCCAGCGGGAGGCGCACGTGGGCGGGCGCGTGCGCGAACAGGCGCAGCATGGTGCGCGCCAGCGGGCCGGGCGGCGTGCGGGGGTCCAGAAAGGCGTGCCAGCGCGTGGGCGGCAGCGCGAAGAACGCCCCGAAGAAGGCGGGCAGGGCGCTGGCGGGCAGGTTCAGCAGGGCCTGCACGCCCAGCAGGTGCACGGCGCGGGCCGCGCGGCGTTCCGGGGTCCACAGGACGTCCCAGCCGGCCTGTGCGGGGTCGCCGCCATCTCGCAGAGCCCCAGCGATGGCGTCGGCGACGGCCGGCGCGTCCCGCAGCGCGCCACTCACCTGGAATCCGCTGATGGGATGGACCAGACCGGCGGCCGCCCCGAACGCCAGCACGCCGTCCGGGGCGGGCGCGGCGGTGTTCATGGGAAACGAGACCCACTCGTCACTGAGAATCTCGCGTGGCGGGGTTCCCTGTGCGCGCAGGCGGGCGTGCAGGCGGGCCTCCAGGGCCTGCCGGGTGGGGGCGGGCCGGGCGATCAGGCTGGTTTCCTCCACGAAGTACCGGTCGCCGCCCAGGTGCATGGCGTACAGGAACGTCGCGTCCCGGTGCGGGCCGTGCGGGGTGCGGTAGTCCATCCATACCGCCGCGCCGGGCGCGCTGGGGGGCCGGTCGAAGGTCGCCACGATTCCGTACGCCGTCTGGAGGGCCGCGCCGTCCGGGTGCCGGTCCGGGTGTGGCAGCAGCGCGGGCCGGTGGCCGCTGGCGTCGATGACCAGCGGCGCGTTCCACGAGGCGGGCTGGCCGGCGTGCGTTCCGTGGACGGTCCAGCCGCGTGCGTGCCGCTCGGCGCGGGTCACCTGCGCGGCCTGCAGCGTCAGGTGCGGGCCGGCCCGTCCGAGCAGCGCCCCGCGCAGCGCGGCGTTGTCGAGCAGGGCGTAGGGCCGCAGCAGCGGGGTGGGCGGCGTGGCGGTGTACACGCGGACGTCGGTCCAGACCTGCGCCACGCACGACCGGGCGGCCCAGCCGGGCAGGTCGTCCAGCCACGCGCCGTACGTGGCGGGAAAGGGGGCGTGCGGGTCCGGCGCGAGGACCCGCACGTTCAGGTGGCGGGCCCCGAGTTCGGCGGCCAGGGCCAGTCCGGCCGGGCCGGCCCCGACGATCAGGGCGTCGGTGGCGCTCGGGCCGGGAGGGGCGGGGTCCGGGGGGGCGGTCATCTGACGGGCAGGCTAGCGCGGCGCGTGGCGCGGCGAGTGTGGCGGCGCACCCGCCCGGCCGTCCGGTGCCTGAACGGGCCGTGAAGTGCGAGTGTGCCCCGGCACGCAGCGGGGCGGCCGGGCGGGACTCTAGCCTGGGGGCATGAAGGTTCCCTCCGATGCCCGACGTGCCGCTGCCCGCCACCTGCGCCTGGGGGTGGGTGCGCTGGTCCTGGGCGTGTCGCTGGCCGCCTGCTCCCGTGACGGCGCGCAGGGCGTCCTGAACAACGTGACCAGCACCGGTGGCCTGACCGTGCAGCGCGACGTGCCGTACGGGCCGGACGCCCGGAACGTTCTGGACATCTACGCGCCCGGGGACGCGAAGGGCGCGCCGGTCGTGCTGTTCATTCACGGCGGGTCCTGGCAGGGCGGTGACAAGGACGGTCACAAGTTCGTCGGGGAGTCCCTGGCGCGCGCCGGGTACGTGACGGGCGTCATGAGTTACCGGCTGGCGCCCCGGAACGTGTACCCGTCGTACGTGCAGGACGGTGCGCAGGCGCTCCGGCTGCTGCGTGACGAGGCCGCCCGTTTCGGCGGGAATCCGGACAATCTGTTCGTGATGGGTCACTCGGCCGGGGCGTTCAACGCGGCCGAACTGGTCGACAACGCCCGCTGGCTCGCCGGGGTGAACGTGCCGGTCGGCAGTGTGCGCGGCGTGATCGGGGTCGCCGGCCCGTACTCCTTCGACTTCCGGGCGTTCCAGTCGGCGGTCGCGTTCCCGAAAGACGCGACGCCCGACGAGGTCATGCCAGACCGCCACGTGCGCCGCGACGCGCCCCCGCACCTGCTGCTGGTCGCGGAGAACGACGACACGGTCGCGCCGCAGAACGCCCTGAACATGGAAGCGGCGCTGCGCGCGGCGGGCGTGCCGGTCACGCGTTCGGTGGTGCCACGCGTGGGGCACATCACGGTCATCGCGGCGATGGCGCGCCCCCTGACGTTCCTGGGCGACACGCGCGCGCAGGTGATCCGCTTCATCGAGGAGCGCCGCCTGCGCTGACCGGACCCGGCAGGGGCGGTAGACTGGGGGGGTGTCCCGTGCCCTGCTGGTGTTCGCCCTGGCCTGCGCGCCGCTGCTGGGCGGCTGCCGTTACAACTTCGTGCCGCTGATTCCCGGCGAGGTGAACGCGGCGCTGCCGGCGCGCGTCACGGCCGCCTCGTTGACCCGGGACGGCGAGCAGCTGCGGGTGAGCGCGCGGCTCGACGGCCGCTTCGAGCCGGGGTACCTGAGTGTCCGCTGGTTCGACGGGAGCCGCGAACTGGGCACCGACAGCGTGTTCCTCGATGAGCGGCAGCGCCTCGCGACGTTCACGCTGAGCGCTCCGGCCAGGGGCACGTACCGCGCGACGCTGTCGTTCGGGGGGGCGGTGCTGCGGCAGGTCGAACTGTACGAGGTCGCGCCGTGAGCGCCGAACCGCGCGCCTGGCCGGGCGTGGTCGAGTGGTCGGCCGGCACCCGCGAGCGGTTCGTGTGGCGCGGGCAGACGCTCGAGCCGCTACGGACCGAGCGCTGGGCGGCGCCCGTCAATTACGGCTGCCTGCCCGGCACGCTGAATCCCGCCGATGACGCCGAGGTGGACGCCGTGTGGCTGGGTGGGCCGCTGCCGGTCGGGACCCACCTGACGCTGCGCCCGGCCGGGCTGCTGCACCTGCTGGACGGTGATCACAAGGTCATCTTCAGTGCGGCGCCGGACCGCGTGCCGGACCCGGCGGCCGTGCAGGCGCTGCTGGACTGGTTCCCGCCGGAACGGGGCGCGCGGCTGCTCGGTCCCGACGAGGCCGCCGCGTGGCTGGGCGAGCAGTGTCCGGGCTGACCTGACCGGCCCGGCGGCGGGGAGGTCACGGGGTGCGTGCCGGGCGGGGCGGGGCGTCGGGGGTCGGCGCGGGCAGGGCCGGCGCCCAGTCCAGCGTGAGGACCTCCAGGCGGCGCGTGACCCAGCCGAGCGCCTCGCTGCGGGGGTAGGAGACGGCGCTGTGGTCCTCCCGGCTGGACACGAAGCGTTCCAGGCCGCTGCGGGTCCCGTCCAGGCGGGTGTTCGGCGTCAGTTCGAACAGGTAGTTCACGGGCAGTCCCAGTGTCTGCGTGCGGGCCGGCAGGCGCTTGCTCTGCACTTCCAGGTTCAGTTTCACGTTCGGCCAGACGACGTCCTTGATGTTCAGGTTGCGGCCCGCCACGCGGATCACGTCGCAGGCCTCCAGCGGGGACGGCCCGGCGCTCACGCCGCGCAGCGCGTCCTGAAAGTCGCCGCGCCAGCCCAGGCAGATGCCGTCCAGATCGATCTGCACGTCGAAGGTCACGTCCGGGTTCACGCGGGTCAGGTGATGCAGCCACACCGCGCCCTGCGAGTGACCCAGCAGGACCAGCCGGGGCGGCCGGGGCCCACGCAGCCAGGGTTTCAGGGCGTTCAGGTCATCCTGCAGCGCGGCGTACCCGCGCTGCGGGACGTCCAGCGCCGGGGGCGTGAAGGTGTGGGCCGGGTGACTGGCGTACCCGCGCGCCTGGACGCTCAGGCCACGGGCGGAGAACAGGTTCGCGACGGCGTCCACCGTGCCGCGCGACCCCAGGTAGTCCCAGTTGTCGCGCGGGGCGGCGCAGGGGGGCGCGCACCGGCCGGAGACCGACAGGATCACCACGTCGGGCGGGTCGGTCAGGTCCAGGGCAGGGGTGTGCGCGGCCTGCGGCGTGAGCCGGGGGGCGCACGCCGTGAGCAGCAGCAGGAACAGGGCGCGCATTCGCCTTCCAGTGTAGGAGGCGGGTGGCCCCGGTTGGTGGGCGGACGGTCAGCGCGGCCGGACGGGGCGGTCAGGGGGGCGGGTCCGGTGGGCCGCTGGCGCGGTAGAGCTTGGCGGGGCGGCCGGCCTGCCCGTACTGGTGGTCCAGGCGGGCCGCGCCGCTGCGCACGAGGTGTTCGAGGTACCGCCACGCCGTGACGCGGCTGAGGTTGAGTTGCTCGCCGATGTCCTCGGCGCTGACGGGGTGCGGGGCGACCCGTAGGGCCTGCGCGACGCGTTCGAGGGTGTTCGGGTCGATGCCGCGCGGCAGACTGGGCAGGGTCGGGCCGAGGCCCAGCAGGCGGTCCAGGCGGCCCTGGTCCAGGCGGCGGTGGTGGGGATGGTGGCGGGCGCGGTGGCGGGCCAGCAGGTCGTTCAGGCGCGCGCCGGTGAACGGCTTGATCAGGTAGTCGAACGCGCCGTGCGCGAGGGCGAGCCGCACGCTGGCCTCATCGTCGGCGGCGGTGATCAGGGCCACGTCGGTGGTCAGGCCCTGGGTGCGCCAGTGGCGCAGCAGGCCCAGGCCGCTGCCGTCGGGCAGGTGCACGTCCAGTAGGATCAGGTCGGGGCTCAGGGCGCGGGCCAGGGCGTCCGCCTGGGCGCAGGTGGCGGCGCTGCCGACGACGTGGACGTCCGGGTCGCGTTCCAGCAGGTCGCGGTTCACGCGGGCGACGCGCAGGTCATCCTCGACCAGCAGGACTCGGGTGGGGGCGGCTGGGTTCATGGGGTCTCTCCGGCGGGGTGTGGGGTGGGGGCGTGCGGGGCTGAGCGCAGGGGGGCGGGCAGCGGCAGGCTCAGCAGGAACACGGTCCGCCCGTCCCGGCGGGTGTGGCGCAGTTCGCCGCCCAGGGCGTGCAGGCGCACGGTCACGCCGTGCAGGCCGTAGCCGCGCCCCTCGCCCTTGCTGCTCACGCCGCGCCCGTACAGCCGCGCGCCCAGGTGGGCGGGCACGCCGGGGCCGCTGTCCTCGACCTCGATCTGCATGCCTTCCGGGTCCTCGCCGATCAGGACCGTGACCTGTCCGGGCTGGCCGCCCAGCGCCTCGAAGGCGTTCTGGGTGAGGTTCCCGACGGCGCTGACCAGCGTGTCCGCGTGCCGTTCCCACTGCGGTCCCAGGCTGCTGCCCTCGGCCACCTGGAAGTCGATGCCGAGTTCCTGCGCCCGCTCGCGTTTCCCGGCCAGCAGCGCGACCAGTCGCGGCACCTGCACGTCGCGCAGCAGCTGCCGGAACTGGGAGTCGGCGTGAATCTCGGCGTTCAGGACGCGCAGGGCCTCCTCGCCCCGCCCGAGTTGCAGCAGGCCGGACAGGACGTGCAGGCGGTTCTGGTACTCGTGCGTCTGGGCGCGCAGGACGTCCACGAACCCGCGTGCGTGCGTGAGTTCCTCGGCCAGCGCCAGCGCCTCGGCCCGGTCCCGGAAACCCGCCACGAACCCGCCGCCGTCCAGCGGTTCGAGGTTCACCAGGACCGGCTGGCCGCGCAGGGTCAGTTCGAGGTTCTGATGGCGGCCCGGCGCGCCGGGGTCGGTCAGGCGGGCCAGTTCCGGCCACAGTTGCGCCAGCGGGGCGTGGTCGGCGCGGCCCAGCATGCTCGCGGCGCGGTCGCTGCCCAGCGTGACCTGACCGGCGGCGTTCACGGCCAGCACGCCCTCGCGCAGCGCGGCCAGCACGGCCCGCTGCTCGCTGACCAGCGCGGCGATCTGTTCGGGTTCCAGGTTCAGGATCTCGGCCCGCAGGCGCCGCGCGGCCCACACGGCCCCCAGGGTGCCCAGCGCCAGCGCCAGCACGAACCACGGCAGCAGGCTGACGAGCGCGCCCAGCACCAGGTGCCACACCTGCGGCATCAGGTATCCGGTGCTGACCACGCCCACGACCTGCCCGCCGCGCACGCCGCCCGCCCAGATGGGCACCTTGCCGCGCACGCTCAGGCCCAGGCTGCCGCGCGCCACGCTCACGACCTCCTGCCCGGCCAGCGGCAGGGCGTTGTCGCCGCCCTCCATGGGGCGGCCCAGCCGTTCGGGCAGCGGGTGCGCCAGCCGCACGCCGCGCCGGTCCCCGACCACGATGAAGTCGGCTTCGGCCTCGGCGCGCAGGGCGTTCACGCGGGCGTTCAGGGTGGCGTCCGGGACGGCGCGGGTCGCTCCGGCGATCACGTCCGGCAGGCGCGACACGATGCGGCTGGCGGTCAGGGCGCGTTCGCCCAGGCGTTCGCGGGCCTCGCCGTACAGTTGCGCGGTCTGCACGGCGACCAGCAGCAGCGTCATGGCGCACAGCACCAGCAGGTGCAGCCGCACGAGGCGGCCCTGCAGGTCAGGGCGTCGGGAGAACACGGGCATGGGTACCGGCCCTGATTCTAGGGGGCGGGCCGGGGCGGGGCCGGTTGTGTTCATTCTGTTCACGCACGTGCGTTCCGTTCGCGAAGAACACCGTGCTGCACGCAACAAACGCCTTGAAGTGAAGGGCGCGTGAGGGTAGGGTGACCGGGTACTCACAACCCAGACCGGCTGCCCACCCGAAGCGGCAGCCCACCCCCGGAGGTTCACCATGAACGTGAAAGCTGCTGCTCTTGCCCTGTCCGCCCTGCTGGGCGCCGCCACCCCCGCCGCCGCGCAGAACCTGAACCTGCGCGTCATGGCGCCCGCCAGCCCCGGCGGCGGCTGGGACCAGACCAGCCGCGCCATCCAGACCGTCATGCAGGACGAGGGCATCGCCAAGCCCGTGCAGGTGTTCAACGTGCCCGGCGCGGGCGGCACCATCGGGCTGGCGCAGCTGTACAACAGCAAGGGCGACGGCAACCTGCTGATGACCATGGGCCTCGTGATGGTCGGCGCCATCCAGACGAACTCCTCCAAGGTGGACCTGAGCCGCGTGACGCCCATCGCCCGCCTGACCGGCGAGTACGAGGTCATCGTGGTGCCCGCCAGCAGCCCCTACAAGACGCTGGGCGACCTTGCCACGGCCTGGAAGGCGAACAACGCCCTGGCCTTCGCCGGAGGCAGCGCCGGCGGCACCGATCACATGCTGGTCGGCCTGTTCGCCAAGGCGGCGGGCGTGGACACCAAAAAGATGAACTACGTGCCGTTCAGCGGCGGCGGCGAGACCCTGGCGGCCGTGCTGGGCAACCAGGTCGCGGCGGCCGTCGCCGGGTACGGCGAGTTCGAGGCGCAGATCAAGGCCGGGAAACTGCGCGCCCTGGGCATCAGCGCCCCCAGGGCGCAGGCCGGCATTCCGGTGCCCACCATGAAGTCACAGGGCTTCAACGTTGACCTCGCCAACTGGCGCGGCATCGTCGCCCCTCCCGGCATCAGCGGCAGCCAGAAGGCCACGCTGGTCAGCGCCATGGACAAACTGCACGCCAGCAAGGCCTGGAAGGACACCCTGAAGACCCGCAACTGGACGGACCTGTACATGAGCGGCAGCCGGTTCGACGTGTTCCTGAAACTCGAAGCGGTCCGCACCCGCGAGATCCTCAAGGACATCGGGCTCGTCAAGTAATCCCGACAGTTTCGGCAGTCCGGGCGGCGGCGAGTTTCCTTCGCCCCGCCCGGCTCTGTCGTGTTCCCCCCTTCTGCTTTCGAGGTGCCCTGAATGTCTGACTCCACCGTCCCCCCCATCCCACCTGCTCCTGCCGCCCCTTCCGCGCGGCCCGGCCTGAGCGTCCCGGACCTGCTGGTCGCGCTGGGCGTCGTCCTGCTGGGCGCGCTGCTGCTGGCCGGCACGCTGCGGATTCCCTTCGGGATCAATGCCGTGGTCGGCCCGCGCGTGTTTCCGCTGATCGTGTCGGTCGGCACGCTGCTGCTGGGCGCCCTGCTGACCGTGAACGTCCTGCGCGGCGGCCGGGCCGAACCGGCCGCCGAGGAGGACACCGACCCGGACGCCCAGCCCGACCTGCGCCAGCCGGGCCTGATCCTGGGCGGGTTCCTGCTGGGCGCCGCGCTGCTGCAACCGCTGGGGTTCGTGATCGGCACGGCCCTGATGTACTTCAGCGTAGGTTTCGCGTTCGGTGAGCGGCGCGCGCCGCTGCTGGCGGGCGTGGCGCTGGCCGTGGCGCTCGTCACGTACGTGGTGTTCACGCGCGGCCTGGGCCTGACCCTGCCGCCCGGCATTCTCAAGGGCGTGCTGTGATGGAGGCCGTCACCTCCCTGCTCGCGGGCTTCGAGACGGCCCTGACGCCCCTGAACCTGCTGTGGGCGCTGATCGGCGTGACGCTGGGTACCCTGGTGGGCGTGCTGCCCGGCATCGGCCCGGCCCTGACGGTCGCGCTGCTGCTGCCCGTCACGGCCAAACTACCGCCCGTGAGTGCGTTCATCATGTTCGCCGGGATCTACTACGGCGGCATGTTCGGCGGCAGCACCACCAGCATCCTGCTGAACACACCCGGCGAGAGCAGCAGCATCATCACGGCGCTGGAGGGCAACAGGATGGCCCGCAAGGGGCGGGCGGCCGCCGCGCTGGCCACGGCTGCCATCGGGTCGTTCGTGGCCGGAACCATCGGCACGGTGCTGCTGACCTTCGCCGCGCCCGCCATTGCCAACGTGGCTGTCATGATTCCGCCCAGCGCCAAGTTCGCGCTGATCATGCTGGCGTTCGTGACCATCAGCGCCACCTTCGGCGCGTCCCCGCTGCGCGGCCTGATCAGCCTGTTCTTCGGCCTGACCATCGGCCTGATCGGCACGGACCTGCAGAGCGGGCAGGCGCGCTTCACGCTGGGCCGCCCGGAACTGCTCGACGGCATCGAGTTCGTCACGGTCGTGATCGGCCTGTTCGCCGTGGGTGAAACGCTGTTCGTCGCCAGTCGCCTGCGCAAGGACAGGGCCAGCGTCATCAAGCTGGACGGGAACGCCAGCATGACCCGCGACGACTGGCGCCGCTCCTGGAAACCCTGGCTGCGCGGCACGGCGCTGGGCTTCCCGTTCGGCGCGATTCCCGCCGGCGGCGCCGAGATTCCCACGTTCCTGTCGTACACCCTGGAACGCCGCCTGAGCAGGCACCCGGAAGAGTTCGGCAGGGGCGCCATCGAGGGCGTCGCCGGGCCGGAAGCCGCGAACAACGCCAGCGCGGCGGGCGTGCTCGTGCCGCTGCTCACGCTGGGCCTGCCCACCAGCGCCACGGCCGCCATCCTGCTGGCCGCGTTCCAGCAGTACGGCCTGCAACCGGGGCCGCTGCTGTTCGTCACGAACGGCGACCTCGTGTGGGGCCTGATCGCCAGCCTGTACATCGGGAACGTCATGCTGCTGGCCCTGAACCTGCCGCTCGCTCCCGTGTGGGCGCGGTTGCTGCTGATTCCCCGCCCGTTCCTGTACGCCGGGATTCTGGTCTTTTCCACGGTCGGCGTGTACTCCCTGAACAACTCGGTGTTCGACCTGGTGCTGCTCGCCATCTTCGGCGTGATCGGTTATGGCATGCGCCGCTTCGACTTCCCGGTCACGCCCGCCATCATCGGCGTGATCCTGGGCCCGGTCGCGGAGAGTCAGTTCCGCACGGCGCTGCAGCAGAGTAACGGCAACCCCGCCATCTTCCTGCAGAGCCCCCTGACCGTCTTCATCCTGCTGACCGTCCTGGCTGCCCTGATCGTGCCGCCCGTCCTGAAAGCCCGCGCGGCCCGCCGGGTCTGATACACACAGACAAGCGCCCCCGACCGTGATGGCCGGGGGCGCTGTCATGCCGGGAAGAGGTTACTTCGCGGCGGTGTAGCGGCGCGCGACTTCGTCCCAGTTCACGACGTTCCAGAAGGCCTTCAGGTAGTCCGGGCGCTTGTTCTGGTAGTTCAGGTAGTAGGCGTGTTCCCACACGTCCACGCCCAGGATGGGGGTGCCGCTGACGCCGGCGACGGCCTCGCCCATCAGGGGGCTGTCCTGGTTGGCGGTGCTCACGACGGCCAGCTGACCGCCTTTGACGACCAGCCACGCCCAGCCGCTGCCGAAGCGGGTCTTGGCGGCGTCCTCGAACTTCTCCTTGAAGGCGTCGAAGGACCCGAAGGCGGCCGTGATGGCGTCGGCCAGTTCACCGCCCGGTTGCCCGCTGCCCTGGGGGCCCATGACGGTCCAGAACAGGCTGTGGTTGGCGTGGCCGCCGGCGTTGTTGCGCAGCGCGCCCTTCTTGTCGGCGGGCACCTGATCGAGTTTGGTGATCAGTTCCTCGACACTCAGGCTGGCGAACTCGGTGCCTTCGAGGGCCTTGTTCGCGTTGTCCACGTACGCCTGGTGGTGCTTGGTGTGGTGGATTTCCATGGTGCGCGCGTCGATGTGGGGTTCGAGGGCGTCGTAGGCGTAGGGCAGTTGGGGCAGTTCGTAGGCCATGTTCTAGCTCCTTTTCCGGCCGGGGGTGGCCGCGTCCGCACGGTGCGGGCGCGCAGGCCGCCCCCTGGCGACCGCTGTGTATCTTACGCGCCCGTCCGGGCGTGAAGGCAGGGAAGGCACATTTATGTGGGCTTAATGTGGACGCCTTCATGGGTGGCGGCCAGGCGCGCCGGCATGCACGGCCGGACGCAGAGCGGGGCAAATGCTCTAGCATGGCGGGCAATGCGTTCGCCCCTGCCCCGCGCCGTCCTCAACCGCCTGGAAACCGGGCGGCTGGTGGTGCTCAGTGTGCTGCTGGGCGCGCTGGTGGGCGGCCTGAGTATCATCCTGCGCCTGATCCTGGACGCCGCCGCGCGCCTGGGCACCCTGATCACCGATTACGCGCCGCCCGGCACCACCGGCGAGGGCGGCCTGATGATGGCCTTCGGCACCGCCGCCCCCTGGGGCCTGCTGATCCTGCCGGCGGTCGGGGCGGCGTACGCGTGGCTGGTCCCGGCCCGCAGCGGCGACCCGCTGACGCAACTGGTCCGCGGCTACCACGCCCGCGGGCAGTGGCCCGGCCCGCTCACGCAGTTGCGGACGCTGGCGGCCACCCTGCTCGCGTACGGGTCGGGCCTGCTGATCGGGCGGGATTCGGCGTTCACCATGACCGGGCAGCTCGGCGCGCGCCTGATGCAGCGCGTCACCCGCCTGGACGCCGTGGAGGTCCGCACCCTGACCCTGGCCGGCGCGGCGGCCGCGCTGGGCGCCGTGCTGCACGCGCCGCTGGCGGCCGCCGTGCTGATCGCCGAGGTCCTGTACCGCCGCTTCGAGTTCGAGTTCGAGGTGCTGATGCCCTGCGTGCTGGCCGCCGTGGCCGGCACGGCCGTGTACGGACTGGCGTTCGGGTTCGCGCCGCTGCTGTCCTTCCCGGACGTGCAGGTGCCGGCCAGTTCGCAGGTCCTGTCCTTCGGCCTGATCGCCCTGGCGGCCACCCTGCTCGGCTGGCTGTCGCTGCTCACCTGCCGGGTCGTGCCGGACGCCTGGGCAGAGGGCCGGTTCCGGCCGCTGCTGGGCCTGACCTTCGGGGCGCTGACGGCCGCCACCGCGCTGCTCAGCACGCCCGCCGTGCTGGGTGACGGGAGCGGCTGGATGCAGCTGGGCGCCGCCGGCTTCGTGGGTGCCGAGGGCCTCGGCCAGAGCGCCTGGCGCTGGCTGCTGCTGGCGCTGGGCGCGCAGATCGCGCTGGGAGGCGGCGTGCTGCCGTCCGTGGGGGTGGGCGGCCTGCTGGGCGCCGGCCTGGGCAGCCTGCTGGGCGTGGATACCGCCACGGGCAGCATGGTCGGCGCGGTCGCGTTCCTGACCGTCACGCTGAACGTGCCGCTGGCGGCCGCGCTGCTGGCGGTCACGTGGGGCGGCGAGACGCTGCTGCCGCTGGCGCTCGTCGCGAGCGGCGTCGCGCACCTGCTGAGCGGCACCAGCGGCATCGTGCCGTCCCAGATTCAGGCGCGGCGTGACAGCGCCGTTCACGCCGGTCCCGCGTGGCTGCCCGACAATGTCCGGTTCATCCGGCGTGGCGTGCCGGTCCAGCCGGGCGTGCCTTTCGACGCGCCGGCCACGCTCGCCGGGACGGACGTGCCGCTCGACACGGACCTGCTGCCCTCCCCCACCGCCGAGCGGGAACTGTACCGCCGGGGCGTGCCGCCCAGCTGGCGCGGGGCGCGGCTGAACCTGCTGAGCCTGCCGCCCGGCGTGGAGGTCGTGGGCGTCGTGCGGGACGGCGCGGTGCGCCTGCCACGGCCGGAACTGCGCCTGACCTCGCAGGACGAACTGGTATTCCTGGCCCGCCCGGACGCGTACAGCGCCCTGGAAGGCATCCTGCGCCTGCCGGGAAGCTGAGGACTGATCCGGACTCCGATTGAATGGGCTGTAAAGCCCGTTCAATCCGAGCGAAGCGAGTAGAAGAAAAACGGGTTCCGGACGTGGAGCCGGCCATCCGGTGAAGTTCCGGATTGTTGGCGAAACAAAAGGAATCCGTATGAGGACGCCCGGGCCACCGTCCGGGCATGCGGAACTGACCGGCGGAGAAGCGTGGCGCGGCGAGGATAATGCCCCCCATGACGCCCGCCCCCGCCCGCTCCTGGGACCGCAACGAACGCCTGGGCATCCTGAACGGCTGGGCGGTCTTCACCGGTGATGGGTTCCTGAACGTGTCGGTGGTCGTGGTGGGCTTCGCGGCGCGGCTGGGCGCCCCCAACTGGGTGATCGGCCTGCTGCCCGCCATCGCGGCCGGCGGCTGGATGCTGCCGCAGCTGCTGGTGGCCGCGCGGGTCCGGAGCCTGCCGTTCAAGTTGCCGGTGTACCGCTCGGCGGCGCTGGTCCGGACCGGCACGTACCTCAGCATGGTGGCGGTGGCCGCGCTGCTGACCGACTCGCCCGGGCTGTGCCTGACGCTGTTCGTGCTGGCGATGCTGCTCAATGCGCTGGCGTCGGGCGTGTCCGGACTGCCGTTCCTGGAGGTGGTCAGCAAGACCGTCCCGGCCGAGCGTCGGCCCCGGTTCTTCGGCACCCGCAACCTGTACGGCGGCCTGCTGGCCTTCGTGGCGGGGCTGCTGGTCCGCTGGATTCTGGCGTCGGACCTGCCGTTCCCGCTGAACTACGCGCTGATCTTCGCGCTCGGCACCGCCGCGTTCACGTTCGGGTACTGGGTGTTCGGGCTGGTGAAGGAACCCCCGGACCCGCCGCTGCTCTCACAGGGGTTCCGGGGGGAACTGCGGGCCATTCCCGGCACGCTGCGCGACCCGCACTTCCGGGCGTTCCTGACCGTGCGGCTGCTGCTGGCTGCGGCCAGCATGAGCGAACCGTTCTTCGCGGTGAACGCCCTGCGTGACCTGCACTACCCCGCGGCCACGCTGGGGGTGTTCGTGATGGCCCTGACCGGCGCCGCGCCCCTGTCGAACGTCGTGTGGCAGCGGGTCGCGGAACGCAAGGGTTCGCGCCGCATCATCCGCTACGCCAGCGTGTTCTACGGTCTGGCCCCGCTGTACGCCATTGCGGTCGGCGCGCTGGGTCTGAACGCCTGGGCGTACCTGGGGGTGTTCGTGCTGTCCAGCGTCGCCACGCAGGGCTTCAACCTGGGGCACACCAACCACCTGCTGAACATCGCGCCGGAACACGCCCGCAGCCGCTACATCGGTACGCTGAACACCCTGGTCGGCGCGGCCCTGTTCACGCCGGTCCTGGGGGGCCTGCTGGCTGACCGGGTGGGGTACGCGCCGGTGTTCGCGGTCAGTGGACTGCTGTGCGCCGCCGCGTGGTGGCAGTGCGGGAAGCTGCGCCGCGACGCGTGATACGGATTCCGTTTGTTTCGCTGACAATCCGCACCTTCACCGGATTGCCGGCTCCACGTCCGGAACCCGTTTCTCTCCTGCTCGCTCCGCTCGGATTGAATGGCCTTTGCAGCCCATTCAATCGGAGTCCGTATGAGGCGACCGCCCGTGCCGACCACAGGCGAGGCGGCCCGTTCCTCTGGGAAACCGGCCGCCTCGCCTGCACTGGGTTGATTCTGCGTTCAGTGCCCGAGGATCTTGCTGAGGAACTGCCGGGCCCGCTCATGCTGCGGATTCAGGTAGAAGTTCTCCGGCGTCGTGTCCTCCACGATGTTCCCCCCGTCGAAGAACAGCACCCGGTCCGCCACCTCCCGCGCAAACCCCATCTCGTGCGTCACCACCAGCATCGTCATTCCACTCCGCGCCAGTTCCTTCATCACGTCCAGCACTTCCTTGATCATCTCCGGATCCAGCGCGCTGGTCGGCTCGTCGAACAGCATCACCTTCGGCTCCATCGCCAGCGCCCGCGCGATCGCCACCCGCTGCTGCTGACCGCCCGACAGCTGCGCCGGGTACTTGTGCGCCTGCTCCTCGATCCCCACCCGCCGCAGCAACTCCAGCCCGCGTCTCTCCGCGTCGGCCCGGCTGACCTTGCGCACCCGCGTGGGTGCCAGCGTGATGTTCTCCAGGACCGTCAGGTGCGGGAACAGGTTGAACGACTGGAACACCATCCCGACCTCGCGGCGGATCGCGTCGAGGTTGCCTTTTCCGTTCAGGGGAATGCCGTCGACGGTGATGGACCCGGCGTCGTGGGGGTCCAGGGCGTTCAGGGTGCGGATGAAGGTGCTCTTGCCGCTGCCGCTCGGCCCGATGATCACGACCACCTCGCCCCGCTGCACGCGCAGGTTCACTCCCCGCAGCGCGTGGAACGACCCGAAGTGCTTCTCCACCCCCACCGCCTCGATGATCGGCGTGCCGTCCGGGTGGGGAGCGGGGGTCGGTCCGGTGGGTGAAGGCTGGCCGGGTCGGGTCATGCCGGCAGTGTAGCGCCGACCGCACGGGCCGGGTTCCGCCGGGGGTCACGCAGACCGTCCGGCGGACCTGATCCGGCTCCGCGGAGCGGCCCGCCGGATGGCATCTGCCAGGTGGGAGGCGTGTCTGCCGCGCGTTCGGGAGGCGACGGGTGGCGTGGGTTCAGGCGGTGCATGGTAGCATCAGGGCTATTCTCAACCCGGTTCCGGAAGCCCTGGTTGCCGGACCACCCCTGGAGGACCCCATGAAGAACCGTTCCCGTCAGCTGACCGCTGTCCTGATTCTCGGCACTGCCGCCGCCGCCCTCGCGCAGGGCACCACCTTCCTCACCATCGGGTCGGGCAGCACCACCGGCGTGTACTTCCCGGTCGCGACCGGCATGGCCAAACTGGTCAACGATTCCGGTGCGGGCCTGCGCGCCAACGCCCGCTCGACCGGCGGCAGCGTGTTCAACATGAACGCCATCGCCAGCGGCGAACTCGACGCGGCCGTCGCGCAGAACGACGTCGTGTACTACGCCTACAAGGGCACGGGCCTGCAGGCCTTCCAGGGCAAGGCGAACAGCAAACTGCGCAGCATGGCGGTCCTGTACCCGGAAGTGCTGCACGTCGTGGCGCGCAAGGACAGCGGCATCAAGACCATCGCGGACCTCAAGGGCAAGCGCGTGGTGATCGGTGACCTGGGTTCCGGCACGGAACTGACGGCCAAGCAGGTGCTGGACGCCTACGGTCTGGGCTTCGACGACCTCGGGCAGGCGCTGAGGGTCTCGCCGGCGCAGGGCATCACCCTGATGCAGGACAAGCGTGCCGACGCGCTGTTCTACACGGTGGGCGTGGGCGCCAGCGCCATCAGCCAGATCGCGCAGACCGTGGACGTGAACATGGTCCCGGTCAGTGGCAACCAGGCGAGCAGCCTGATCAAGAAGTACCCCTTCTACGTGCGCTTCAACATTCCCGCCAAGAGCTACAAGGGCGTGGGTGCGACCGTGCCCAGCGTGGCGGTGCAGGCGACCCTGGTGACCAGCACGGCCCTGAGCGAGGACGCCGTGTACAAGGCCATGAAGGCCATCTTCGGCAGCGAGGGCGATGTCAAGGGCCTGCACCCCAGCCTGGCGAACAACTTCAACTACGAGAAGGCCGTCAAGGGCCTGCCCGCACCGCTGCACCCGGGCGCCCTGAAGTTCTTCAAGGAAAAGGGCCTGAACGTCAAGTGACCCGGACCCGGGCGTGAGTGGCATCGTCATGCCGCTCACGCCGGGCCGGACGCCCCGTGGCGCGGCGCAGGGTGAGAGCCAGGCGTCCCTTCCGGGCGTGAACTTGAGAACCCGGCCATTGTCCGGGGAGCGGGCGGAACAGACGGAAACCGTATGAGCCCGCCGCAGGACCGATCGGGGCCAGCTGCCGTCAACATGGGCTGGCCCCCTCGCCTTGAACGGCTGCCCGGCCCCGCGTGGATTCATACGGACTGCCGTTTGTTTCGTTCACAGATCGGAACACCACCGATCTGTCAACTCCACGTCCGGAGGGGCGCCCAGCTCCTTCTCTGCGGAGCAGCTCTCCGAGTCGCATCCGCTCGGATGGAACGGCTTTGTAAGCCCTTCAACCGGAGTCCGTATCAGCCCCCCCTGTCGCTGCGTCCGCTGGCCGGCGCCGCAGCCGCACCCTGCATGAGGAATACATGAGTGATCCAACCCGACCCATCAGCACCGACCCGACCCTGACCCCGCCCGGCACCGAGATGACCGAGGGCGAACGCCGCGCCATCGAGATGGTCGAGGCCGCCGAGACCGGCGGACGCAAACTGTTCAGCTGGCAGCGCACCCTGGTCACGGTGGTCGCCGTGGCCTGGTGCCTGTACCAGATGTACGCCGCGCAGGTCGGCAACATCGACACCCTCACCCTGCGCGCCACCCACCTGGGCTTCGCGTTCTTCCTGGCGTACCTGGTCTTCCCCTTCCGCAAGACGCCGGGCGCCCCCCAGACCCGCGTGCCCTGGTACGACTGGGTGCTGGGAATCGGCGCGACCGGCACCGCCGCGTACCTGATCACCCAGTACCCCAAGATCGCCAACGAGCAGGGCGGCGTCCTGAACCCCACCGACGTGTGGGTGGGCAGCGCCATGGTGATCCTGCTGCTGCTCGCCGCGTGGCGCACCATCGGGATCGCCATGCCCATCGTGGCGGGCGTGTTCATGCTGTACGCCCTGACCGGCCCGAAAGGCCTGATTCAGGGTGACCTGGGCCCGCAGCTGCAACTGCACGCCGGGCAGACCTGGCCGCAGGTGGTCGGGCAGCTGTTCGCGAACACCGAGGGAATCTTCGGCACGGCCATCGGCGTCAGTGCCCAGATCGTGTTCCTGTTCGTGCTGTTCGGCGCGGTGTTCGACAAGCTCGGGGCGGGCGAGTGGTTCATGAACATCGCCCAGGGCCTGCTGGGCGGCTTCCGGGGCGGCCCGGCCAAGGCCAGCGTCCTGAGCAGCGCCCTGAACGGCATCATCTCGGGATCGGCGGTCAGTAACGTCGTGACCGGCGGGAACATCACCATCGGCACCATGAAACGTGTCGGGTACAGCGCCGAGAAGGCCGGAGCCATCGAGGTCGCCAGCTCCAGCAACGGACAGCTGATGCCGCCCGTGATGGGCGCGGCGGCGTTCATCATGGCGCAGAACCTGAACATCGAGTACCGCACCCTGATTCTCGCGGCGGCCATTCCGGCATTCCTGTGCTACGGCGCGCTGCTGGTCGTCACGCACATCGAGGCCCTGAAACTGAACCTGAAGGGCCTGCCGAAAAGCGAACTGCCGCGCGTGCGTCAGACCCTGCTGTCCGGCTGGTACTACCTGCTGCCGCTGGGCTACCTGATCGGCACGCTGACCATCAACCCGGACGCCAACCCGGAGCGCGTGGCGCTGAACACCATCGTGGTCATGATGGGCATGATGCTGCTGCAGGAAGGCTTCTTTGCCGGCCGGGACGGACGCGGCGCGGCGCGCGGCGTGCTCGACGGACTGAAGAAGCTCGTCGAGGCCTTCGAGGGCGGCGCGCGCTCCATGATCGGGATCGCCATCGCCACCGCTGCCGCCGGGATCATCGTGGGCATCGTGACCATCACCGGCCTGGGCTTCGGCCTGGCGGACATCGTGCAGCTGGCCAGCGACAGTGTGCGCTCGCTGCTGGCCTTCGCCGGACCGCAGGTGGCGTCATTCGCGGCCGTGGTGGTGGTGCTGGCCATGGCGCAGCTGATCGCGTTGATTCTCGGGATGGGTCTGCCCACCACCGCGAACTACATCCTGATGAGCGCCCTGATCGTCCCGATCATCGCCAAGGTCGCGGGCCTGGACACCAGCAACCCCGCGCAGATGCTGCCCGTGCACATGTTCGTGTTCTACTTCGGGATCATGGCCGACAGCACGCCCCCGGTGGCGCTGGCGGCGTTCGCGGCGGCCGCCATCAGCGGCGGCAACCCGGTCGCGACCGGCGTGCAGGCCTTCCAGTACGAGCTGCGCACGGCGTTGCTGGCGTACATGATGTTCTTCAACCCGCAGCTGCTGCTGATCGCCGGGGGACGCCTGAACGGCGTGCCGTTCGGGGAGGCGGTCTTCATGGTGGTCTTCGCGTTCATCGGCCTGGTGGCCTTCAGCGCCGCCACGCTGCGCTTCCTGCACCGCCGCACGAACCCGCTGCAGACGCTGCTGCTGCTGCTCGCGTCGTTCATCCTGATTATTCCCACGCAGATCGTGTGGAACCTCGCGGCGCTGGCACTGATCGCACTGGTGTACTTCTGGCAGAAGGTCGGCAGCCGCGCCGGCCCGCCACCCCTCGCCGCACAGTGATCCGGACTGCCGTCCGGTGCGCCCTCCACCCGGAAGGACACCGGGTTGCCCGGTCCACGTCCGGAACCCGCCACCCGCTCGCCCGGCTGACCGCCGCACCCCGGGCAGCGCGCCCTGCACGCCCCGCGAGAACTGACTTCAGGGTCGCCTGAAGGAACACCCAAGCATTCACGCCCCGGACAGCCGTTCCGGGGCGTTCCACTGGCCCCGCGCGGATGACAGGATGAGAGCGTGAGCCTCCCTCCGTCCCGCCCCGTCTCCCCTGCCGACCTTCCCGGCCCGCCGGACTGGCGTCAGGCCCGCACGGTCCCGAAGCTGCTGCGCGCGCTGTGGCATATTCCGGCCGTCCGGCTGATCGTGTACGCCGCGCTGCTGATCGTGGGGCTGCGGGTCCTGCTGTGGTGGTCGCAACTGCTGACCAGCGTGATCGTGACTGTCCTCGTCGCCTACGGCCTGGCCTTCCTGGCCAACCCGGTCCTGTCCTGGCTGGAACGCCGGCGCGTGAGCCGCATGGTGGGCGTGCTGCTGCTGGTCGTGGTGACACTGGCCATCACCACGCTGCTGTTCATGACCGTCAGTGCGCAGGTGACGGGCCTGATCAACGGGCTGCCGGACCTCGCGCGGAACCTCAAGGAACTCGTGAACACCAGCCTCAACCGCCTGGACAGCATCAAGGGAGCCGAGGGCGTCAAGGAGAGCCTCTCGCGGTACATCGACGAGCAGACCGGCACCCTCACCATGAACACGGGCGCCCTGCTCGAACGGCTGGTCAGCGCCGGTCCGGACGTCCTGGGCACCCTGACCAACCTGTTCGGCTGGCTGGGTCAGGCGGGGTTCATCGTGACGCTCGCCATGTACTTCATGCTCGACTACGACCGGGTCGGGCACGGCCTGCTGCGGGTCTTTCCGCGCCGCTGGCAGCCGACCCTGCTGCGCCTCTCGGAAGACGTGAGCGGTTCCTTCGGCGGGTTCCTGCGCGGCCAGCTGCTGCTGATGCTCAGCAGCGCCGTGCTGGCCAGCGCCGGCCTGATCGCGCTGCACGTCCCGAATGCCCTGGCGCTGGGTGTGCTGAGCGGCCTGTTGACCCTGGTTCCCTACGTGGGGATCGTCGTGGCGGCCGCCGTTCCGATGCTGCTGGCGCTCGGGCAGGGGGTCACCACTGTCGCGCTGGTCGCGCTGCTGTACTTCGTGATCAACCAGCTGCAGGGCAACGTGCTGGGGCCGCTGATCATGGGCCGCACCGTCCGGCTGAGTCCGGCGGCGATCCTGATCGCGCTGCTGGCCGGGCTGGCCGTCGCGGGCGTCGCGGGCGCAATCCTGGCCGTGCCGCTGACCACGCTGCTCAAACGCTGGATGGAACGCTACTGGATGACCAGCCCGGCCTACCGTGGCAGCAGCGAAAGCGGCGCCCTGCCGCCCGAAACGCCCGGTTCGTAGGCACGCCGGGCTGTCCCGCAGCGGAGGAGCCCGGTGGCCGCGAACAGACGCAGCGGCTGGGCGGAAGCACGTGTCTCCCGCCCAGCCCTGAAGGTGGCCCGACTCGGCGCAGGGGGCGGCCGGTCACACTGCCGTCTGTTGCGTCAGAGCAGTTGCCATGAAGAGGCCGTCTGTCTGGCCGGGCGGACTTGTCACGCTCCGCACGAGAGCGGGTGACTGTGGACGGGCCGGACGGACTGGAACAGCCGCGAAGCGGAGAAGGGAGGCACCGGACGTCTGTTGTTCCGATGCCTCCCTTCGGAGAACGACTCTAACGCCACGCCCGGATTGAACGAGGTTGCAACCCTTTCAACCGGAGTCCGTATCATACGGATTCCGTTTATTTCGTTGACAGATCGGAACACCACCGATCTGCCAACTCCACGTCCGGAACCCGTTTCTCTCCTGCTCGCTCCGCTCGGATTGAATGGCCTTTGCAGCCCATTCAACCGGAGTCCGTATCAGCGGCAGCGGACGTCCGTGCCGAAGTACTGACCGCTGAGTTTGGCGTAGCTGCCGTCGCTGAGGGACTTGGCAAGCGCCGAGTTCAGTTCCTTGAGCAGCCCCGTGTTGCCCTTCTTGACGGCCATGCCGATCCGTTCTTTGAACAGCAGTTCCCCGGCGCCCAGTTTGCCCTTCTGGGCTTTCACGAGGTCCAGGCCCGTGAACTTGTCGCCCACCCAGGCGTCCACGCGGCCGGCGAGCAGCGCTGCCTGCGCGTCGGTGTCCTTGGGGAAGGTCTTGACTTCCTTCACGCCCGGCACCTTGCGGACGTTCTCGAGGTACGTGGTGCCGACCTGCACGGCCACCGTCTTGCCTTTCAGGTCGCTGCCACTCTTCGGGCCGCCCACGCGGCTGACGACCGCGCCGCCGGTGCAGTAGTGCGGGTTGCTGAAGTCCACGGCCTTGGCGCGTTCGGGCGTGATGCCGTGGCTGGCGATCACGAAGTCGTAACGGTCCTGCTGCAACCCGATCAGCAGGCTGTCGAAGGGCTGCGTGACCCACTGGACCTTCAGGCCCAGCTGCCTGGCCAGCTGGTTGGCAAGGTCAACTTCGAAGCCGGTCAGTTCCTTGCCCTTGATGAGGTTGAACGGCGGGAAGGCCCCCTCGGTAGCGATCTTGATGGTGCCCGACTTCTTGATGTCCTCCCAGGAGCGGGCCTGGGCGGTGGTGGCGAGCAGGGCCAGGGCAGTCAGGGTCAGCAGGGTTTTCTTCATCAGGACTCCTTGTTCCGGTTCAGCTGCGGTCCCGCCGGGGCGGGCCTCATCAGACGCAGATTCCAGTGGTGGATGACACGATTCTACAGGATCCGCGTGCAGGCAGGATCCCGTGCCTCCACGTGCAACGCGCCGCTTCTATCCGTGAAGCGGCGCGTTGCACGTGGAGCCGGAGGGGGGGGTGCCTTCAGGGCAGCGGACGGGCGCGGGCTGCGGGCCGGCTGACTGGAGCGGGCGGCCATCCCTCATACGGACCCCGATTGAATGGCTTACAAAGCCGTTCCATCCGAGCGGATGCGACTCGTAGAGCTGCTCCGCAGAGGAGGAGCTGGGCGGGTTCCCGACGTGGAGTTGGCAACCCGGTGATGTCCCGGGTTGCCAATGGAACGGACGGGGTCCGCTCAGTCGCCGCTGACGGCGTGCGCGTACTCGTAGCCCAGGCCGGGGGTGTCGGCCTGGCCGCGCGTGCCGGCGGGCGTGCCACGGTCGATGGCGGCCTCGGTGGTGGTGTCGAAGGCGTGCATGCGGGTCTGGTCGATCAGCAGTTCGATGGGATCGCCGGGCAGCACGGTCGCCTGTCCCTCGACCTTCACGGTCAGGTGCTGGCCGTTCACGTCGACGATCAGGTCGGTCTGGGCGCCCAGCGGCTCGACGACCACGACCTGTCCCTTCAGGACGTTGGTGCCGTGGGGCAGGTCGGTCATGCCGACCACGCCGACGTGCTCGGGACGGATGCCCATGAACACGTCCTTGCCCTCGTGCGCCTTGACGCTCTGCGCGAGGCGGCCCATGGGGGCCACGCGGTTCTGGCCGATCACGAACTCGCCGTTCTGGATCGTGGCGGTCACGAAGTTCATGCTGGGGCTGCCGATGAAGCCGGCCACGAACTTGTTCTGCGGGAAGTCGTAGAGGTTCATGGGCGTGTCCACCTGCATGATCACGCCGTCACGCATGACGACGATGCGGTTGCCGAGCGTCATGGCCTCGACCTGGTCGTGCGTCACGTAGACGATGGTGGCGCCCAGGCGGCGGTGCAGCTGGCTGATCTGCGAGCGCATCTCGACGCGCAGCTTGGCGTCCAGGTTGGAGAGCGGCTCGTCCATCAGGAAGACCTTCGGTTCGCGGACGATGGCGCGGCCCATCGCGACGCGCTGGCGCTGACCGCCGGACAGTTCCTTGGGTTTGCGGCCCAGCAGGTGCTCCATCTGGAGGATCTTGGCGGCCTCGCGCACGCGCTTGTCGATCTCGTCCTTGGGGGTCTTGCGGAGCTTCAGGCCGAAGGCCATGTTGTCGTACACGTTCATGTGCGGGTACAGGGCGTAGTTCTGGAACACCATGGCGATGTCGCGGTCCTTGGGCGGCACGTCGTTCACGACGCGGTCGCCGATCTTCAGGATGCCGTCACTGATGTCTTCGAGGCCGGCGATCATGCGCAGCGTGGTGGACTTCCCGCAGCCGGACGGCCCGACGAAGACCATGAATTCACGGTCCTGGATGTGCAGGTTGAAGTCCTTCACCGCGTGGTGCTTGCTGCCGTAGCGCTTGTTGATGTGCTCGAGGATGACTTCTGCCATGGTATGCCTACCTTTTGCCCCTACTCTTACCCGTGAGTGGCTCAACGCCCGCGCCGCGGAGGTTGAAGATCGGGTAACCGGGGTACACGAACGAGAATGCCCGGGGTTTACGCTGACGCCTTGCTGACAGCCCGCAGTTTATCACGCCTGCCCCGACGGAAAACGCGCGGCGGGACGGGCGTCCAGACAGCGTCCTCAAGGGCAGGTCCGGCTGGGGCGTTCCGGGCGTGGCGCCAGAGCGGGCCGGTTCAGTACGCGACGCCGCTGCGGGTGAGCATCAGTTTCAGTTCGTGCGGGCTGGTCGCGGCGGCCAGGGCCTCGTCCATGGTGATCAGGGTGTTGCGGTACAGCTGCGCGAGGTGCTGGTCGAAGGTGTGCATGCCGCGGATGTTGTCCTCGATCAGGGCGTCCTTGATCAGGTGGGTCTTGTTCTCGTCTTTCACGTACTCCTGGATCAGGGGCGTGTTCATCATGATTTCCAGGCCCAGCACGCGCCCCACGCCGTCCGCGCGGCGCAGCAGGCGCTGGCTGATGATGCCGACCAGCGACTCGGCCAGTTGCAGGCGCACCTGATCGCGCTCGTAGGGCGGGAAGAAATCGATGATGCGGTTCACGCTGCGCACGGCGTCCTGGGTGTGCAGGGTACTCAGGACGAGGTGACCGGTCTGCGCGGCCGAGAGGGCAGCCTCCACGGTTTCCTTGTCGCGCATCTCGCCGATCATGATCACGTCCGGGTCCTGGCGCATGGCGTACTTCAGGGCGGTGCGGAAGTCGCGGGTGTCGCTGCCGATCTCGCGCTGCACGACGATGCTCTTCTTGTTCTTGTGCAGGATCTCGATGGGGTCCTCGACCGTGATGATGTTGTACGCGAACGAGCGGTTCACGTGGTCGATCAGGCTGGCCAGGGTGGTGGTCTTGCCGCTGCCGGTGGGGCCGGTCACGAGAATCAGGCCGCGCGGCGCGTCGGCCAGTTGCCGCAGCACGTCGGCCGGGAGGCCCAGCGCGTCGAAACCGGGAATGGCGTCCGAGACGATGCGCATGACCATGCCGACCGCGCCGCGCTGCCGGAACACGTTGCAGCGGAAGCGGCCCAGCCCGGAGACGCTGTACGCGAGGTCGAGTTCGTTGCGGTACGTGAAGTCGTCCCACTGGTCGGCGGTCATCAGGGCCTGCGCGAGCATCTGCGTGTCGGGCGGCATGAGCGGCTGCGTGCCGAACGGCACGAGCTGTCCGTCGATGCGGCCCATGGGGGGACTGCCGGCCTGCAGGTGCACGTCCGAGGCGCGGCGGGTGACCATCTCGCGCAGCAGTTCGTCGAGGGTCACTCGGGGCTCACCGTGGACTGGCTCACCGTGGACTGGCCTGCCGCAGCGTGGGGGGCGAGGGGCATGTTGTCGATCAGCCGCACCCCGGACAGGCGGGCGGCCACGAGGACGCGGTTCATGGGATCATTGTCCACGATTTCCCTTTCATGCATGTCACGGCCCACGACACTCAGGTAATCCAGGCTCAGGTCCGGGTCGGTGTTCAGGACGTCCAGCCCGGCCTGCCGCAGCGCGGCGCTGCGGCGTTCCCCGCCCGCGTACGCGGCCTGCACGGCCCGCAGCGCCCGCGACAGCACGGCCGCCCGGGCGCGCTGGTCGGCCGACAGGTAGGCGTTGCGGCTGCTGAGTGCCAGCCCGCTGGCCTCGCGGACGGTGGGAACGCCGCGCACGTCCACGTTCAGGTTCAGGTCGCGGACCATGCGGCGCACGACGGCCAGCTGCTGCCAGTCCTTCTCGCCGAACAGCGCCACGTCCGGGCGCACGAGGTTCAGGAGTTTCAGCACGACGGTCGCCACGCCCGTGAAGTGACCGGGCCGCGCCGCGCCGTCGAGCGGTTCGCTGACGCCGGACACGCTGACGCTGGTGCTGAAGCCGTCCGGGTACATGGTGGGCACGTCCGGGTGGAACAGCAGGTCCGCGCCCGCCTCGCCTGCCACGCGCCGGTCGCCGTCCAGGTCGCGGGGGTAGCGGCTGAGGTCCTCGTTCGGCCCGAATTGCAGGGGGTTCACGAACACACTGACGACCACGCGCCCGCCGGGCACGGCCGCCCGCGCCGCGCGGATCAGGGCGGCGTGCCCCTCGTGCAGGGCGCCCATGGTGGGCACGAAGGCCACCGTCTGCCCGCGCAGCGCGGCGCGCAGGTCGGCGGGGTCCGTGATCAGGGTCGGTGTGGCGGGTGCGGGTTGCTGGTCGGCATCCGTCTCGGGTGGGAGGGTCACGGCGTTAATTCCGGCCACCGTCCAGTTTCAGGGCGCCCGCTGCGGCGTCCAGCACCCAGGAGATCACGGCCAGGATGATCGCCCCGATGATCGCCGCGCCGAACCCCGCGACGTTCAGGGCGGTGGCGGCCGCCACGAGGTACAGCACCACGCCGTTCACGACCAGGGTGAACAGGCCCAGCGTCAGGATGTTCACGGGCAGCGACAGCAGCAGCAGCACCGGGCGGATCAGGGCGTTCACGATGCCCATGACCACGGCCGCGATCAGGATGCTCACGATGTCCGCGCCCGGCTCGAAGCTCACGCCGCCGTACACGCGGGCCAGCAGGTACAGGGCCAGTGCGTTCACCAGCAACCGAAGAATGAAACCCATGCCCGCAGGATACGGGATGCGCCGCGCCGGAATGGGAACGCGCGCAGGAAGGGGGCCTCTCCCCCATCTCCCTGCGCGCCGGACAACGTGGGCGGGCGTTACAGCCCGAAGCGGGCGTAGATGTCGTCCACGTGCCGCAGGTACCACGCCAGGTCGAAGGCGGCGTCGAGTTCGGCGTCGTTCAGGGGGTTTTCCGGGTCGGCCCTGAGCAGGTCGCGCAGGCCCTCGCCGGTCTCCCAGCTCTGCAGGGCGTTGCGCTGCACCAGGGTGTAGGCGGCCTCGCGCGTCATGCCTTTCTCGTCGATCAGGGCGTGCAGGACGCGCTGGCTGAACACCAGCCCGCCCAGGTCGTTCAGGTTTTTCAGCATGCGGTCCGGGAACACCACGAGGTCGCGCAGCACGCCGGTCAGGCGGCGCGCGGCGTAACTGGCCGCGCTCGTGGCGTCGGGCAGGATGACGCGTTCGGCGCTGGAGTGGCTGATGTCGCGTTCGTGCCACAGGGCCACGTTCTCCAGGCCGGTGGTCAGGAAGCCGCGCAGCAGCCGCGCGAAGCCCGTGACGTTCTCGGTCAGGATGGGGTTCTTCTTGTGCGGCATGGAGGAACTGCCGGTCTGGCCCTTCCCGAAGGGTTCCATGGCCTCGCGGACCTCGCTGCGTTGCAGGTGGCGGATCTCCACGGCGATGCGTTCCAGGGTCGTGCCGAAGATCGCCAGGGCCGAGAGCACCTCGGCGTGACGGTCGCGGGCGAGGGTCTGGTTGGTGACGGGCGCGGCCTGCCAGCCCCACGCGGCGGCGACTTCCTCCTCGACTTTCGGGGAGACGTGCGCGTACGTGCCGACGCTGCCGGACAGCATGACGACCTGCACGCGCTTGCGGGCGGCGTGCAGGCGTTCGAGGTCGCGGTCCAGGGTGGCCATCCAGTTCAGGAATTTCAGGCCGAAGGTCATGGGTTCGGCGTGAATGCCGTGCGTGCGGCCCACGGTGGGCGTGTGCTTGAACGCCACGGCCTGCGTGCGGCAGACCTCGCGCAGCGCCTCGGCGTCCGTGATGATGATGCCGAGTGCCTCGTCGAGCAGCAGGTTCTGCGCGGTGTCGACCACGTCGGTACTTGTCAGGCCGTGGTGCACGAAGCGGGCTTCCTCGCCGTAGCGTTCGGTCAGGGCGCGGGTGAACGCGACGATGTCGTGGCGGGTGACGGCCTCGATCTCCGCGACCTTCTGCGCGAAGGCCTCGTCGAGGGGGTCGGCCTCGCTGCGGGCGGTCAGGGCGGCGTGCGCCTCGGCGGGCACCTCGCCGTGGTTCGCCTGGGCGTGCATGGCGGCCAGTTCGACGCGCAGCCACGCGCGGTACTTGCTGGCCTCGCTCCAGAGGACCTTCATCTCGGGGGTCAGGTAACGGTCAATCACGCCCCCGACGCTAACACGCCCGCGTCCCCGCCCGCCGCACGGTGTCCAGTCCGGGCGCCGTTCATAGGGACTCCGGTTGAATGGGCTGCAAAGCCCGCTGGGTCCGAGCGGATGCGACTCGGAGAGCTGCGCCGCAGAGCAGGAGAAAAACGCCCCTCCGGACGTGGAGCTGGCAATCCGGTGAACTTCCGGATGGTCGGCGAACCAAACGGCAGTCCGTATCAGCGGGCCGGGGCGGGGCCGGGGGACGTGAGCGTGACGCGGTCACTGATCCCCGCCCACAGCAGGCGGTGGCCGGGCACGTGCAGCGCCCCGAGCGGCAGGAAGGACCGCCAGCGCGGGTCGAAGGGCACGGCGTCCGGCAGGCCGGCGGCGCGTTGCAGGGCGTTCTGGTAGGTGGCGCAGTCGAAGGCGTTCAGCTGCCCGTTCAGCTGGTACGGCGCGCCGCTCAGGCGGCGGATCTCGGCGTTCAGTGCGCGCAGGTGCGTCTCCCGGACACCCGCGTCGATGACCAGGATCAGGTCACGTTCGAGCAGGCTGGAGACCGGGCGCAGGCGCGCGCCGGTGCCGACCACGCCGGTCTCCTCGCTGAGGTTGTCGGCGCTGACCTTGCGGGTCAGGTGCGTGCAGGCGCCCCAGACGGCTCCGGTGTGCTGACAGGCGACGATCACGCTGCCGACCGGGGCGCGGCGGATCGCCTCGGGCAGCGGCAGCACCCGCGACTGCGGCAGGAGCGAGCGGTCGGTCAGGTCGGCGGGTTGCCACGCGGCGTCCGGAACGGCCGCGAGGCGGCCCAGGTCCGGGCCGACCGGCGCGGGCAGGCACCCGGACAGCAGGACGGGCAGCGCGCAGATGAGGGGCAGCGCGGCGAGACGGGTGGGGGGGCGCAGGGTCACCCCTCCAGTGTGAGGGACGCGGGTACACTGCGGTCCGTGAACGGGTGGAAGTGTGCGGGGGGGCAGGCGTGCTGATCGGTCTGGTCGTGCTGATGCTGCTCAGCATCAACCTGGGCGGCCTGATGAGCGTGATCCTGCAACTCGGGCGAGGCGAGTGGCTGGCGGGACTGGGCTCGCTGGTGACGCTGATCGTGGTGGACGCGCTGGGCTTCCGGGTACTGCGCGGCCTGCGCGGGCAGGACTGATACGGACTCCGATCGACTGGCTTACAAAGCCGTTCCATCCGAGCGGATGCGACTCGGAGAGCTGCTCCGCAGAGCAGGAGAAAAACGCCTCTCCGGACGTGGAGCTGGCAATCCGGTGAACTTCCGGATGGTCGGCGAAACAAACGGCAGTCCGTATGAAGGGCCAGCGACAGGCGGGGCGTGGGCTGTGGCTTCGCTTGCCGTGCGGCGGGGCGGGCTGCGGCAGACTGCGGGGCGTGAGTGAGGCCGCAGAACTTCTCCCGGCAGAGCCGGCATTCCGGCACGCGTTCCGTGCGTACTCGCCGGCGGATTACGGGTTCCCGCTGCCGGACGGGCACCGTTTCCCGTACTACAAGTACGAGGGGGTGCGGCGTCGCCTGTCCCCGCTGCTGCCGGTGCTGGACACCCCGGCGCTGCGCTGGGCGGACGCGGCGCGCGTGCATGACCCGCACTGGCTGCGGCGCTGGCGGCGCGGTGAGGTGGACCGGCACGAGGAACGTGCCTTCGGGCTGCCGTGGTCGCCGGGCGTGGTCGAGCGGGCGCGGCGGGCGGCCGGGGGGTCGCTGGCGGCGCTGCACGACGCGCGGCGGGTCGGGTGGGGCGCGAATCTGGCGGGCGGCACGCACCACGCGTTCCGGGACCGCGCCGAGGGGTTCTGTCTGGTGAACGACGCGGCGATCCTGACCCGCCTCGCGCTGGATGACGGACTGGCGCGGCGCGTGGCGGTCGTGGACCTGGACGTGCATCAGGGGAACGGCACGGCGGCGCTGCTGGCGGGCGAGGCGCGGGCTTTCACGCTGAGCGTGCATGGCGAGCGCAACTACCCGTTTCGCAAGGAGGTCAGTTCGCTGGACATCGGGCTGGGGGACGGCGTGACGGACGCCGAGTACCTGTCTGTGCTGCGGGAGCGGGTGCTGCCGGCGCTGGAGGCGTTCCGGCCGGACCTGCTGCTGTACCTCGCGGGAGCGGACGTGCTGGCCGGGGACCGGTTCGGGCGCTTCGCGCTGACGCTGGGCGGCGTGCGCGAGCGTAACCGCGCGGTGCTGGGCTGGGCGCGCGGGGCGGGGGTGCCGGTCGTGACCATGATGGCCGGGGGGTACAACCGGGATCATGCGCTGACGGTCGAGGCGCACGCGAGCGTGGTGCTGGACGCGCTGGACCTGCTGGTCTGATACGGATTCCGTTTGTTTCGCTGACAACCCGGAAGTTCACCGGATTGCCAGCTCCACGTCCGGAACCCGGTTTGCTCCTCCTGTGCGGAGCAGCTCTCCGAGTCGCATCCGCTCGGATGGAACGGCTTTGTAAGCCAGTCGATCGGAGTCCGGATGAGGGGCGCGGCGGTGGGCGGGGTGGAAGGGGCGAGCCGTGCCCGATACGGACGGCCATCTGTCCCGTTGACAGCCCGGAAAAACGCCGGATTGCCGACTTCATGCCTGGCAGTCCTCTGGGCTCCCGCGCTGCGGCGCTGCTCTCTGGGTCGCTTCACTTGGAGTGGAGGGGTTTGGCAACCCACCCGCGCGGGGTCAGAATGACGGCACTTTCCGATCTGTATTGATTTACATTTCACACTGTGAGCCATGAACGTTTCAGGGTTGTACAAGGGTTGTACACTCCGGTCACACGAGCAGGACCAGCCACCCTCCATCCTCCCCCGAGCACACAGGAGTCGCCATGACGTACCTTGCCCCCACCACCCTGCCCCAGACCCACGACCTGAACCGCACGGTGCGCCGTGGCCAGACCCTGTACTACGCCGGAGACAGCGCCCCCAGCCTCTACCGCCTGGAAAGCGGCCTGATGCGCGCCGTGCGCCTCACCCCCCAGGGCCGCAACCTGACCGTGCGGCACATCCGCCCCGGCGACATCTTCGGCGAGGAGTGCCTGCACGGCCAGACACGCGGCCACCAGGTCGTCGCCCTCACCGACACGGTCCTGACCCCCATCCACCCGCAGCACCTCAGTGCCGCCGAACTGTGGGACCTGACCCGCAGCCTCAGCGCCCAGCTGCAGCGCATGATGACCGACGGCGTGCACATCCAGGACGGCGACCTGCGCGAACGCATCGCCCGCTACCTGCTGAACCTCGCCGACAGCACCCTGGGCGGCGCCCACAGCGACGGCACCCGCTTCGTGCGGGCCACGCACGAACTGATCGCCGAGGGCACCGGCGCCACCCGTGAGAGCGTCAGCAAACTGATCGGCGAGATGCGCGACGACGGCCTGCTGAGCCCCGCCTACCGCTGCCTGACCCTGACCGACGAGGACGGCCTGCGCCTCCTGAGCGGCTACCACGGCTGAACACCGCATCACCCCACCAGCGCCGCCCGTCCGAGTGAGGACTGGCGGCGTTCTCGCGTCACCGGAGCCACGGCGCACCAGAGCAACGGTCAGACATTCTGTCCGGCGCGTAGAATTGCGGGCATGCGTATTCGCCTGGACCCCTGGCCCGTGGACATCGAGGGCGGGCAACTGACCCTTAAGGACTTCAACGGTGAGATTCAAGACGTCGAAACGCCGCGCTGGGCGGCCATTCCCGCACGGCCCATCCCGGAACGGCTGCGGCAGGTGTTCGTCGTGGACGGCAAACGCCGCATGGAATCCCGCCTGTTCATCGAGGACGACCACGGCCAGAGCGGCCTGGGCGGCTTCGGCGCGTACGTGGTGGGCGCCGTCGAACTGTGCCCGCACGGCACCCGGCAGGCGGAACTGCGGGCCGTGAAGGCCGCCCGCATCCTGGCGCACGCCCCGGACCTGCGGATCGACCCCATGACCCTCTCACCGCGCCACCCGCATACCGGGCAGCTGGAGTACACGCCCGTGCCCATGACCGGCACGGACGCCCTGGCCGCCCTGAACGTCCTGCAACAGCACATGCTGGCCGCCGAGCAGAACCTCTCGCACGATCTGGCGTCCAGGGTCCCGGCGGACGATCAGGATGACCGCGAGTGGCTGAGTGCCCTGACCGTGCAGGACGGCACGTTGCGCGGCCGGAACCTGAACGGCGCGGTGGTCGGCTGCGTGAAGACCATGGAGACCATGTACCTGCCGGCCGACCGGGCCTCGCTGCTGAGCGAACTGAAACCCGGCGAGCGCACCCCGGTCATGCGCATGACGTACAGCAACGGGCAGTTCACGCGCCTGATCTGGTACGTGCGGCTGTGCGAGGCCGCGTTCTACCAGCATCCCATGGCGGGCGTCATGCGCCTGGAGATGTTCGCGCCGGACGATCCCAGTTTCCTGCCGCCCATCGTCCGGCAGGTCGCGAACCTCAGCGGCACGCTGCTGCGGCGGCTGGGCAGTCACGCGCACAAGGACCCGCGCGCGCCGCAGAACCTGATTCCCACGGCGGCGCTGGAACAGGCGATGGGCCGCAGCATGGGCAGCGCGGACCTCGTGACGCGCCGCATCCGGGCGCACATCGCGGGCCTGCAGGGGGTCGCGTGACGAACCGGAAGTTCGGCGGCCCGGACGTGACGGGCGCGCAGGTGGGCATGGTGCTGGGCACGCAGGACGTGACACCCGTGAGTTTCTGGTTCGCGGTACTGCCCGGCGCGAGCGTGCAACTCGACGATCTGGTGGCCGTGCAGACGCGCAAACCGGACGGGTCGTTCGTGAACTTCTACGGGATCGTGGATCACGTCCGGACCCGGCATGAGGGCGTGACCTTCGACAGTGACGTGCAGGATGTCGCGGCGGGCCTGCTGCCGGCCAGCGTGAGTTACGCGGCGCGGGTGCTGGTGACGCGCGTGAACCCCGAGAATTTCATTCCGCCGCAGCCGGGCGACGGGGTGCGGCACGCGCGGGGCGACGACCTGCGCATGGCCCTGAGTGCCGACAAGATGGGCGAGAAGGCCTTCCCCGGCGGGCTGCTGGCAGACGGGCAGGTGCTGCCGGTCAACTACCGCTTCGTGAACGGCGAGAACGGCGGGCACATCAACATCAGCGGGATCTCGGGCGTGGCGACCAAGACCAGTTATGCGCTGTTCCTGCTGCATTCCATCTTCCGCAGTGGCGTGATGGGCACGGGCGCGTCGGCGGGGCGCGCGCTGATCTTCAACGTGAAGGGCGAGGACCTGCTGTTCCTGGACAAGCGCAACCGCGAGGTCGAGTCCCGCGAGGCGCAGGCTCAGGCGCAGAAGGGCCTCCCGGACCACCGTTACGCGCTGATGGGCCTGCCGGTCGAGGCGTTCCGGGACGTGCAGTTCCTCGCGCCGCCCCGGCCGGGCAGTGCGGGCGCGGCGATCGTGCCGCACGTCGAGCAGCGCGGCGAGGGGGTCACGCCGTTCCTGTACTCGCTGCGGGAGTTCTGTGCGCGCCGCATGCTGCCGTACGTGTTCGTGGACCGGGACGCGAGCGTGAACCTGGGCTTCGTGATCGGCAGCATCGAGGAGCGCCTGTACCGCATGGCGCAGCCCAGCGCGGGCGGCACGGCCGACACACCGTACCTGACCGTGGAGGACTGGCAGCCCGACACCGAGCAGGTGCTGGACGAGGACGTGCGTTTCGACGAGATGGGCAGCGTGCGCATCAGCACCTTCGCGCAGCTGGTCGCGTACCTGGAGTACAAACTGCTCGACGCGAACGACGGCGAGGGCGACCGCAAATGGGTGGGCAAGCAGTCCCCGGCCACCCTCCAGGCCTTCATCCGCCGCCTGCGGGGCGTGCAGAAGCACCTGACGCCGCTGGTGCGCGGCGACGTGAGTGCCGATCAGGCCGCCCGCTTCCGCCCGGACCCGCTGAAGCCCGGCGTGCAGACGACCGTGGTGGACATCCACACGCTGTCCGCCACGGCGCAGATGTTCATCGTGGGCGTGCTGCTGCGCGACCTGTTCGAACACAAGGAACGCGTGGGGCGGCAGGATACGGTGTTCGTGGTCCTGGACGAGCTGAACAAGTACGCCCCCCGCGACGGCGACAGCCCCATCAAGGACGTGCTGCTGGACATCGCCGAGCGTGGCCGCAGCCTGGGCATCATCCTGATCGGCGCGCAGCAGACGGCCAGCGAGGTCGAGCGGCGCATCGTGTCGAACGCCGCGATCCGCGTGGTGGGCCGCCTGGACCTCGCGGAGGCCGAGCGGCCCGAGTACCGCTTCCTGCCGCAGAGTTTCCGCGCGCGCGCCGGGATCCTGCAACCCGGCACCATGCTGGTCAGCCAGCCGGACGTGCCCAACCCGGTGCTGGTCAACTACCCCTTCCCCGCCTGGGCCACCCGCCTGGACGAGGTGGACGACCTGCAAGGCAAGAAGGTCGAGGAGGTCGGCGAGGACTGGCTGTACTGAGGACTCCGGTTGAGTGGTTTGCGAAGACGGCTCAACCGGAGTTCCATGAGGCGGGGGCGGGCCGGGAGAACCTGCTCCGGACCCGCCCCCGCGGTACGCAGCGGCCTGGAGCCGTTCTCCGAAATGGAGGCATCGGAAGTCTGTTGTTCCGATGCCTCCATTCGCTGCTTCGCCGCTGTGCCATACGGACTGCCGTTTGTTTCGCCGACAATCCGGAACTGCACCGGATTGCCAGCTCCACGTCCGGAACCCGCTTCTCTCCTACTCGCTTCGCTCGGATTGAACGGGCTTTGCAGCCCATTCAATCGGAGTCCGTATCAGTCCGTCCGGCCATGAAGAGGCAGTATTCATGGCCAGTGCTCTACAGGGAGTGCACCAGGATCGGCTGTGTGGTCGGTTGCGGGCTACCGCCCGGGGGTTCCACGCTGACCGCGATGGTCTGCCCGGCGCCGGTCTGTGCGGCCGGAATCAGGATGCCCTGCCCGTCGAACATGCCGGCCGGTACAGGCTGCCCTCCCTGGATACGCCAGAGCTGGTAGGCGCGCTCGCTGGGAGCGGCGGCCGTCAGGTGCAGGTAGGCGCGGCCGTCCGGGAGGCGGATCAGCTGTCCGAGCGGCTGCCCGGCCGTCGACAGTTCCTGCGTGACCGCGCCGGGGGTCCGCGCGAACTCGCTGAGGGTGTCGGTGGGGGGCGCCGGACGCAGCAGCAGTACCCCGAGCGTGATGGCCGCGACCAGCCCCAGCAGGCCGCCGCGCCAGCTCCCCCACGCGGAGCGGGCGGTGACCGGGGCCGCCGGGCGTCCCGGCGCGGTCGTGTCCGGCCCGGAGGCCGCGGGGAACAGCGGCACGTTCGCCGTGGGCGGGGCCGCCTGCGGGTGGGTGGTCAGACGCTCGGACTGCAGGCGGGCCAGCAGCCTCTCCTCGGCCCCGTCCGGCACGTCTGCGGCGGGCAGGTCGTCCGGCAGGCGGTGCAGGGCTTCCAGGTCCGCGCGGTACTCGGCCTGCAGGGCCGGATCGGCGTTCAGGGCGGCCTGGACACGCGCCTCCTCCTCGGGGGTCAACAGGCCCAATGCCAGGGCCAGAAGGTCGTCTCGGTTTATGGTCACGTGTTATTCACCTGCCTTGATCATGGTGGGGGGAGCGGGAGGGGCGCTGGCGTGCAGCGGCGGTCAAGCGGGGCCGCCGGCACCCAGGTGGGTGCGCATCCGGTCGATCGCCGAGCGCAACCGAGACTTTACCGTACCGACGGGAAGGCCCGTGATGATCGCGAGTTCGCTGTGCGAGTAGCCGCGGTAGTACGCGAGTTCGACCAGTTCCCGGTGCGGCCCTTCGAGGCCCTGCACGGCGCGTTCGGCCAGAATGCGGTCGGCGGGATCGGCGGCGGTGGTGGGGGCGTCCCAGTCCTCGATTTCCAGGTTGGTGTCGGGCCGGTCGCGGAGTTCCTGCAAGAAGCGGTGGTGGGCGATGCTGACCAGCCAGGTCTTGGCGCTGGCGCGCTGCGCGTCGAAGCGGGCGGCGTGCCGCCAGGCGTTCATGAAGGCGTCCTGCACGCAGCTTTCCACGTCGTCGGTCTGACGGAGCATGCGGTGCCCCAGCGAGTACAGCAGCCGTGCGTAGCGGCGGTGCAGTTCCTGCAGGGCGTCCTCGCGGCCCTGGGCCATCGACTGGATGAGGGCCTCGTCGGGCAGGTCTGGATGAAGGGAAGGCAGGCTCATGGGTTGCTGGTCAGCCTATCAGGCGGGCCGGGAGGCGGTTGGTCTGAAATACCCCCTTCGCGCCGTGGTGTTCTTCCGTCAGGCCTGCGGGGTGACGCTGGTGGCCGGCACGGCGGCCGACGCGGGCACGGCCGCCGCGACCGCGACCGGTGCGGGCTGGGTTACCTGCGGGGCAGGCGCGTCGATGTTCATGCTGTCCTTGAGGCCCTGGGTGCTCTTCCGGAATTCGCGCAGGCCGTGCCCGAGGCTCTTGCCGAGTTCCGGGAGTTTGCGCGGTCCGAAGACGACCAGGGCGACAAGCAGGATCACAATCAGTTCAGGGGCGCCGATGTTGGGCATGGGGTTCTCCTTCGTTCAGGGGTGGGGCCGGGGGAGGGACGCTGGCGTCCCGTCCCCTCTGCACCCGGGGGGGGTCAGGCTGGCCCTGACCGGGCCTTATACGGACTCCGATTGAATGGGCTGCAAAGCCCGCTGGGTCCGGGCGAAGCGAGTGGGAGCTTGGCGGGTTCCGGACGTGGAGTCGGCAATCCGGTGGAGTTCCGGATTGTCGGCGAAACAAACGGAATCCGTATTACTTGATCAACGGTTTGACGATCGCCAGGACCTCGTCCATGCTCAGCGGGACCCAGAAGTCCGTGGGCGTGGGCGAGAAGTCCGCGTCGAAGTCCGCGACGCTGGTGCTGCTGGGTTTCGCGTCACTCTGCGGGGCGCGGCCGGTCTGGCGGGTGGGTTTGGTGTTGAAGCCCATCTGCGTCCGGAGTTCCTGGATGCCGCTGGCGTGGTTGGCCTCGACTGCCAGGATGCTGGCGGCGGCCGTCAGGACCGCGCCGTTCATGAGTTTGTCCGCCTGGCCCAGGTAGGCGCGCACGCCGACCGGTTCGAGGGTGGCGGCGAGCTGCAGGAACGAGCGGTCGTTCTGGGTGCTGCCGTCCCCGATCAGGGGGCTGAAGTCGAAGGTGGGTTTGGCGACCGGGGTCCCGCCGAGGCTGGTGATGGTCTGCTTGAGGGCGTCCACGTGCGCGACCTCGTGCGCTGCCAGCTGGCGTGCGTAGGACTTGACGCGGGCGTCCGTGAGCTTGCCGGCCAGCGCTCCGCTGGAGAAGGCGGTGTAGAACTCGGCTTCCAGGTACTCCAGGGTCAGGGCGTAGTTCAGGATGGTCAGGTCCTGCGCGGCGCTCTTGGTGCTGACGCTGGTGGCGGCCAGCGCGGGCAGGCTCAGGCCGCCCAGGGTCAGGGCTCCGGCGCTGGCACCGGCGAATTTCAGGAAGGAACGGCGGTTGGGTGTGGTCATGGTGGTCTCCTTTCCGTGCGGGGCCGCTTTACTTGATGACGGGCTTGACGATCGCGAGGACTTCCGCCATGGTCAGGGGCTTCCAGAACGCCGTGGGCGTCGGCGAGTAGTTCGCGTCGAAGTCGGCGGCACTGGTGCTGGTGGGCTTGGCGGCGCTCTGCGGGGCGATGT
Organism: Deinococcus depolymerans; assembly: GCF_039522025.1. NCBI lineage: Bacteria > Thermotogati > Deinococcota > Deinococci > Deinococcales > Deinococcaceae > Deinococcus > Deinococcus depolymerans. The sequence continues at coordinate 382,245 of NZ_BAAADB010000003.1, read as the reverse complement.
CGGTCTGCCGTTCGGGGGCGCGGTTGAAGCCCAGCTTGACGCGGAGTTCCTGCACACCGGAGACGTGGTCGGCTTCGACGGCGTGAATGGCGGCGGCCGCGGCGATCAGCTGGGGGTTGCTGAGACGCGCGACCTGCCCGAGGTAGGCGCGCACGCCGATGGGCTCGAGGGTGGCGGCCAGCTGCAGGAACAGCTCGTCGTTCACGGTGGCGCTGCCGATCAGGGGGCTGAAATCGAAGGTGGGCTTGGCGACCGGGGTGCCGCGGATGTCGCGGATGGTCTGGATCAGCGCCTGCACGTGAGAGGCCTCGTGCGCCGCGAGTTCCTTGGCGTACTCCTTGGCGCGGGGGTTCAGCAGTTTGCTGGCGTAGGCCCCGGTGTCGAAGGCCGCGTAGAACTCGGCTTCGAGGTACTCCAGGGTCAGCGCGTAGTTCAGGATGTCGATGTCCTGTTTCTCGGCGGCGGTAAGGTCCGGGAAGGTGACCCCGCAGGAGACCAGCGTCATGCCTCCACCGAACAGTGCGGCGTATCCCATGAACTGGCGGCGTGAGGTGCTGTTGGCGGGTGTGTTCTGGGTGTCCTCCGGCATTGAAGCCTCCCTTGAGCGGTGCGCGCTTGCCCGGTCCTTCCCTCCTGGGTGGGAACCTGATCTGGCGTCGGGGGGCGCGGTGCGCCCGACCCTCTTCCTCGCTCGAACAGCCATATGCGGGGACCGGCGGATCGGATCACGGGTGCGCCGGACCGTGAAGGCCGCGTGAAGCCCGCCGGGCGGCGGGGGCCTGGAGTACACTGCGCGCCGTGAATGACGCGCCGCGCCCCGATTCCCGGACCCTGACCGCCGCGCCCGGCCGGCTGGACGCGGTGCTGTCCGCCCTGACCGGCGCGAGCCGCTCGCAGGTGGCCGCGTGGATCACGGGCGGGTTCGTGCAGGTGGCGGGACAGGCAGCCCTGAAACCCGCCCTGAAACTGAGGGGCGGTGAGGCGCTCACGGTGACGGTGCCGCCCCCGCCGGACGCGACGGTGGTGGCCGAGACCGTGCCGCTGGACGTGCTGTTCGAGGACGAGCACCTGATCGCCGTGAACAAACCGGCGGGCATGATCACGCACCCGGCGCCGGGCGTGACCACCGGCACGCTGGTCAACGCGCTGCTGGGCCGCATGAGTCTGCCGGAGCAGGACGGGCACGACGGCCCGGACGGCTACCGCCCCGGCATCGTTCACCGCCTGGACCGCGACACGAGCGGCGTGATCGTGGTCGCCAAGACGGTCACGGCGCACGCGCGGCTCGCGGCGGCCTTCAAGGACCGCGAGACCCGCAAGGTGTACCTGGCGCTGGCGGCCGGCCAGTGGAAGGCGCTGGAGGCCGTGCAGGTGGACGCCCCGGTGGGCCGGCACCCGGTGCAGCGGCAGCGCATGACCGTGGGTGGCGCGCAGCCGCGTGACGCGCAGACGCTGTTCACGCCGCTGGACACCCTCCCGGACGGCCATGGGCGCACGCTGACGCTGGTGCGGGCGCAGCCGCGCACGGGCCGCACCCACCAGATCCGGGTGCACCTGGCGCACCTGGGCAGCCCGATCCTGGGAGACGCCGTGTACGGCCGCCCCAGTGAGCTGATGGCGCGGCACGCGCTGCACGCGCAGTTTCTGACCATTCCGCATCCCGTGACCGGGCGGGCGCTGCAGCTGCACGCCCCGGTTCCGGACGACATGCTGAGCGCCTGGGTGACACTGGGCGGCCGGCTGCCCGAGGGCCTGGAGCGCCGTCCGGACGTCCGGGGCGCCGGGTAGCGCCGGCCGCGGTCGCGCCGGACTTCCGGACGGCCCGGTGTTCCGCTAGACTGACCGGCACATCACTTCAGTCCGGGCGCGGCCCGGCGGTGCCCCGGGGAGTCCTGCGCGACTGGCTGGTGTTTCTGCGCGGCACTTGCAATCAGGCGAGAAAGCCTGTAGTATTTCAATTCGTGCGCCGCAGCGGGAGATACCCGGGCGGCTGGAGAGTGCCCCCACTTTCAGGACATGCGTGATGCCGGGTTTCAAGGCGTTTGCTGGTCACTGGGGCTGTGCTTTCCCGAAAGGACCACAAATGAACTTTGACCAACTGATTGCGCCCGAACTCGCGGCGCGTCTCGCCGAGCGCGGTATCACGGAAGCCAGCCCCATCCAGGCCGAGAGCCTGCCCCACACCCTGCAGGGCCGCGACATGATCGGCCGCGCCCGTACCGGGACCGGCAAGACCCTGGCCTTCGCGCTGCCCATCATCACGAAGCTGGAACCCAGCCGCGAACGTGGCCGTCTGCCCCGCGCCATCGTGGTCGCCCCGACCCGCGAACTCGCCAAGCAGGTCGCCGAGGAATTCAGCAAGAGCGGCCAGGGCCTGACCACCGTCACCGTGTACGGCGGCGCCGCCTACGCCCCCCAGGAGAACGCGCTGCGCCGCGGCGTCGACGTGATCGTCGGCACGCCCGGCCGCCTGATCGACCACATCGACCGTGGCAACATCGACCTGACCGCCGTCGAGTTCGCGGTGCTGGACGAGGCCGACGAGATGCTCAGCGTGGGCTTCGCCGACGCCATCGAGACGATCCTCCAGCGCACCCCCGAGGGCCGCCAGACGCTGCTGTTCAGCGCCACGCTGACGAACGACATTCACCGCCTGTCGAAGAAGTACCTGAACAACCCCATCGTGATCGACATGGTCGGCGAGGGCAAGAGCCAGGCCGCGCAGACCGTCGAGCACCTGAAGATCCGCGTGGGCCGCGCCCGCACCCGCGTGCTGGCCGACCTGCTCACCATCTACAACCCGGAAAAGGCCATCGTCTTCACCCGCACCAAGCGTGAAGCCGACGAACTGGCGAACGAACTGATCCACCGCGGCATCGAGTCCGAGGCGCTGCACGGCGACCTCGCGCAGAGCCAGCGTGAACGCGCCCTGGGTGCCTTCCGCAACGGCCGCGCCAACGTGCTGGTCGCCACCGACGTGGCCGCCCGCGGCCTGGACATCCCGGAAGTCGACCTGGTCGTGCAGTACCACCTGCCGCAGGATCCCGAGAGCTACGTGCACCGCTCCGGCCGCACGGGCCGCGCGGGCCGCACCGGCACCGCGATCATCATGTACGGCGACCGCGAACAGCGCGAGGTGATGGGCCTGGAACGCGTGACCGGCGTGCGCTTCATCGAGCGTCCCCTGCCCACCCCCAAGGAAGTGCAGGGTGCGAGCGCCCGCAGCAGCGCCGAGATGGTCCGCAAGGTCGACAGCGGCGTCGCGCAGACCTTCCAGGCGGAAGCCGAGCGTCTGTTCAGCGAACTGGGCCTGGAAGCCCTGGCCCGCGCGCTGGCCAAGATCAGCGGCGTGACCGAACCCGTGAAGGCCGCCAGCCTCCTCAGCGGTGAGGAAGGCCAGACGACCATCATCCTGCACGCCGAGCGCATGAGCGTGGCCCGCGCCGTGGCGCTGCTGGCCCGCAACGCCGACATCGACACCCGCCGACTGGGCAAGATCCGTCAGTGGCGTGGCGGCGCGGTGGCCGACGTGCCCAGCGAACTCGTGCAGAAGCTGATGAGCGCCAGCCCGCTGGAAGGCGAAGTGACCGTCGAGATCGCGCAGGAACTGCCGGAACTGTTCGAGCAGCCCACCCGTGAACGCCGTGAAGGCGGCTACCAGGGCGGCGGCCGCAGCGGCCGCGACGAGGGCGGCTACCGTGGCGGCGGCCGTGGCGGGTACCAGGGTCAGGGCGGCGGCCGTGGCGGGTACCAGGGCGGCAACCGTGGCGGTCAGGGTGGCGGAGGCGGCCAGGGTCGCTGGAGCCGTGACCGTGACGACCGTGGTGGCCGTCCCCGCGAGGACTTCGCGGACCGCGAATTCGTTCCTGCCGGACGCTGAGTTCCGCTGATGTTGTGAACGGGACAGACGGAATCCGTATGACCCGCACCTGAAAACCCGAATCTGCAAGCCCCTGTTCTTCCCTGTGGAGAACAGGGGCTTATACGGATTCCGTTTGTTTCGCCGACCATCCGGAACTTCACCGGATTGCCAGCTCCACGTCCGGAGGGGCGTTTCTCTCCTTCTCTGCGGAGCAGCTCTCCGAGTCGCATCCGCTCGGATTGAACGGGCGTTGCAGCCCATTCAATCGGAGTCCGTATTATTCGGTGCCCGGAGTCCCGGCAGCCGCAAAAGCAGTGGCCGCCACTTTCGTCCGCCATCAGAGAAGGACAATTGGCAATATGAAGAAACTCACATTCGCGCTGCTGCTGCTGGGCTCCAGCACCGCCCAGATCGCCCTCAGCCCCGACCTGAACGGCAGCTGGAAGATCGTCGGCTGGACCCTCCCCGACGCCGTACCCGTCAAGAACCGCCTGCCGCAGCTGAACATCCAGGGCAGTCGGCTGACCGGAACCACCGGCTGCAACCGCCTGAACGGCACGCTGCGCCTGAACGGCAACAGGCTCACCTTCAGCGCCATCAACACCACGCGCATGGCCTGCCCAGAAGCGGTCGCCGCCCAGGAACAGGCGCTGCTCAAGGCGCTCTCCGGCCGCACCCTGACCGCCACGCGCGTGCAGGACAGCCTGACCCTCGACACCGGGGCCGGCATGCTGAACATCCGCCGCATGACCATCCAGGCCCCCTGAACGCCGGTCAGGCAGGGCTCAGGGTTCCCGGCCAGCACTCAGCCACGCCGCTTCGAACGCACCCACCGGCTGCGGCGCGTGCGCCCGCGCCCAGGCGGCCGCCCCGGCCACGTCGTACGCAGCGCGGCGGAACTCCGGAGTCCAGCACCCGGCGCGGCGGGTCAGCAGCCCCCAGCGGGCCAGCGGCAGCCCGTCCTTCTGACGGGACACCGGACCGACATTCATGACCGTCACGCCGTCCACGACCGTCAGCATCTCGCGGTGCGTGTGACCCACCACGCAGACCTGCCCTCCCCCGTCCGCCGTGAAGCCGTCCAGTCGCTCGCGCAACTCCGCGAACCGCGCCGGGCGGGTCCGGCCAGCCGGAGTCCCGGTCAGCATCAGGTCCTCCCAGGGGTTGCGGGGACTGCCGTGCGCGGCGCGCACCTCTCCTCCGGCCACGTCCAGTCGCACAGGCAGGTCGGCCAGTCGCACGGGGAGGTCCGGGGGCAGTTGCGAACGCAGCCACTCACGCATGCCCTCCCGCCCGTCCCGCAGGCCCGCCACGCGCTCGTCGGTGTTGCCGCGCACGCTGGGCGGCGCGAACTGCGCCTGTAACGCCCACGCGGCGGCCGGATCGGCAGCCCCCCACACCGTATCCCCCAGGTTCAGGATCAGGTCCGGCGAGGCCGCGCGAATGTCGTTCAGCACGGCCCGCAGCGCGAAGGCGTTGCCGTGCACGTCGGACAGGACGGCGATTCTCAGCGCCGACCACCTGCGCCGGGACGCCGCACCGCCGCGAAGATCAGCGAGAATAGCGCCACCGTCACCACGTACCCCACCAGGGACGCACCGGGACTGAACACCGGGCTCAGGACGTCATCCGCGAACTTGTAGATGGCGTACGGCACCGCCCACCCAAGCGCGAACAGGCCCGTGCGCCGCAGGTAATCCGGGGTGACGCTCGCCTGCGGGAAGTACCGCATGGGCAGCAGCATGGCGGGCAGCAGCAGCAACTGCGCGGCGTAGAACCACCACGGCAGCCGGTCCAGACCGTAATCCAGCGCGGCAAACACGATATTCACAGCAGCGATCACCAGACCCGTGATCAATGCAGTCCTCAGGAGCGGAGTCTTCACGAGCCCATGCTGCCACGCCCGGCCGCACCAAACGACCCGCCGGGATAAAGACACCTGTATCCGGACTGCCGTCTGGTTCGTCAAGCGATCGGAACACACCACCGATCTGTCAACTCCACGCCCGGAGGAGCGTTTCTCTCCTGCACGCTCTGCAATTCCGCCCGGGAAGAGTTGCAACCCTTGCAACCGGAAGCTGGATTACCCGCCCGTGCCCGCCATGATGGCCTGCGCCTGCGCGGAGGCAAGCTCGAACGCGGAGGTCCGGCCGGGGCGGATCTGAAGCATGGCGATTTCCAGGATCATGTGACCTCCTGCATACCACGGGGAGACCAGTGCACCCGGTCTCCCCGTCCTTCAGCCGCGAAGCGGCGAACCCATCACCCTTCTACCATCACCTCATACGGATTCCGTTTGTTTCGCCAACAATCCGGAACTTCACCGGATTGCCGGCTCCACGTCCGGAACCCGTCTCTCTCTTACTCTGCGGAGCAGCTCTCCGAGTCGCATCCGCTCGGACCCAGCGGGCCTTGCAGCCCATTCAATCGGAGTCCGTGTCAGATGCGGCCGGGGGCGAATTCGCCCTGGCGGCGTTCGGCGCCCATGCCGGCGACGATCATGTTCTGGATGCGGATCCAGGCGCGGGCGCTGGATTCGACGACGTCGGTGGAGACGCCGCTGCCGTGCAGCAGGGTCTCGCCGTGGCGGGCGCTGATGCTGACCTCGCCGAGTGCGTCGCCGCCGCCCGTGACGGCCTGAATCCGGTAGCTTTCCATGGTGGGGGCGATGCCCGTGATGCGGTTGATGGCCTGCACGGCCGCCTCAACGGGACCGTCGCCGTGCGCGGTGGCCTCCACGGATCCGTCGGGGGTGGTGAGGCGCACGAAGGCGACGGGGGTCATGTTCATGCCGCTGGTGATCTGGAAGGCTTCCAGCGTGAAGGTCTGCGGGACGTCGGTGCGGGCGTCGACCAGGGCGCGCAGGTCCTCGGCGAAGATCTGGCCCTTGCGGTCGGCGAGGTCCTTGAAACGGGTGAACAGGTGCTGCACCTTGTCGTCGGGCAGGTCCGTGTACCCCAGGTCGGTCAGGGCCTTGCGGAACGCGGCGCGGCCCGAGTGTTTGCCCATGACCAGCACGGCGGCCTCGCGGCCGACCAGTTCGGCGTTCATGATCTCGTACGTCTCGCGGGCCTTGATCACGCCGTCCTGGTGGATGCCGCTCTCGTGCGCGAACGCGTTGTCACCGACGATGGCCTTGTTGGGCTGCACGGGCATGCCGCTCAGGCGGCTGACCAGTCGGCTGGCCCGGTACAGTTCGCGGGTGCGGATGCCGGTCTCCAGGCCGTAGTGGTCGCGGCGGGTGTGGAAGGCCATGACCAGTTCTTCCAGGCTGGCGTTCCCGGCGCGTTCCCCGATGCCGTTGATGGTGCATTCGATCTGCCGGGCGCCCCCCTCGGCCGCGGCGATGGAGTTCGCGACGGCCATGCCCAGGTCGTCGTGGCAGTGGGCGCTCAGAATGATGTGGGCGGGAATGGCGGCGCGGATCTCGCTGAACATCGCGCGGATCTCCTCGGGGGTGGTGTAGCCGACGGTGTCGGGGATGTTCAGGGTGGTCGCGCCGGCCTCCACGGCCGCCCTGAAGATGCGGATCAGGAAGGGAATGTCGCTGCGGGTGGCGTCCTCGGCGCTGAATTCCACGTCGTCCACGAAGGTGCGGGCGTAGGTCACGGCCTGCACGGCGCGCTCCACGACCGCGTCGGGTTCCAGTTGCAGTTTCTTCTGCATGTGAATGGGACTGGTCGCGATGAACGTGTGAATGCGGGGTTTAGCGGCGGCCTCGACGGCTTTCGCGGCGGCCTCGATGTCGGGCCGGGCGGCGCGGGCCAGTCCGGTGATGATGGGGCCGCGCACCTCGCGGGCGATGCGGCTCACGCCTTCCAGGTCGCCGGGGCTGGCGATGGGGAATCCGGCCTCGATGACGTCCACGCCCAGGCGGGCCAGCTGGTGCGCGATCTCCAGTTTCTGCGAGTGGTTCAGGGCGACCCCCGGCGACTGTTCGCCGTCGCGCAGGGTGGTGTCGAAGATGATGATGCGGTTCGGGTCGGTGATCTGGGTCATGGCGCGGCTCCTGTGGGGTGGCGGGCGGGGCGTGGGCGACGGGGGGCGGCATGAAAAAACCCCGGAGGGCGTTCCTCCGGGGGCGTTCCAGGCATGTGCTGCTTGCCGTTCACTCCACCGGAGGACGGGTAAGAAGAAGCAGACCGAACGCGTTCATGACCCGGAGTGTAAGCGTCCGCCGAGGCCCGGTGCAAGAGTTGTCTGGAATACGGGCGTTTGGGTGACGCGGATTCCGTCTGTTGCGTTCACAGCCCGGAGCGGGGGGCGCGTCGGACCGCGTGACGGCCGGAACCGCAGGGGCCAGCGCCACGCACCTCAGCGGACCCGCACCTGGAAACACAGGCTGCCGGTCTCGCCGCTGGCGGCGCTGCCCAGCGTGACGGTGACGTTCTGACCGCCGAGACTGCCGGCGTCGGTGTCGGCCGCGCCGGTCAGGTCGGTCACGACGCCCGCGCGGGTCAGGCGGAGGCTGCGGCCCGCACCGTAGGCGTCGGCGAGCGGGTCGGTCTGAGCGGGCGCGGTGTCCCGCAGGACGAAGTTCACGGCGTCCCCACCGTTGACACGGTAGGCGATGCAGTACTCCAGCGTGTCGCCCGGCAACGCGACGGACGTGGTGCCGGAGGGGTCGGCGCGCGTGACGTTCCGGACAGTCTTGCTGAGCAGCACCTCGGGCGGCAGGGCCGTGACGGTCACGGCGTCCGTGTCGCCGTTGTTCCCGGTCTGCGCGGCCATCTCTGCGCCGCCGGACACGCTGGCCGCGTTGGTGTACGTGCCGGCCGCGTTGACCAGTACCCTGAGCGTGAGGTCCGGGTAGCTGCTTCCGGCACTCAGGGGGTCGCTGCGGACGCAGCTCAGCGGCGACAGGGTGCAGGTCCAGCCGCTGCCGGTGAATCCCTGCGCGGTCATGCCGGCGGGGAGCGTGTCGGTCACGGTGACGGTGCCGGCCGTGGGCGCGGGACCGGCATTCGAGACGCGCAGCGTGAAGGTGCCGGGCAGGCCGGTGCGGAAGGTCCCGGTGTGGCTCTTGTCGAGGCCGAGGTCCGGGCCGGCGACGGTCACGCGGGCCGGCTGGTCCCCGGCGGCGACCGGGTCGCTGTCGCTCGTGTCCGACACGGCCGTCCCGAGGGTCTGCTGGCGGTAGTTGACGGTGCCGGTGTTGTCGATGACCGTGCCGCCGGGCGTGCCGGCGTTCACGGTGACGCGGAAGCGCACGCGGCTCTCCTCGTTCGGCAGGACCGAGCCGCCCAGGGTGGCGTTCGCGCCGGTCCCCACCCGGAACACCACGCGGTTGCCGGCAGCGTCGAATTCGGCCTGGTCGTCGCCGGCCAGGTCGGTTTTCGTGCCGGCGTTCGCACCGGTCACGGTCATGGAACCGGGCAGGTAGGTGGTGCCGGCCGGGATGGGGTCGGTGAGGATGACGTTCAGCGCGCCGTCGTTGCCCTGGTTGCGGATCACCAGTTCGTATTCCAGGGTGTCACCGGGAATAAGGGGGCCGCCGTTCAGGTCGGTGACGGTCTTGGTCAGGGCGTCTTTGATGTTCGGGACGAAGATCTCGGTGGCGAGGGTGATCACGCCGGGGAAGATCACGTCGTTACCCGTGCCGATCACGCGGACCACGGCGGAGGTGCTGCCGTTCGGGAGGGGTGTGTTCGGCGTGAAGGTGTCGGTGTCCACGCCCAGCGTGTTCGTGAAGGCGGGGGTGCGGCCGCCCGTGACGTCGGTGCCGCCACCCGCCACGCCCGTGGTGGTGGAGATGGTGGAGTTGAACACGTCGTTGACCGGGTTGACGGTGTTCGACACGGTGTTCAGGGTGGCGGTGGTCGGCCCGAAGCGCAGGCTGCCCTGCGGGGTCGCGGCCGACCCTTCCTGAGAGCCGCGGTCGCCGTCGTACGCGACGACGCCGATGGTACTCCTGACCGTGCCGACGCTGGGCGTGATGAAGCCGCTCACGGCGATGTCCACGGGGGCGGCGGGGTCGCTGGCCTGCAGGAAGCCGTCGAACACGGCGAGGTTGCGGGTGGGTTGCGTGGCGTTGCGGTACGCGACGACCAGGGTCCACCCGGCCCAGCTGTTCGTTCCGGCGGTGCTGGCGATGTTCCCGACGGTGTACGTGCCGCTGCCACCAGCCTGCAGGAGCGCAGTGACGTCCGCGAAGGACTGGTAGTTGCTGCCGATGACGCTGGTGCGCGTGGCGGTCAGGGCGACGCTGCTCCCGGCGGTCACGGGCGTGGCGAGGCGCACGGCGGCGCGGTTGGTGGCGCTGGTACTGATGCCCGACCAGTACAGGCCGGCGAACAGGACGCTGCTGCCGCTGCCCAGGGTCAGGGTGGCGGAACTGGAGTTGCTGGTGGCGGCGTCGGTGTCGGTGTCGATGGCCTGCATGTACACGCCGTTGTTGGTGGCGGTTCCGCCCGACCGGGCCGTGTTGCAGGCCGTGATCTGCGTGGCTGTGGCGGGCGCGACTGTCAGGCAGTGGAAGTTCACGTTCCCGATCAGGACGATGTCGCCGTTCGTGGCGGTGTTCGCGTATCGGGTCCCGAAGGCCTGCTGCGCCGACGCACCTCCCAGCAGGGCCAGAAGGCTCAGCAGCGTTCCCAGCAGGGGCGGCAGGGTCCTCGGGAGGCGTGGTGGCGGTCGCATGGTGGCTCTCACCTTAAGCGGCGGCGCATGTCGAATTCCTCACATCCGATACGGACTCCGATTGAATGGGCTGCAAAGGCCGTTCAATCCGAGCGGACCCGTAGAGCTGCGCAGCAGAGCGAGCAGGAGCTGGGCGGGTTCCGGACGTGGAGTTGACAGATCGGTGGTGTTCCGATCTGTGAATGAAACAAACGGCAGTCCGTATGAGCACTCCCCCGCCGGGGGCACGGTGGCGCAGCAGAAGGAGGCCGGGCCTCCCCTCACGGAGTGCCCGGCCCACCCTGATGACGCCTAGACTTCGAGTGCTTTCTTGGTGATGAAGGGCATCTGGTCGCGCAGTTCCTTCCCGACGACTTCCAGGGTGTGGCCGCGCATCTTGCCGCGCTGCTCCTCCATGAACGGGAAGCCGGCCTCGGCGTCCGCGATGAAGCGCTCGGCGAACTTGCCGGTCTGGATGTCCTGGAGGACGCGGCCCATCTCGGCTTTCGTCTCGGCGGTCACGACGCGGGGGCCGGTCACGTAGTCACCGAACTCGGCGGTGTTGCTGATGCTGTGGCGCATGCCCTCGAAGCCCTTCTCGTAGATCAGGTCCACGATCAGCTTCACCTCGTGCAGCGTCTCGAAGTACGCGATCTCGGGCTGGTACCCGGCCTCGACGAGCGTCTCGAAGCCCGCCTGGATCAGGTGGGTGACGCCGCCGCACAGCACGGCCTGCTCGCCGAACAGGTCGGTCTCGGTCTCTTCCTTGAAGGTGGTTTCCAGCACGCCGGCGCGGGTGCAGCCGATGCCGCTGGCGTACGCCAGGGCGATGTCGCGCGCCTTGCCGGTGGCGTCCTGCTGCACGGCGAAGATGCCGGGCATGCCCGCACCGTCGGCGTAGACGCGGCGCAGCATGTGACCGGGGCCCTTGGGCGCCACGAGGAACACGTCCACGCCGGCGGGGGGCGTGATGCGGCCGAAGTGAACGTTGAAGCCGTGCCCGAAGGCCAGCGCCTTGCCGTCCGCGAGGTTCGGGGCGATGCTCTGCTCGTACACGGCGGGCTGCTGCTCGTCGGGGATCAGGAGCATGACCACGTCCGCTTCCTTCGTGGCGTCCTCGATGCTGGCGACGCGCAGTCCGGCCTGCTCGGCCTTGGCGCGGCTGGCGCTGCCTTCACGCAGGCCCACGACCACATTGAAGCCGCTGTCCCGGAGGTTCTGCGCGTGCGCGTGCGCCTGGCTGCCGTAGCCGATGATGGCGATCAGCCGGTTCTCGATGGGGGCGGTGCTCACGTCGCGGTCGTAGTACATTTTTGCAGCCATGTTGGGGATTCTCCTACAGAAAGTGGGTGGGGGCAGGGTGTGGGCTAGGCGGGTTCAAGGGGGAGATGGTTGATAGTTGAAGGTGGATGGGTTTTCTTTCGACCATCGACCATCGCTAGAACAGGTTGGGGACTTCGCGGGCGCGTTCCTCGCGGGGCTGTTCGATCTGCACGGCGGGCCGGAGGGCCTGCGTCTCGCCGTGGTACACGTGGCCGGGAATGTCGGCGTTGCTGCCGCGTGTCAGGGCGATGCGGCCGGTACGCATGGTTTCCAGGATGCCGAAGGGACGCATCTGCTCGATGAAGGCGGTCAGTTTGCCCTCGTCGCCCGTGACCTCGAAGGTCAGGGCGTGGCGGCCCACGTCCACGATGCGACTGCGGAAATCCTCGGCGATCTGACGGACCTCGACGCGGTTCTCGGGCGTGATGGCGACCTTCACGAGCACCAGTTCGCGGTCCACGTACTTCTCGAGGCTGTGGTCGATGATGCGGACCACGTCGTGCAGTTTCTCCAGTTGCCGGATGGCCTGCTCGACCACGCCCCGGTCACCGCTGACGACGATGGTCATGCGGGACACGCCGGGGTGCTCGGTGCTGCCGACCGACAGGCTCTTGATGTTGTAGCCGCGCCGGCCGAACAGGGCCGTGATGCGGGTCAGGACGCGGGGTTCGTCGCGGACCAGGATGGACAGCAGTTGCTCGGGGTTCGGTTCGCGCTGGTGGGGAATGGTTGCCTGTGTCATGCGTTGCGGGCCTCCTCGGCCACCTCGGCCATCTCAGGCTGGGGGGTGCGGGCGGGTTCGGTTTCCAGCATCTCGTACAGCGCCGCGCCGGCCGGGACCATGGGGAACACGGCGTGCTCGTGCGGCACGACGACTTCCAGCAGGGCGCTGTTCGGGTCGGCCAGCCACGCGTCGATGGCGGCCGGGAGGTCCTCGGCGCTGCTGGCGCGGTAGCCGGGCACGCCGTACGCGTCGGCCAGTTTGATGAAGTCCGGGTTGCTGTCGCCCAGCCAGACCTCGGAGTAGCGTTTGCCGTGGAACATCTCCTGCCACTGGCGGACCATGCCCAGGAACGAGTTGTTGATGATGCAGATCTTGACGTTCCGCACGTCGTACATCTTGAGGGTCGCGAGTTCCTGCGCGGTCATCTGGAACCCGCCGTCCCCGGCGATGACGACGCTGCGCACGCCGGGTTCGGCCATGCCGGCGCCGATCGCGGCGGGGAACCCGAAGCCCATGGTGCCCAGCCCGCCGGAGTTGATCCAGCGGCGGGGTTTCTCGAAACGGGCGAGCTGCGCGGCGAGCATCTGGTGCTGGCCCACGTCGGAACTCAGGATGTCGTCCGGGCGCAGGCGGTCCACGACCGATTTCACGGCGTACCCGGCGCCCCAGTGGTCGGGCAGCTGGGTGCGGGACTTCCACTCCTCAAGCTGCGCCTTCCATTCGGGGCGGTCCAGGGGGGAGGCGCCCTGCGCGAGCATCTGCGCGGCCACCTTCGCGTCACCGCGCACCGGGACGTGCGTGCGGATGATCTTGCCGATCTCGGCCGCGTCGAGCTCCACGTGAATGATGCTGGCTTTCGGCGCGAAGCCGTTCACGCGGCCCGTCACGCGGTCATCGAAGCGCAGGCCGATGCCGATCAGGACGTCCGCCTCGCTGATCGCGCGGTTCGCGGCGACGCTGCCGTGCATGCCGGGCATGCCCAGCCACAGGGGATCGCTGTTGGGGAAGGCGCCCAGGCCCATCAGGGTCGTGATCACCGGGATGTCCCACGCGCGGGCCAGGGCGGTGACCTCGGCGGCGGCGTCCAGGCTGCCGCCACCCACCATGATCACGGGCCGCTGCGCCGCGCGGATCAGTTCCAGGGCGCGGTCGATGGCGTCCTGGCTGGGCGCCGGGATTTCCGGGCGGGCGTGCGGGACGGGAATCTCGCCGTGGTAGGGGGCAAGCTGGATGTCCTTGGGAATGTCCACCAGCACGGGGCCCGGCCGGCCCGAACGGGCGATGCGGATCGCCTCGGCCACGATGCGCGGCAGGTCCTGCACGTCGCGGACCACGTAGTTGTGCTTGGTGATGGGCAGCGTGATGCCGGTGATGTCGGCTTCCTGGAAGGCGTCGGTGCCCATCAGGTGCGAGGCGACGTTCCCGGTGATGGCCAGCAGCGGCACGCTGTCGAGCATGGCGTCGGCCAGTCCGGTCACGAGGTTCGTGGCGCCGGGGCCGCTGGTGGCCATGCACACGCCGATCTCGCCGGTCGCCTTGGCCCACCCTTCTGCGGCGTGCGCGGCGCCCTGCTCGTGGCGGGTCAGGACGTGCCGGACTTCCGGGTAGTAGGTCAGGGCGTCGTACACGGGCATGATCGCCCCGCCGGGGTAGCCGAACACGGTGCTGACGCCGTGGCTGGCCAGCGTGGCCCACAGGGCCCTGGCGCCGTTCATGTCACCGCGCCCGGACTGGCCGGGTTCCTGCTTCGTCTGGTCGTTCGCGCTGTCTGAACTCATGACTCCTCCTTACCTGCCTGCTGGACTGCCGTGCCCTGTCGAGAATGAAAAACCCCCGCTGGTGGGCGGGGGTGTGCGAAGTGGCGCGGACGCCTAGCCTCGGAAACCCCCGATGCTAAGAAGTACCACCACAATCTGCGCACTCATGGCTCCCACCATAGGCCCCCACCTGAACCCGGCGCAAGGAGCGTCTAGACCGCGGGGCGTTCCGGCGCCGGGAACAAACGGGCGTTCGTGTGGAGGGTTGAAGGTCAAAAGGTGATGGGTGATGGAGTTCGATTCCATCACCCATCACCTGTCGACCATCAACTCCTGGGGCCGGTCTCGTACACCGCCTGCCAGGGTTTGTACACGGTGCTGACCCGGTCCGTGCGGGTACCGCTGGCGTCCCTGATGGTGCGGGAGATGTACAGGCTGTACCCGTCGGCGGCCCAGTCCACCTGCCGCATGGTGCCGGGGCGCAGGCCAGGATTCACGACGTACTTCGGGCCGGGGTGGGGTACGCGGGCCGTGATGACGGCCGGGCTGATGGTGACGGTCCGCTGGGGTTTCACGCCCCAGACCTCCACGGTCAGGGTGCTGCGGCTGTTGTCGTTCACGGTCTTGATCAGGATGGGGGCGCTGGTGTCGTTCTTCATCTTCAGGTCCAGGCCCGGATCGTACACGGCCGCCTCGAAGCCCACCTGCGGTTCGTAGTACCCGACGCGGTAGGAGTGCTGGTTACGCTCCACGACCGGCAGGCCCGCCTGGTACAGCGCCCGGAAGGTGGTCGTGCTGACCTGACACACGCCGCCGCCCAGGCCGTCCACGGTGCGGCCGCCGCTGATGATCAGGCCGCCCACGAATCCGTTCTCGGCGTTGATGCCGCCCAGGGCGTTCAGGAACGAGAAGACCTCGCCGGCCGGAACGACCGCGCCGTTGATCTTCGCGGCGGCGTTCGCGACGTTCGTGCGCCGAGCGGCGCTGGAGTGGTAGTAGGTGCTCTTGCCGACGGCGATCAGTTGCAGCTTGCCGGCGTCCGGCAGGCTCGCCAGGGTCAGGGTGGGCTTGTCGGCCCGGCTGGGGAACACGGCCGCCTTCTGCGTGATGTCCAGAACAGTCTTGCGGAAGATGGCGTACGCGGCGGCGCGGTCCGTGACCACCCCGGCGCTCTCCCTGACCTTCACGAGCTTGCCGCCCTGCAGGGCGTAGCGGGCGTTCTGGGCGGGCTGGTCCACGGCGCTGGTCAGGCGGCCGAACGCGGCTTTCAGGGTGGCTTCATCGGGAACGATGCCGGTCTCACGCACCCAGTACAGGTCCGCGACCTGCAGGGCGCTCAGGGCGGCGGTGCGGTTGGTGCCGGCGAGTTTCACGGTGAACGGGCGGGCCAGGGCGTTGCCCTGCTTCACGTAGGCGCCCAGGGCCTCGGTGGTGTACTGGGGTGCCTGCTCGGCCGTGGCGACGGTCAGGGCGGTCAGGGCGGGGTTGGCGACGTAGGTGTTCACGGCGCCGGCCACGTCCACCTTCACGCCGGTCACGGCGGGTTTCACGGCGTACTTGCGGGTGGTCTTGTCGAAGTACACGCTGGCGTTCCTGGGCGCCGCGTTCAGGCCGGCGGTCAGGCTGGTCAGGGCCGCCCTGGCCTGCGTGGCGTCCACGGCGGCGGTCAGGGGAATGTCCTGCACCTGCGCCGCGCCGACCATGCCCTGCAGGCGTTCGAGGACGCCCCGCTCGGCCGTGATCTTCTGCGCGGCCTCGACGCTGGTGGCCGCGTCGGCCCGCCAGCCGAGTTTCGCGGCGCTGACGGTCCAGCTGTTCTTGCCGGCGCTGACGGTGACCTGCGGCGCGGCGGCCGTCCGTTCCCCGAGCGCGGCGAGGGCCTGCTCGCGGTTCATGCCGCCCACGTCCACGCCGGCGATCCGGATGCCCGGCGCGATGGTGCCGTCCGGTTGCGTTGCGACGCCCATGGCCAGCGCTCCGCCGAGGAGTGCGACTGCCGTTATCCCTGCCACCCAGTACTTCATCGCTGCACAGTGTAAGGAAATTCACGCCGCTGTGCTTGAAGAAAGTCACCTTCCCCCGAACACACCCACGTTCATTAAGTTCCTGAAGACGTTCGCCCAGTGTACGCCTCCAGGCACCGCCACAGAAGGCGCCGGCTGCCTCCAGGGCCGGGGTCAATGGGGGACGCGGCGGCAGGACCACCCCGAGCGGAGGCGCGTGGAACTTCGGCGGCCCGCCGGGTGTGCGGTTGACGGACCGCAAGAACACCGATCCGTCTGCTCTGCCCTTCACCCGGAAGGACGCCGGGTAACCAGCCCCAGGCCCGGACCCCGTTCCTCTCCTGCTCTGCGGGGCCGCTCTGCAAGTTGCGGGCGCTCGGGTTGACAGCTTTTGCAGGCCGTTCAACCGGGGTCCGGATTACTCGGTCTGGGTGGCCTCGCCCGCGGCGGCCTGCGCGGCCAGCTGGGCCTGCCGCCCGGCGCGGGGGTTCACGCCGCTGAGCACGCGTTCAAACGCGGCCACGACCGTGTCGATCTGCTCGCGGCTGATGGTCATGGGCGGCAGGAACCGCACGACCAGCGGCGTGGCCTGCAGGGCCAGCACGCCCTCCTCGTGTTCCAGCGCGTGGATGTACGGCGCGCTCTTCTCCTTGAGTTCCACGCCGATCATCAGGCCCAGGCCGCGCACCTCGCGGATCTTGGGACTCTGGATGGCGCGCAGCCGCTCCATGAAGTACTCGCCCTTCTCGCGGGCCTGTTCGGCCATGCCCTCGCGTTTCATGGCGCGGATGGTCGCCAGGCCCGCCGCCATCGCCAGGGGGTTCCCGCCGAAGGTGCCGCCGTGCCCGCCGGCCGGCATGCGGTCGGCGACGTCCTGGGTCATGACGAACGCGCCGATGGGAATACCGCCGCCCATGGCCTTGGCAAGCGTCATGCCGTCGGGAATGACGCCGTAGTGCTCGGCGGCGAACATCTTGCCGGTGCGGCAGAAACCGGTCTGGATCTCGTCGAGGATCAGCAGCGCGCCCTTCTCCTGCGTCAGGCGGCGGGCTTCCTGGATGAATTCGCGGCTGGCGGGGCGCACGCCGCCCTCGCCCTGCACGGGTTCGAGGATCACGGCGGCCGTCTCCTCGGTGATCGCGGCGCGCAGTTCCTCGATGTTGCCGTACGTCACGAAGTCCACGTTGCGGTTGTCCACGGCCTCACCGAAGGGTTCGCGGTACTTGGGTTCCCAGGTGAACGCCAGGGCACCCAGGCTGCGGCCCGAGAAGCCGCGTTTCATGCTCACGAAGCGCCCCCGGCCCGTGCCGGTGATGGCGAACTTCTTGGCTGCTTCCATGGCCTCGGTGCCGCTGTTGCACAGGAACACGCGGTCGAGGCCGGCGGGGGTGACGCTGACCAGTTCCGAGAGGAACTCGGCGCGTTTGTCGTTGGGGAGGCTCTGGGGCATGACCATCAGGCGGTCCACCTGTTCCTTGACGGCGCGCACCACGTCCGGGTGGCTGTGGCCGACGTTGGCGACGCCGTACCCGGCCACGCAGTCGATGTACGACCGGCCCGATTCGTCCCAGACGGTGGCACCCAGGCCGCGCGTCATGACGACCTCGTGCTTGCCGACGACGCGGCTGTCGTACTTCAGTTCGGCTTCCAGCCATTTGCTGTGGGTGGGGGTGGGTGCTCCAGTCATGCTCTTGTCCTCCGTGGGGTGCGCGCCCGGCCGGGGCGCGGTTGATGCGACAGTGTAGGCCCTGCGGCCGGTCCGGGTGCCTGGGTGTCCAGGGAACACGATCATGGCACATGACAGGCAAAGGTGCGAGTAAGCCTTTCATCCGCCAGGACATCTGGCCATACCCGGAGGCGGTTCAGGCCCCCGGCTTCACGGCCCCCTGCACCGGCTTTGCACGGGGCGGCAGGTTGATCAGCCCCAGTCCCGCGAGCACCACGAGCACGCCCAGCACGGACAGCCACCCCACCGGCTCCCCGGCCAGCGCCGCCCAGCCCAGGCCCCAGACCGGCAGGGCGTACGTGACGGCCGTCACCTGGGTGGGGCTGACGCGGGCCAGCAGGCCGTAGTACAGCAGGTACGCCAGACCGCTCCCGACCACGCCCAGGAAGGCCACCGCGCCCAGCGCCGTGACCGTCAGCGGGGCGGGGGCCGGGCCGATCAGCGCGACCGGCAGCAGCATGACGCTGCTCAGGCCCAGTTGCGTGGTCGCCAGCCCGACCGGGTTCAGGCCGCCCAGGGTGCGTTTGGCGATGGTGGTGGCGACCGCGTACCCCAGGCTGGCCAGCAGCAGGATGATCACGCCGCGCAGCGTGGCGTGCCCGCCACCCAGCCCGCCGGACACGGTGAGCGCCACGCCGCCCATTCCCAGCAGCACCCCGGCCAGCGTCACGCCGCGCAGGCGCGTGTCGCGCAGGGTCAGGCCGATCAGCAGCGCGAACAGCGGCGTGGTCGCGTTGATGATCGCCGCGATGTTGGAGCTGACGGTCTGTTCGCCCCACGCGAAGAACGACCACGGAATCACGTTGTTGAACAGCGCGACCAGCAGCAGCGGTTTCCACAGTCGGGCGGGCGGCAGGCTGTGGCGGCCCAGCCGCAGCGCGACCAGCAGCACCGCCGCGCCGAACACGGACCGCAGCAGCGCCACCCACACGGGCGGGAACACCTCGCCGCTCAGGCGGATCAGCAGGAACGACACGCCCCAGAACGCCGAGAGCAGGAACATGTCCAGCGCGTCGCGGCGGGTCACGCGCGGCTCCCAGAGCGGCGGAAGTCCATCGTCCAGTTCGTCTCCCAGCTGACCCCACCGTCGGTGGAGAGGGCCTGTTCCCAGCGGGCCTCACTGGGGCTCAGCACCTGCCAGGTGAATCGGCAACGGCAGGGCTGTCCCTTCCACTCTTCCTCCCCGTAAAAGGTGCCCACGCCAGCCGTGAAGGTCCCGGTCATGGGGGGCTGGAACGCTCCGTCGGACGCGCCGATCCACTGAATGGTCCAGTGCTGCGCGGTCCGCTCGAAGGCGCGGACGGTCAGGCCCAGCGGGGTGCCGTCCGGGCGGTTGATGTCCTCCACGTTCCCCAGGCCACCCAGTGCGGGGCGGACTCGGGCGACGGTCTGGAATTTCTCCCAGTCCTGCGAGCCGACCAGACGGTCGCGCAGGCGCCGGTTGTGGATGACCCAGTCACCGTGCAGGAAGTCGAAATCGTGTTCACTCATGGGTGGCCTCCGGGTGACTGGGGCGCAGCTGAGCAAGGTGCGCGGGCAGCGCGGGCCAGCTGTCCTCCTGCGCGGCCCCGTCCGCCCAGTTCTCCTTGCCGCTCCAGCGCTCGATGCTCAGGGCGTAGACGGCGGTGCGGGCCAGATCGGCGTCCGTGATCGGGCGGGTGTGCGTGCCCACGCGCAGGCCAGGGAACACCCGTTCACTCAGGGTGGTCAGGGCCGCGCGGGCGTCCTCGCCGTGCAGGACGCGGGCCGTGCCGAACACGATCACGGAGCGGTACTGCACGCTCAGTTCCAGCGGGGAGTTGCTGGGCAGCAGCGCGCCGGTCTCGGTGACCTCGAAGGTCGCGGGGTGACCCTCTGCCCCTGCCTGTTCGGTGTTCGCGCGCAGGCGGCCCACGACGTTCGTGTGGTACACGAGGTCGTGCGATTCGGGCCGGTACGCGAAGGCCAGCGGCGTCACGAACGGCCACACGCGGCCATCCTCGGACCGGTACACGGTCGCCACGCGGCCCAGCGACACCCGCAGCAGCAGGTTCTCGATCCAGGCGTCGTCGCGGCGGTTCTGCGGGCGGCGGCCCACGCTGGGGTCCCGCTGCGCGGGGTCGTAGAAGCCGCTCACGGGGTCACCCCGTCCCGCAGGCCCTGACCGGTCGGGCGGAATTCCATCTGGCGGGCGGTGCGTTCGGCCAGCGCGCGCGAGTGCAGCCGCCCCACGAGGTGCAGGGTCATGTCGATGCCCGCGCTGATCCCGCCGGAGGTGAGAACCGCGCCCGAGTCCACCCAGGCGACGTCCGGCACGACCGTCAGCGCCGGGAACTGCGCCTGAAGGTCCGCCTGATCCTCCCAGTGGGTGGTGACGCGCCGGCCATCCAGCAGGCCCTCCGAGGCGAGCAGGAACGCGCCGGTGCAGATCGACGCCAGCACCTCCACCCGCGCGGCCTGCGCCCGCACCCACCCGCGCACGCGCGGGTCGGCCAGGGGCACGTCCATCACGCCGCCGGGCACGATCAGCACGTCCAGCGGCGGGTGGTCGTCCAGCGTGGCGTGCGGCAGCACCCGGAAGCCCCCGCGCCCGACTGCCGGGGCACCGGCCATGCCGATCAGGACCGGCTGGAAGGGCGCCGCCTCGCCGTCGCGCCCGGCCAGCCGCGTGGCGACACTCAGGACCTCGAAGGGTCCGCCGAGGTCGAGGACCTCGATGCCGTCGAAGATCAGGATGCCGACGGTAAAAGTCACGCCGTCCCCCGGGCCAGCGGGAGGCTGAAGTGGTGCGCGGTGACGTTCATCCCGGCGCGGTGGTACAGGCGGTGGGCCGCGTGGCGGGTCTCCCCCACTCCGGAGTCGAGGTGGAGTTCCGCGCAGTCCAGGTCCCGGGCGCGGCCCTCCAGCCAGTGCAGCAGCGCGCGGGCGTGGCCCCGTCCTCGGGCGCCTTGGAGGGTGCTCAGGTCGTCCACGTACAGGGTGCGCCCGGCGCAGAGCAGGTGCATGACGCGGTACCCGGCGACGGCGGCGGCCTCCTCGCGGCCCGGTTCGAAGGCGCCGACCAGCGCGTAGCCCTCGGGCGCGGCGGTGGTCAGGAAGGCGCGCAGGGCGTCCGGCGTGGCGGTGTGGGGTGAGTCGGGCCGCAGGGCGCGCAGGGCCGGGAGGGCCAGATGCGCCAGCGCGGGCGGGATGGGGCGGAGGTCGCGGGGCTCGGTCATGGGCGTACACTACGGGGCATGGTGGCCCCCCTGGTAGCTCCACTTCCTGCTCAGATGCGGGGGACACTGCCGGCCCGGACGGACGAGCTGCCCTTCCCGCTCGACCTGCGCCGCGACCAGACGGAAGCGCTGCACGCGCAGCTGGCCCGGCAGATCCGCGAGGCGGTCCTGTCCGGCCTGCTGCCGGGCGGCACGCCACTGCCCGGCACCCGCACGCTGGCCCGGACGCTGGGCGTCACGCGCGGCGTCGTGGAGACGGCGTACGCGGAACTGCTCGCGGACGGCACCGCGCAATCTCTGGTGGGGCGCGGCACCCGCGTGCGCGACGAGACGCCCGCGCCCACCCCGCCCGCCGGGGCGTCCGGGGCGGGCGTTCCGGCGTGGCTGCCGGTCATGCCCCCGCTGCCGGTGGACGGGCCGGGGGTGCGGCCGGGCCTGGACTTCCGGGTGGGCGTGACCGGGACCACCACCCTGGACCGCCGCGCGTGGCGGCAGGCCTGGGCGGACGCGGCGCGTGAGGACGTCAGCGGCGACTACGCCGACCCGGCGGGCGAGCACCGGCTGCGCGCGGCCCTGGCGGCGTTCGCGGGGCGGCAGCGCGGGCTGGGCGCGCAGGCCGAGGACGTGCTCGTGACGGGCGGCACGCTGCACGCCCTGAACCTGATCGTACGCGCACTGCTGCCGCCGGGATCGCGGGTCCTGATGGAGAATCCGGGGTACCGCGCGGCGCGGCAGGTGCTGCTGGACGCCGGGCACGAGGTCGTTCCCGTCCCGGTGGACGCCGACGGCCTGATCGTGAACGCGGACACGCCCGCCGCGCGGCTGGTGTACGTGACGCCCAGCCACCAGTTCCCGCTGGGGGGCCGCATGTGCCTGCCGCGCCGCCTGGAACTGCTGGACTGGGCGGCGCGGCATGACGCGCTGATCGTCGAGGACGACTATGACGGTGAGTTCCGCTACGGCGCGCCCCCGCTGCCGCCGCTGGCGGCGCTGGCGGCCCAGACGGGCGCGGGGGGCCGGGTGCTGTACCTGGGCACCCTGAGCAAGGTCCTGACGCCCTCGGTGCGGACGGGGTTCGTGGTGGCGGCCCCGCCGCTGCTGTCGCGGCTGGTGCGGGCGCGGACGCTGCTGGACTTCGGGCCGCCCACGGCGGTGCAGGCGGCCCTGACGCACCTGCTGACCGGCGGGCACGTGGACCGCCACATCCGCCGCTCGCGCCGCTGGCACGCGCAGGTCCGCGCGGCGCTGACCGGGGCGCTGGGCGGCCTGGAAGGCGTGGCGCACCTGGGCGGCATAGAGGCGGGGCTGCACGTCTGCCTGCACCTCCACCCGGCGGTCCCCGCACGGGACGTGGCGGCGGGGCTGGCCGCGCAGGGCGTGCATGTCACCACCCTGGACACCTACACGCTGGGCGAGGCCCCCAACGCGCTGCTGCTGGGGCACGGGGGCCTCAGCGCGGCGCAGGCGGCGGCGGGTGGGCGGGTGATCGCGGGCGCCGTGCGAAGTTGTGCAACCCGCGCGGGACTCGCGCCGTACTCTGACGCATGAGCAAGTCCTTCACCCTGCCCCTGATGGCGGCGCTGCCCGTCCTGCTGGCCTCCTGCGGGAACGACCTGGACCGGTATTCCCGCACCACGTACAGCAGTTACGAGCAGTGTCTGATCGCCAACCGCGTCCTGATCGACCGGGGCCTGAACAACCCCTGCGTGTACCGCACGGGCGGCGGGTATTACGGGCCGTACATGCTGATCGCGGGGGGCACGACCCGCTACGTCGGCTACGACCGGCTGGGCAAACTGTCGGGTTCGGGCCTCACCTACGACAGCAAGCGCGGCTCGTACGGCAGTTTCAAGGCGCCGGTCAGCCGGGGCGGCTTCACGTCCGGCAGCCGCTCGGGCAGCTTCGGCGGCTGACCTCCGTCCACGGTCCCGTTCCACTCGTTCTTTTTGCGCTCCTCCACTGGCGCGCCGGAGCCCCCATGCCCAGAGAATTCAGCCTGCCCCTGATGACCGCCGTCCTTCCCGCCCTGATCGCAGCGTGTGCGAACCAGCCCGCGCAGCAGGTCAACCAGCCGTACGCGCAGTACGGCGCGCAGACCGTCCCGGACGGGTGTGAGCTCGAACCCGACGGCGAGATCGACTGTGACGACAGCGTCAAGCCCAGGTCCGGGAAGAAGAACACGACCAGCAAGGTGGCCCGGGCGGTCGTGGCGGGCGTCGCGGCCCGCACGGTCAGCCGCTCGACCTCCACACCGGGTGTGAACTCCGCGTCGGGCGTGTCGCGGGGCGGATTCACCACCTCGGCCCGCGCGGGCAGCACGGGCAGCGGGGCCGGCGGATGATCCGGCGCACCGTCACCCCCCGCCCGGACTGGCAGGCAAGGCTGCGCGAGGTGGGCTTCACGTGGTTCGCGCCCACGCCCGAGCATCCGGTGCCGTACTGGAGCGAGGACGGGTATTACGCCTTCACGCCCGCGCAGATCGAGCAGCTCCGGGCGGCCAGCCAGGAGCTGACGACGCTGGTGCTGGAGGCCACCGGGCACGCCATCGAGCACGGGCGGCTGGCGGAACTCGGCATCCCCGCGTTCCTGCACAGCGCCGTGCGGGACTCCTGGGAGGGGGACGATCCGGCGGTGTACATGCGCCTGGATCTCGCGTATGACGGGCGCGGGGGCGTGAAGCTGCTGGAGGTGAACGCGCAGACGCCCACCAGTCTGCTGGAGGCGGCGGTCAGCCAGTGGCAGTGGCTCGAAGACCAGCAGGCACGCGGCGAGCTGCCGGCCGGGGCGACGCAGTGGAACACCATTCACGAGGGCCTGACCGAGCAGTGGGCGCACCTGAAGGCCGCGCGGGGCCTGACCGAGGTGGCGTTCAGCTCCGCCCGCGTGGACGAGGACGCCGCGACCGTCACGTACCTGCGGGACCTGGCCGGGGCGGCGGGACTGCGAACGTCGTTCATCTTCACCGAGGACCTGGGGACCAGCCCCGCGGAGGCGTACCTGCTGGACACCTGGAGCCTCCCGATCCGGAGGCTGATGTGGCTGTGGCCGTTCGAGTTCGCGTGGGAATCCCGCGACGCGGCGTTCCTGGCGAGCACCGGCACGCGCTTCATCGAGCCGCTGTGGAAGGCCGCCACCGGCAGCAAGGGCCTGCTGGCGCTGCTGCACGAACTGAACCCCGGCCACCCGAACCTGCTGCCCGCCACCCTGACGCCCGGCACGCTGGGGGCGGACGTGGTGCGTAAGCCGCTGTACTCCCGCGAGGGCCAGAACGTGCAGCTGCCCGGCCAAGAGAGCACGCCCGGCGCGTACGCCGACCTGCCGGTGGTCGAGCAGGCGTACACCGAGCTGCCCACCGCGCTCGCCCCGGACAGCCCGCGTTACCCGGTGCTGGGCGTGTGGGTCGCCGGGGACGAGGTGTGCGGCCTGGGCATCCGCGAGGGCCGCTCGCGCGTGACGGACAACCGCGCCACCTTCGCGCCGCACGTGGTGCTGCCCGGATGAGTGCGCCCACCACCTTCCGGGAGCGGCTGCACTCGTTCCTCGACCCGAGTGACGGGGCGGGAACGGCCGAGCGGCTGTTCAACGCGCTGCTCGTCACGCTGATCCTCCTGACGATCGCCGTGACGATCCTGGGCACCGTCCCCGGCATCGGGCGGACGTACGGGGGATTCATCCGCGCATTCGACCTCGTGTGTGCGCTGGTGTTCGGGCTGGAGTACCTGGGGCGGCTGTACGTCACGCCGCTGCGGCCCGGCTTTGATGGCCGCGCGCGGTCGTACCTGCGGTACGCGACCTCGCCGCTGCCGCTGATCGACCTGCTGGTGCTCATCTCGCTCATGGTGCCTGCCACGACCGCCCTGGCCAGCCTGCGCGGCCTGCGCCTGCTGAAACTCCTGAGCCTGCTCAAGCTGGGCCGGTACTCGGACTCGCTGCAACTGATCGGGCGGGTCATCCGCCAGCGGACCGGGGAACTGCTCTCCACCGTGCTGATCGTGCTGGTGCTGGTCTTCATCGCCGCCAGCCTGCTGTATCAGGTGGAATCCAGCGCCGGCACCAGGGGCTTCGAGAGCATCCCGCAGGCGCTGTGGTGGGCGGTCGTGACCCTCACCACCACCGGGTACGGGGACGTGTACCCCGCCACGCCGCTGGGCAAGGCGGCGGCGGGGCTGATCATGCTGTTCGGGGTGGGCATGGTGGCCCTCCCGGCGGGCATGATCGCCAGCGGCTTCGCCGAGGAACTCTCGCGCCTCCGGCAGCAGGAGACGGCGGCCTGCTGCCCGCACTGCGGCAAGGCGCTGGAGTGACGCCGGAGGGGGGCGACGCGCCTGTGCCGTCGGCCCTCCTGCGGTCGGTCGCTCAGCGCCGGCCCTTGACCAGCCAGGCGTGTTCCTCGATCCCGGCGGCCTGGTTGGCGGCGCGGGCCATCACGAACAGCAGGTCCGACAGGCGGTTCAGGTACACCTGCACGTGCGGGTTGGCGTCCTCCTCGTGCAGCAGGCGGATCACCTCGCGTTCGGCGCGGCGGGCGACGGTGCGGGCCACGTGCAGGCTGGCGGCGACCGGGGTGCCGCCGGGGTGCACGAAGCCCGTGAAGGGCGGCGCGGCTTCCTGGTAGCGGTCGATCATCGCCTCGATGAACGCGGTGTCCTGTTCGTCCATGCGGGTGATCTTCTTCTCGTACGGGGTGCCGCTGCGGGTGGCGAGGTCAGCGCCGACGTCGAACAGGGCGTTCTGCAGGTATTCCAGGTCGGCGTCCAGCGCCGGGTCGGGTTTGTGGCTACGGGTGTTGTGCGCGCGGGCCAGTCCGATGGCGCTGTTCAGTTCGTCGACGGTGCCGTACGCTTCGACGCGGATGTTCGCCTTGCTGACGCGGTCCGCGCCGTACAGGCCGGTGGTGCCGCCGTCGCCGGTCTTGGTGTAGAGCTTCATGCCCCACAGGGTAGTGGATGGTGAAGGTGGATGGTTGATGGAAGGTCGCCGGACCCTCCATCAGCCATCCACCTTCAACTTTCTCCGGTTGTTACCGTCCGGTCGCTTCGGTCAGTTCGCGCAGGCGGCTGGCGACGTCCGGGCGCAGGTCGGCGGCGCGGTAACGCCAGGTCCAGTTGTGGTCGCCGGTCGTGCCGGGCAGGTTCATGCGGGCGTCCGTGCCGAGGTTCAGGAGATCCTGGAGGGGCACGACGGCCAGCGCGGCGCGGCTCTCGAAGGCCATGCGGGTCAGCTGGGCGGCGAAGGTGTCCTCGGCGGGATCGCTGCTGGTGTACACGCGGAAGTTGTGTTTCTCCTGCTCGCTGGCGTGCGCCCACCAGCCGCGGGTGGTGTCGTTGTCGTGCGTGCCGGTGTACACGACCTGGTTCTCGCGCAGGTTGTGCGGCAGGAAGTCGTTGACGCTGAAGTCGCCGCCACCGAACGCGAACTGCAGGACGGCCATGCCGGGGAAGCCGAAGTCGTCGCGGAGTTTCTCGACGTCCGGCGTGATGACGCCCAGGTCCTCGGCGATGATGGGCAGGACGCCCAGGGCCTCGCGGACGGCCGTGAACATCTCGTGGCCCATGGCGGGCACCCACTGGCCGTGGATGGCGGTCTCGGCGGGGAAGGGAATCTCCCAGCTGGCCGCGAAGCCCCGGAAGTGGTCGATGCGGATCAGGTCAAAGAGGTTCAGGCTGCCCCTGAACCGGTCGATCCACCACTGGAAGCCGGTGTCCTGCATGACCTGCCAGTTGTACAGCGGGTTGCCCCACAGCTGGCCGGTCTCGCTGAAGTAGTCCGGTGGGACGCCCGCCACGACGGTCGGCTGGCCCTGGTCGTCGAAGTAGAACTGGTCGCGGTTGGCCCAGACGTCGCTGGAGTCCATGGCGACGAAGATCGGGATGTCCCCGATGATCTGGATGCCCTTCTCGGCAGCGTAGCGGCGCAGGACGGTCCACTGGCGGAAGAACAAGAACTGGATGAACTTCACGCGTTCGGTGGTGCCGGTCAGCTGTTCGCGGGCGGCGGCCAGCGCCTCGGGGTGGCGGTCGCGGGTGCTCGCCTCCCAGGCGTTCCAGGGGAGGCCGCCGTGCGCGTCCTTGAGGGCCATGAACAGCGCGTAGTCGTCGAGCCAGGCGGCTTCCTGCTGCTTGAAGGCTTCGAAGTCGGCTTTCAGGTGCTGCGCGCCGCCGAAGGCGTAGTGGGCGTGGGCGCGGCCCAGCATCTGGTTGCGCCAGACGTACTGCTGGCCGAAGTCGACCTTGTCGGGGTTGAAGTCGGGCAGGGCGTTGAAGTCGGTGTCCTGCAGCAGGCCGTGTTCGCGCAGGGCGGTCAGGTCGATCAGGTAGGGGTTGCCCGCGAAGGCGCTGAACGCCTGGTAGGGGCTGTCGCCGTAGCCGGTGGGGCCGAGCGGCATGACCTGCCAGTACTTCTGGCCGGCGCGGGAGAGCCAGTCGACGAAGGCGCGGGCGTGCGCGCCGAGTTCCCCGATGCCGTACGGGCCGGGGAGGCTGGTGGGGTGCAGCAGGACGCCGCTGGAGCGTGAAATGGTCATGCGGGGAAACCTCCTGGGCCGGTGGGCGTGTGGGGGTGGGCCGGAATGCGGCGGGAAGACGGCGGTGCGGGCGTGCGGTGGTCCGGCAGGACCGGGTGGAACGGAGTATGGAAGTGATTCCAAGTTGACTGTCAAGGATAGTAGCGTGTCCCACAGCCTCCGTCACCCCGGGCCGCCCCGGGCGGCCGCTGGGCGCGGCCTCTCCCGGCGCCTACTTGGTGTTCAGGAAATCCAGGATCGCGCGTGCCAGCGCCTGCGCCAGCCGCTCCCGGTACTCGGCGGAGGCCAGTCTCGGGCCCTCGACCGGGTGGGACCCGAAGCCCACCTCGACCAGAATCGCGGGCGTGGTGGGGTTGCGGATCACGTAGAACGCGTCGGTCTGCACGCCACGGTTCACGGCGCCCGTCGCGGCGATCAGGCGCGACTGCACCCGCTGTGCCAGCTGCCGGCTGAAGGCGATCTTCGCCTGCGCCAGAATGTCGCCCAGCAGGTTCTGAGCGGTGCTGGCGGCCTTGCGGGTCAGTTCCACACCCACGCTGCCCCCCCCGTTCTCCTGAACAGCCAGGCTGCGGTTGCTGCCGGCGAGCGGCTGCCCGAAGTAGTACGTCTCGATGCCCTGCGCGGACGGCCCGGCCGAGTTCACGTGAATGCTGACGAACGCGCTGACCTGCCCGGTGTTCGCCAGGCGGGACCGGGCCTCCAAGTCGGCGCCCTTGTTCACGCTCAGGTGCCGGTCAGCGGTGCGGGTCATGGTCACGTCCACCCCGTGCCGCTGCAGCTCGGCGCGGGTGCGCAGCGCCACGTCCAGGGTCACGTCCTCCTCGGATACCCAGCGGCTCTGCATTCCCGGATCGACCCCGCCGTGCCCGGCGTCCAGCACCACGCGCGGGCGCGCCATGGCGGCCGTGTTCACCGGACGCACGACCGTCGCGGGCGGGCGGGCCGTTGCGGGCGGGCGGGCCGGCACGGCCCCCACGGTGGGCACGTCGATCACCAGCCGCGCGGGTTGCCCGCCGCTGCCCGGCAGGACGCTGGCGGTGGCGCGGGACCCCCCGGGCGCGAGCGTGACCGTGACCGTCCCGCCCGACACGGCGTACGCCGTGACACCCGGGGCGTTCAGGGCGCCCTGTTCACTTTTCAGGGAGGCGCCGAGCTTCACGGTGACCGCCTGCGCGCCGACCTTCACGCTGCTGCTCACGGCTCCCTGGCCGGGCAGGTCGAACACCAGCCGGGTGAATCCGTCGTGAGAGCCGACGCGGGGCGCGGCGTACGCAGCCGGCAGCAGCGCCCCGGCCAGGGCGGCGGCCAGCGCGGGCCGCAGGAGGGAAACAGTCGGACGCTTCACTGCGCGGAGTGTAGCGCCCACACCCGCCCCGACGGGTGGGAATACATGAGCCGGAACACCCCGGCTGAACGGTTGACCACAACCGTTCGATCCGAGCGGACCCGCCGGGCTGCGCCGCCGATCCAGGGGGACGCAGACCGGACTGGCGTGGCGCTGGCAACCCGGTGGGCGGCCGGCTCTGAACGGCAGCTGACGGACTTCCTCACGCCGCTCAGGGCCGCGCCCGTTACGGTGGACCGCATGACCCGCCTCTCCCCCACCCTGACCCGCGTGCTGACCGGCACGCTGACCGCCCTGACGCTCGCCCTGGGTGGCGCGCAGGCTGTCACGTTCGGCGGGCTGAACGTCACGCCGCGCGGCGCGCAGAACCTGAACCTCGAGACCGGCGCGACCGACCTGCCCCAGGGCGGCACCGCCACCGACGGTCGCGGCGGCCTGAAACTCAGCGCGGCCCGCATGCAGCTTCAGCCGGGGCAGACGCTCAGCGCGCAGGGCGCGACGATCACCACCCGGCAGGGCGGGACCCTGAAGGCCGCCCAGGTCACGTACGACCTGCGGGCCGGGACGGTCACCGCCAGCGGGAACGTCACGTATGACGACGCCCGCTTCACGGCCCTCAGCGCGCCCGGCATGACCCTGAACGTCAGGTCCGGGTTCGTGACCGCGCGGGGCGGCGTGAAGGCCGTCAAGCCCGCCATGACCGCCCAGACGCTGGCCTTCGATCCCAGCACCATGCAGGCCATGCTGGCCGGCCCGTACCGCGTGAACCAGGGCACCCTGCGAGCCGACGCGCCCGCCACCGGCCGCCTGCTGCTGGTGTTCAGCGCCCGCTCGGTCGTCCGGGCCACCGAGGATCCCGACAGCAGCGACCGCAACCGCTTCGAACCTTACCTGAAGTAGGTTGATGGTCGAGAGTTGATGGGTGATGGAGGGGCGTTCCTTCCATCACCCATCACCTTTTGACCTGTGCCCTGCTTACGCGTTGGGTTTCAGGAGGTGGCCGAGGCAGTGGCCGTAACTGACGCCCTGCTGCGCGTCGGTCACGAGGTCCTGCACGCTGAACTCCTGCAGCACGCCCAGCATGGCGTCTCGCATGCGGGTGTAGATGGTGCTGCGGGCGTGGCAACGGTCCTCCTCGGGGCAGTGCTCGTGCCAGTTGAGGCTGATGCACGACAGCGGCGCGACCGGCCCGTCGATGGCGCGCACGACCTCGCACAGGCTGATCAGCTGCGGGCGGCGCGCCAGGGCGTACCCGCCGCCGATGCCTTTCTTGCTCTTGACGACACCCTTGGCGGTCAGGGCCGCCAGGATCCGCACCAGGTAGGGGCGGTGAACGCCGGTCGATTCGCTGATCTCCTCGCTGGACACCCAGCGGGCCGGGTCCTGGGTGCCCAGGAATCCCAGCGCCTGAAAGGCGTACACGTCGGTGGCTGAAAGCCGCATGCCAGGCAGTGTACCGCGCCGCGCGACTACACCACCCCAGGGTATGCGGCTGCGGGGGGTGCGCCGTGACCGGCCGGCGCACCCCCCACCCTCCCGGCTGGCCTGCGTTACCCCTGCGAGCCGTGGCGTTTCTGGAGGTACGCCAGCGCGACGGGGTCCACCTGACCGCCGGGCACCCAGCGTTCCTCGAGGTTCTCGGTGCCGTACAGCGCCCAGGCGGCCGCCTCGGTATCGGCGTCCCAGGGTCCGGCGGGCAGGGCGGCGGCGTACCCCTGGCGGACCAGCAGGGCGCGCAGCCAGTCCAGCTGCTCCGGCGTGAGGGGCCGGGTGGTTTCGGGGCGGGTGAACAGCAGGTCGTGCAGGTCGAGCAAGCGGGCCAGTTCGGTGCAGGGGGCGTCGTGGTCGTCGGCACGCAGGTTCACCCAGTCGTCGCTCAGGCCGCCGTACCCCCGTCCGGGGCCGGCGCACAGCAGCGCGGCCGACTGACGGCCCCGGCGGTCACCCCCGGCCGCGTCGCCGGCCATCAGGGCGGCCAGCAGGCGGCGCGGCAGCGGCAGGTCCGGCCCGGCCTCCCAGGCGGCGCGCATGGCGGTCACGACGCCCGGCCCGGCCAGGATGTTGCCCTGGATCGCCACGTCCGGCCCGGCGTACCCGCCCGCCCAGGCGTGGCAGCCGGGGCCGGTGAAGGTGGCGCTGCCGCCGCTGGCGGCCACCAGCCCGAACTGCCGCTGCGCGATGCCGGGGTCCGTTCCCTGGAAGTGCGCGCTGACGGCCTGCGCGTCCAGGCCGCCCGAGAGCAGGCGCAGCCCTTCCGGGCCGAAGGTGGGGTTCACGTAACTCTGGGTGGCGACGGCGCCCACGCCGGCCTGCACGAACGGCACCAGCGCGCCCACGGCCAGGAACTTGCTGGCGACGGCCACGCCCAGGTCGCCCGTGCGGGCGTCGCGGCCCACGATGGAAAAGGTCATGCGTGTCAGGGTAGCGCCTGCGCGGGGGCGTCCGGTCAGCGTGCACGGACGGGTCTCGGGAGGAGCAGATGCGGTAGCCTCGGACCCGATGAACTTCGCGCAGGCTGTCACCGACCGAACCCGCCGCCTGAACACCCGCCTGTGCGTGGGCCTGGACCCCCGCCTGGACGGGTACCGGGACGCCGCGCACCTGCGCGCCCACACCCTGGACGTGCTGGAGGCGACCGCGCCGTACGCCGCGTGCGTCAAACCGCAACTGGCGTTCTACGAGGCCCTGGGCCTGGAGGGAATGCGCATCCTGGAGGACGTGTGCGCCGCCGCCCGCACGCTGGGGCTGCCCGTGCTGCTGGACGCCAAACGCGGCGACATCGGCAGCACCGCGCAGGCGTACGCGCAGGGCTGGCTGACCGGACGGCACGCGGGCGCGGCCCTGACCGTCAATCCCTTCCTGGGCTTCGAGACCCTGACGCCGTTCGTGGACACGGCCCGCGCCAGTGGCGGCGCGGTGTTCGTGCTGGTCAAGACCAGCAACCCCGGACAGGCGGACCTGCAGGGGCACGGTGTCAGCGAGCGCGTGGCGGACGAGATCACGCGCCTGAACGCCGCCGAGGACGGCGAGTACGCCAGTGTCGGCGCGGTCGTGGGCGCCACGCACCCGCAGGACCTCGCCGCATTCCGCGCCCGGATGCCGCGCGCGCTGCTGCTGCTGCCGGGTCTGGGCGCGCAGGGCGCCACGGCCGCGCAACTGGCCCCCGCCTTCGACGCGGGCGGCACCGGGGCGCTGGCGAGCGCCAGCCGGGGCGTGCAGTACGCGCGGGGCCTGGACGTGCCGGCCAGCGTGCAGGCCGCCCGCACCTTCCGCGACGAACTGAACGCCGCGCTCGCCTGATACGGATTCCGTTTGTTTCGCCGACAATCCGGAAGTTCACCGGATTGCCAGCTCCACGTCCGGAGGGGCGTTTCTCTCCTGCTCTGCGGCGCAGCTCTCCGAGTCGCATCCGCTCGGATTGAACGGCTTTGTCAGCCATTCAATCGGAGTCCGTATGAGCGGGGTGGGGGCGACAGGAACGGCCGGCCCGCAGCCGCCTACTCGACGGGCGGGTGCTTCTCGGCGGGTTGCAGGCTGAGCAGCAGGGCCGCCCCGATCACCAAAGCCGCGCCCAGCAACGCCAGCGGCGCGGGCCGCTCACCGAACAGCAGGGCCGCCAGACCGGCCGCCACGACCGGTTCCAGGCTGGCGATCACGCTGGCGCGCGTGGCGTTCAGGCGGCGCAGGCCCGCGCTGTACGCCAGGTACGCCAGGTACGTGCTGAAGAACGACAGCGCGACCAGGCTGCCCCAGGCGGGCGCGGTCTTGGCGCTGAACGTCACGAACGGCAGCAGGCACGCGGCCCCCACCGGCAGCGCGACCGCCAGCAGGGCGGGCGGGGCGTAGCGGTCGAAGAAGGCGCGGCCGTAGACGTAGTACAGCGAGTACGTGAACCCGGCGGTCAGGCCCAGGCCCAGCGCGGCGGGACTGACGGTCACGCCCTGCCCGCCGCCCAGGCTGATCAGGGTGACGCCGATCAGCGTGCCGCCGATGGCGAGGGCCTCGCGGCCCCCCAGCCGCTCGCGCCACCCGGCCCAGCCGATCAGGGCAACGAAGGCCGGCGCGGTGTACAGCAGCACGCTCGCGAGGCTCGCGCCGCCTGCCCGGACGGCCAGCTGGTAGCTGCCGTAGAACACGCTGACGCCCGCCACGCCGAACGCGGCCGTGACGAGCAGGTCCCGCCCGCGCGGCAGGGGCGCGCGGATCACGGCCGCATGCAGCGCGTACAGCCCCCCGGCGAGGGCCGCGCGCCAGAACGCGACTTCCAGCGGCGCGACCCCGGCCTGCTGCGCCTGCTTGCCCAGGATGCCCAGCAGGCCCCACAGGACGGCGGCGGTCAGGATCAGCAGCGGGGCGGGCAGGTGGGGCGCGGCGGGGCGGGCGGGCGTCACCGGCCCAGCCTGCGCCAGACCAGGACGGTGGCGATCACGGTGAGCAGCAGGCCCACGCCTCCCAGCGCGATCAGGGTGATGCTGACCCAGTCGCGGGTCTCACCGACCGGGGCGAGCGTGTCGTTCGTGAAGGCCTGGACGTCACCGCCCGGCGCGAGGACGTCCACGGGCGTGGGGGCGTTCGCGCGTCCGGCCTGCAGCGCGGTCGGCCGGCTGTCCTGGACGGGGCGCAGCAGGCCGCTGGCGGACAGGGGCGTGTACACGCTGCTGGTCACCCAGTACCCGTACTTCCCGGCGGGCACGTCGGTGTCGATGACGAGGCTGGTCCCCTCGACCCGCACGCTCGGGGCGGGCCGGTCGGTCAGGCGGCCCAGGCTGTTGGCTTCCTGCAGGGTCGAGCCGCTTCCCGTCACGCGCAGGTGGTACTGCCAGCCGCCCTGCCCGCGCACGCGCAGCCCGGTGTCGGCCAGCACCTGCTGCCCGCCCAGGGCGCCCTTGATGAAGATGTCGGTCACGCCGGCACTGAAGCCGCCCGGGGCGTTCCAGGGGTTTCCCATCTGCCCGAAACTGACGGTAAAGCGCATGGTCTGTCCGCTGCTGTCGGCGGTGAAGGAGCGCAGGTCGAGCATCTCGGCGGTCAGGGCCGGGCGGGTGGGCAGCACGTACCCACCGTCGCCGCGCGCGTCACCGGCCGGGTCGGTCACGGTGATCTGGGCGGCCAGCAGCGGAATGGAAAGCATGGGCAACAGCACGCACGGCAGTATAGGCGGCGCGGGCGGACCGGCAGCGGTCCGGGGCGGGGCGGGGCACGCTACAGGCGCACGAGGTCGTCGCGGTGCACGGCTTCCGGGCCGTACGTGAAGCCCAGCAGGCCCTCGATCTCGCGGGACTGCCGCCCGGCGATGCGGGTCAGGTCGGCCGAGGCGTAGCGGGTGAGGCCGCGCGCGATCTCCTGCCCGGCCGGGTCGATCAGGCGGATGGTGTGCCCCCGCCGGAAACTGCCCTCGACCCGGGTGATGCCGGCCGGCAGCAGGCTCCCACCGCGCTCGCGGACCGCGCGGGCCGCGCCCTCGTCGAGCAGGACGCGGCCGGCGGCGATCTCGGCCAGGATCCAGCGTTTGCGGGCCTCCAGGCGCGACCCGGCAGCCAGGAAGCGCGTTCCGAGGCCCTCGCCGCCCACGATGCGCAGCAGGGCGTCCGGCGCGTCGCCGGGCGCGATGACGACCGGGGTGCCGGCGCGCGTGGCGATCTCGGCCGCCTGGATCTTGGTGTGCATCCCGCCGGTGCCGCGGTGCGAACCCACCCCGCCCGCCCGCGCCCAGATGTCCGGCGTGACGCGCTCCACGACCGGAATCAGGGTCGCGGACGGGTCGCTGCGGGGATCGGCGGTGTACAGGCCGGGCGCGTCGGTCAGGATGACCAGCAGGTCCGCCTCGGTCAGGTTCGCCACGAACGCCGAGAGGGTGTCGTTGTCCCCCACCTTGATCTGTTCGAGGGCGACAGCGTCGTTCTCGTTGATGATCGGCATGACCCCGCGCGCCAGGCAGGCGTCCAGGGTGGTGCGGGCGTTGAGGTAACGGGTGCGGTCCCGGAAGTCGTCGGCGGTCAGCAGGACCTGCGCGACCGGCACGCCGTACAGGTCGGCCAGCTGCGCGTACAGGTGCATCAGGCGGCCCTGACCGACAGCGGCGAGCAGTTGCTTCTCGGCCAGGGTCCGGTCGCGCGGCGGGAAGCCCAGCGCCTCCCAGCCGGCCAGGACGGCCCCGCTCGTGACCAGGACCGCCTCGTGTCCGGCGGCGCGGACGGCAGCCAGGCCGCGCATCAGGTCCACCAGCCGGGGGCGGTGCAGGCGGTCGGTGCCGCCAGTCAGGACGCTGGTGCCGAGTTTCAGGACGACGCGCATACGCCGCGCAGCATACGCGCCAGGCCGGGCAGCCCGGGCCGGGCACGCTCAGACAGGGGCCGGGGCGGGGACCGTCAGGTTCCGGTCAGAGTGAATGGGGTATCAACAGGGAAGTGTTCACGCGTTCCGTTCCGCTTCCGAGGCTGCGCCGCGGCGTCCTGCCGGCCCTGCTGCTCCTGACCTGCGCCGCGCAGGCCGCCGCGCCCGACCCGCTCGGGCCGCTGGAGGGCCTGCGGCAGTTCATGGGATCGTTCAAGCCCGACCCGGCCGAACGGTCCCTGCTGGCCTACGCCCGCCGCGAGCAGCTCGACTGGAGTGCCACGCAGAACCTGTTCGCGGTGCAGGTGCACGACGCCCCGAACCGTTACCTGGAGTGGCGCGGCCACAGCGCCGGCACGCCGGGCAGCGGGGCCGGGCAGACCTTCACGACCGTGCGGGCCGCCACGTACCTGCGCGCCGGGCAGGCGCTGCTGGTCCTGAACCGCGAGTGGTGCGCGGCGGGCCGCTGTGAGTCCCGCACGACCTTCGCGTGGCAGGGAAGCGGCGGCTGGAAGGCCGCGCCGGAAAGCAGCGTGATCCCGGCCATCCGGGACGCGGACTTCGGCGCGGGGGCACTGCCGCCCTGTCTGCGCGGCGTGACGCTGGGCGTGCAGTACCTGCCGGCGCGGCGCGGCACGAACCTGAACGTGCTGCCACTGGTGCCGGACGGGGCGCAGCGCACCTGCGAGTCGGCCGGGGTGAACGTGATCACCGCCACCCGGCCCCTGCGTCTGAACTGGACGCCCGCGGTCGGCAAGTTCCGCTGGTAGGCCGGGTGGGGCGGACGGACTGCCGTCTGTTCCGTTCACACCCCGCCAACGCGCCGGGTTGCCAGCGCCCCACCCGGAACCCGTCCCGCTCGGATGGAAGGGTGTACCAGCCCCGTTCCATCCGAGTCCTTATCAGCTGTCGGCCGCGGCGAGGCGGTCCACGACGGCACGCAGGACCAGTTCGAACTCGCTCTGGAAGGTCCACTGGCTGTCGCGCAGGGGCTCGCCCGTGGCGGGGTCCAGGCCGGGCAGCGATTCGCTGAACTGCTGCCAGCCGATGGCGACCGCGTACAGGTGACGCAGGATGCGCAGCGTGGTGGCGGGCGAGTACGGCATGTGCTCGACCAGGCGGCCCAGCTGGGCGTCCAGGTCGCGGCGGAATTCGGTGGCGAGTTCCGGGCGGACGTTGCGTTCCAGGACGGTGCCCAGCAGGACCAGCAGGCGGCGCAGCGGGGTCAGGGTCTCGCTGGAGTCCAGCAGGGCGTCACTGACCTGCTGCGGCGTGCGCGGCTGGCGCTCCTGCAGCAGTTCGGCCGTGCGGGTGATCCAGGCGTGCAGGTGTTCGCTCAGCAGCGCCAGGAACAGTTCTTCCTTGGTGTCGAAGTACAGGTAGAGCGTTCCCTTGGCCAGGCGGGCCTCGCGCGCCACCTGGTTCATGCTGAGGTCCGCGTAGGTGGTGGTGGTCCACAGGCGTTCGGCGGCGCGGAGGATATCGTCGCGGCGGCGGTTCTTTTCTTCGGCGCTGCGGGCGCGGGCGGGGCGGGGCGTATCAATGACCATCTGTTCAGAAGATAGGGGTGTGCGCTGCGGGCCGCTGTGAAGGTCTTCACGAATCCCCCCCCAGGGGATCAGACACCCGCGAACATGAAACGGTTTCACGTCGGCGGGTTGCGGCACGTCCACACGGGCCGCCGCCCGCCCCGCCGGGACCCGGTATGCTGTGCCGCAACGTGCCCGCTCCGCCCCCACCCGGGAAGCCGCACCCGCCCACCCCCACCCCGCGTTCCTCACCAGACTGGACGGCCCCATGACCACACCGGACCCCACCCCCACCGAGCCCCCGACCACCCGCCTGACCGGACCGCTGACCGGCAAGGCCCTGGCCGAGCAGGTCACGCGCGGCGTCAGGAACGACCTGAACGCCTGGACCTTCCGCCCCCACCTCGTCAGCGTCCTCGCCAGCGGCGACCCGGCCTCCCGCGTGTACGTGGACAGCAAGGCCCGCCGCGCCGAACGGCTCGGCGTGAAGTTCACCGCCCACGACCTCGGCGCGAACCTGACCGACACCGCCCTGCACGCCGCGCTGAACGACCTCTCCGCCGACCCCGGCGTGCACGGCATCATGCTCGAACTGCCCCTCGCCGCCGGTCTGGACGCCGACGCCGCCCTGCTGCGACTCGCGCCCCGCAAGGACGTCGAGGGCCTCAGCCCCGCCAACCTCGCCCTGATCGCCGCCGGACGTGAAACCGAGGCGCTGCTGCCACCCACCCCCCGCTCGGTCCGCTTCCTGCTGCGCGCCGCCCTCGGCGACGACCTGCGCGGCCTGAACATCGCCGTGATCGGCCCCGGCCGCACCGTCGGCCGCCCCCTGACCTTCATGCTGAACAACCGCGGCGCGACCGTCACGCTCTGCAACGAACACACCCGCGACCTGCGCCGCGTGCTGGCCCCCATGGACGCCGTCGTGATCGCCGTGGGCCGCGCCGGCCTGCTACGCCCGGAACACGTGCAGCCCCACCACGTGGTCATCGATGCCGGCATCAACGTCCAGTCCGGCGGCGTGGTCGGGGACGCCAGCCCGGACCTGCCGGTCCGCGCGCAGACCCCCGTCCCCGGGGGGGTGGGCCCCCTCACCAGCGCCCTGATGTACCAGAACCTCGTGCGCGCCGTGAAACTCCAGCGCGGCGAGCCGGTCGAGTGAGGCAGCCGACCGCCGCCCAGGTGGCCTTCGTGACCGACGCGCCGCGCGTGGCCGGCAGCGAAGTCTGGCTGCTGGACGTGCTGCCGCTGCTGCCCACGCACGGGCTGAGTCCCACGGTCTTCCTGCCGCGTGGCGAGGCGCTCGACGAACTCGCCCGCCGCTTCGGGGAGGCCGGCGTTCCCGTCCGGCGCTTCGACGACCCGCAGGCCATCACCGCCGACCTGAACCGCTTCGGCCTGCGGGTCGTGCAGGCCTGGGATCCCGGCACGTACCGTCTGCTGGACGCCCTGCACGCCCCGCGCGTGGCCGTGGTGCACGACCAGCTGGACTACCACTACCCCGCCGGCCTGAAAGGCTGGTACCGGCTGGTGTACCGCGCGACCAAGCTGGGCGGCCTGCGACGCGCCGACTCGGTCATGACCGTCTCGGCGTGGGGGCAGGCCTTCTTGCAGGGCCGCATGGGACTGCCGCGCGTGGGGGGCCTGAGAAACGGCGTGAACCCCGACCGTTACCGGCCCGCCACGCCCGCCGAGCGGGAGGCGCTGCGTGCCCGCCTGGGGTTCCGGGGGTTCACGGTGCTGGTCCCGGGCCGCTTCGCGCCGGAGAAGAATCAGCTGGCCGCCGTCCTGGCCGCCCGGCACGCCCGGAACCTGAACTTCGTGTTCGCGGGCGACATGGACTCGGGCGTGGGACGCGCCGCGCAGGTGCTGGCCGGCACGCTGCGGCTGCGGAACGTGACCTTCCTGGGCCGCCGCTGGGACCTGCCGGACCTGTACCGCGCCGCCGACGCGCTGCTGCAACCCACCCTGGCCGAGAACCAGTCACTGGTGACGCTGGAGGCCATGGCCTCGGGCCTGCCGGTCGTGACCACCCCCATTCCCGCACAGGCGGAACTGATCCGCGACGGCGTGGACGGCCTGCTCGTCTCCCCCGCCCCGCACCTGCTGGCCCGCGCCCTGCAGGCGATGGCCGCCGCGCCGGACCGCACGGCGCAGTTCGGCGCGGCGGCCCGCCAGCGCGTGCTGGAACGCCACACCCTGACCGGCACGGCCGCGCAGGTGGCGGCGCGGCTGCGCGCCTGCCTGCCGGACTGACCAGGTCAGGCGGACCGGATTCATACGGACTGCCGTTTGTTTCGTTGACAACCCGGAACGGCACCGGGTCGTCAACGAAACAAACGGAACCCGTTTCTCTCCTCCTCTGCGGAGCAGCTCTACGAGTCGCATCCGCTCGGATTGAATGGCTTTATAAGCCGTTCAATCGGAGTCCGTATCACCCGTCCGTTCCCGCTTCAGCCTTTCAGGAAGGCGCCGACCAGTGCCGGCAGGGGGCCGGGGTCCATCAGGAAGGCGTCGTGCCCGTGAATGGAGTTCAGTTCGCGGTAGTCGGCGCGGGGCAGCAGGGCCGCGCCGGCCTTCACCTCGGCCGGGGGGTACAGGACGTCGCTGCTGATCCCGACGACCAGGGTGGGCGTCTGGACCGTGCGCAGGTCGTCGTCGGTGGGCTGGAAGGCGTCCATGGCGCCGGTCAGGGCGACGTAACTGCGCTCGCAGAAACGGGCCTGGAGTTTCTCTCCGTGGTGGTGCAGGTAACTGGTGATGGCGGGCACGCCGGGCGCCCGCTGGCCGGCCTGCGTGACGGCGAAACTCTCGGGGCTGCGGTACGAGAGCATGGCGATCTGCCGGGCGACCTTCAGCCCCTCCCCCCCGGGGGCGGCGCGGATGGCGCTGCGGGCGGCGGTGTTCAGCCCGATGGCCCACGGCGAGTGCCGGGCCGGGGCGCCGATGATCACGGCGCGTTCCACCAGGTCCGGGCATTCCAGCAGCCAGGCGTAGGCGAGCATGCCGCCCATGCTGGCGCCCACGATCCGCACGCGGTTCACGCCGAGGTGTTCGAGCAGCGCGCGGCCGGTGCGGACCATGTCGCTCAGGGTCAGGGGCGCGTCGGCGCCGGCCACGCGGGGCAGGTCGGCGGGGCCGGTCGTGCCGGCGCAGCCGCCCAGCACGTTCGCGCAGATCACGTAGTCGCGCCCTGGGTCCAGGGGGCGGCCCTCGCCCAGGAAGTCCGGCCACCACTCGTGCACGGCGCTCGTGCCGGTCAGGGCGTGCAGGACGAGGGTGGCGGTGGGCTGCGGCGTGCCGTACGTGTGGTAGGTGACGGTCACGTCGTTCACGGGGACGCCGCAGTCGAGCAGCAGCGGCGCGTGCCGGAACAGCCGGGCGGTCTGCGCGGCGGGGGTCAGGTCAGGCTGGCCCGCCCGACATCGGTCCGTGGCGGCCGTCCCGTCGTCCGGCCCAGCGCTCGCGGGGACCGGGAGGTGGACCTGGGCCGGGTGCGTCTGGGCGGTCACTGCGCCACTCCTGCCGGCGCCACTCCTGCCGGCGTAACTTCCGGCTGAACGGCTTCGGTTTCGGTCAGCGCGGCGGCCAGCGCCTGCGCGAAGTCGTCGCGGATGTCGTCGATGTGTTCGATGCCCACCGACACGCGCACCAGTCCGGGCGTGACGCCCGCCGCCGCCTGAGCCTCGGCGCTCAGCTGACTGTGGGTGGTGCTGGCCGGGTGGATGACCAGCGTGCGGGTGTCCCCGACGTTCGCCACGTGCTGCGCCAGACTCACGGCGCGGATGAACGCCTCGCCCGCCGCGCGCCCGCCGCGCAGTTCGAAGGTCAGGACCGCGCCCGCGCCGCGCGGCAGGTAATGCTGCGCCCGGTCGTAGTGCGGGTGGTTGCTCAGGCCCGGGTACGTGACGCGCGCCACGTCCGGGTGCGCTGCCAGCCATGACGCGAGCGCCAGGGTGTTCTGCGCGTGCCGCTCGGCGCGCAGGCTCAGGGTCTCCAGGCCCTGCAGGAACTGCCAGGCCTGCTGCGGGGCCAGGGTGGGGCCCAGGTCGCGCAGGCCCTC
This sequence comes from Deinococcus depolymerans, assembly GCF_039522025.1. Classification (NCBI taxonomy): domain Bacteria; kingdom Thermotogati; phylum Deinococcota; class Deinococci; order Deinococcales; family Deinococcaceae; genus Deinococcus; species Deinococcus depolymerans. The sequence continues at coordinate 341,242 of NZ_BAAADB010000003.1, read as the reverse complement.
GGTGCGGGCGCGGGTGATGAACGCCACGTTCGGCAGGCCCAGCGGGTTCCCGGTGCCGAACGTCTCCCAGAAGTTCAGGCCGTGGTAGCTGGGGCTGGCCTCGGTCATCAGGGGGTAGCGGCCGTTGCCCCAGTCGAAGGTGCCGCCGTCCACGATCACGCCGCCGATGCCGTTGCCGTGCCCGCCGATCCACTTGCTGGCCGAGTGCAGCACCACGTCCGCGCCGTGCCGCAGCGGCTGGCAGTAGTACCCGCCGGCGCCGAAGGTGTTGTCCACGAACACCGCGACGCCCTGGGCGTGCGCGGCGGCCGCGATCGCCCCGAAATCCGGGATGTTCAGGGCCGGGTTCCCGATGGTTTCCAGGTACACGGCGCGGGTGCGGTCGTCGATCAGGGCCGTGAATTCCTCCGGGCGTTCCTCGCGGCTGGTGAAGCGCACCTCGATGCCCAGCCGTTTCAGGGTCACGCGGAACTGGTTGACGGTCCCGCCGTACAGGTTCGGGCTGGACACGATGTTGTCCCCGGCCTGCGCGACGTTCGTGATCGCCAGGAACTGCGCGGCGTGCCCACTGGCAACGGCCAGCGCGCCCACGCCGCCCTCCAGCGCCGCGACCCTCTGCTCGAACACGGCGTTCGTGGGGTTCATGATGCGGCTGTAGATGTTCCCGAACGCCCGCAGGCCGAACAGGTCCGCGGCGTGTTCCGGCGACTGGAACACGTAGCTGTTCGTGGCGTAGATGGGCGTCTGCTGCGCCCCGGTGGTGGGGTCGGGCTGCTGACCGGCGTGAACCTGCAACGTTTCGAATCTGTGCGCCATGACGTGCGCCTCCTCGGTGGGGACCGTGGGACGCCGCCTGTGTCGAAAGGCCGCGCCCCTGCTCGTAAGGATCGAGAAGGGGCGCTGAAACGAATCAACCGCGTGACCTTCCCTCTTGGTCCCTCCCGGCGGTCATCGTTGACCCGCGGCGGGTGGGCTGGCCTTGGCACCGTGACGCGATGAGGTCCGGTTGCCGCGCCGTCTACGAGCCAGTTCTCTCGGGCGCTCTGAAGTGGGTCGCTCCACGCAGGAGCTGAGTGTCAAGGTAGCGCCGCCGCACCCCCAGGGTCAAGGGCAGCGTCCGACCGGGCCGGTGACCGGCGCTCAGGTCGGGGCGGGGCGGGCGGCGCAGTCCGGGCACTGCCCGTAGAGGGTGACCTCGTGGGCGCGCACGATGAACCCGCCGGGGTACACGGTACCGCTGGGCAGCGCGACCGGGCAGGTGTGCAGGGTGAACACCCGGCCGCAGTCCTGGCAGGAGAAGTGGTGGTGGTGGCCCTTGCCGCTGGCCTCGTAACGGGTCTCGCCGTCGAGGGTGACGGGATGGATGCGGCCCTGGTCGGTCAGGAGCTTCAGGGTGCGGTAGACGGTGGCGACCCCCAGGCCGGGCAGGTCGCCGCGCGCGCGGTCGAGCACGTCACCGACGGCGAGGGGGCCTTCCGCGTCCTGCATGATGCGGGAGATCACGTCGCGCTGGCGGGTGCTGCGGGTGGCGGTCATGGGAGCAGGCTAGCACTCCTGATCGGGGCGTATCAAAAAGCAGCCCACCTTCTGCGGGTGGGCTGCCGGGAGGCGGGCCGTGACTCAGCGGCGGTTGGGGTTGGCCATCTCGTCGGGTGCGATGGCGCTGCCGACCGCCTTGGCTTCCACGTGACTGACGGGCGCAGGTTTCACGCCGGGATGCGCCGGGGCGGGCGCGGGCGCAACGCGGCCCTCGGCGGTCACCTGCTGCGCACCCTGCGCGGCCACCGGGGTCTGGACGGCCGGCGTGGCCGCCGGGGCCGCCGCCTTGACGAAACTGGCCGTTCCGGCGGGCACCGTCCGTGCGGGAGCGGCCGGAACGGAAGTCGCCCGGCTGGCGGCGCCGGCGGGCTGGCCGGACTTTTCAAGCAGACTGTCGGCCAGCTGCTCGAGCCGGGGCGTGACCACGCGGTCCATGACGGTCTTCACGGCCAGCGTTCCGAGCGTCGCGACGAGCGCGCCGCCCACCCCGCCGCCCTTGCTGGACTTCTGCGCCTTGACGAGGGCCTTCTGGTGCTTGACGGGGCTGGCGGCGTCCACATAGATCTTGCGGCTGCGCCGGAACTGGCGGCCGACGACCATGCCGATCACGGCGCCCACGGCGGACGCGCCGCCCAGCATCTTCAGGGGATCCTTCTGCAGGTTGACCTGCAGGCTGGCCTGCTGCGTCAGGGCGTCCACGCTGTTCTTCAGGCGTTCGCGGGCTTCCTCGCGTTCCGTCAGGTACTCGGCCATCAGGACTGACCTCCTTTCTTCATGTCGTCGCGGAAGGTGGGCGCGGTGCTGACCGGAATGCCCGGGGCGTCCTTGAGCACGACCGGTTCCTGCAGGTTGGGGTCGTGGGCGTGGTGCCCGTCGCCGCGGTGGCCCTTGCCGACCTCGCTGCCGTCGATCTCCTTGTTCAGGCCGCTGCCGTAATGGGCGGGTTCGCCGCCGGGTTTGCTCTCGTACACGGGCACGGTGGTCTCGCCGCCCTCGGTGCGGACGGTGGCGGTGCCGCCGCCCTCGCGGGTCACGCGGTTCTCGCCGGCGGCGTACTGACCGGCGTCACGGCCGATCTCGACGCGGGGGCCGCTGGGGTTGTGGGCGTCACGTTCGGTGGTGCTGCCCGCCGGACGGGGCGTGGCCGCGGCGGGGGGAACGGCGCTGTCCACGCGGTCGGGTTCGGGACGGCGGTAACGGGGTTCGTCCATGTGGACCTCCGCACCCAGTTTCTGGATGCCGATGAAGATCAGGGCGCCGGTCACGGCGAAGCTCAGCAGCGCGATGATCAGCGCGGCGGCCCAGGCACCCAGGCCCAGGCGCATCAGGCCGTAGAACACCGCCAGGATGACGAACACCAGCCCCAGGATCAGCGGGCCGGTGGCGGCCAGCAGCAGCACCGCGCCGATGCCCTTGGCCTTGGCGATCTGACCGGCCTTGCGGGCGACGGCGTTGATCTCGGATTTCACGAGGGTCAGGCCGGCGTCGAAGACGTCCACCAGCGCTCCTCCCATACTCTTGCGTTCTTCCATGCGTTCCTCCGGGGACCCTCACGAACCGTGAACAGCGGGCCTCAATGTTCATCAGCATAATGAACCCTGTGCCTCTCCCTGCCCAGAGCCAAGAAAATCTGAATTCCCACCCGGCTGTTCCGGCGCTGAGTGCCGCGCAGCGCAGCAACCTCTTCCCGCTGACCGCTGCCGGGTACGCCTGGTGGCGCCAGCGGTCCCTGCGGGCGCTGGGCGCGGACTACACGCTGGAACGCGAGGCCCGGCTGTTCCGGGCGCGCTGCTCGCCCCGGGCCGGGCAGCGCTGGCTGGACGTGGGCACGAGCGCCGGCTTCTACGCGGGGGTGCTGGCCCGCGCGGGCTGCGAGGTGCTGGCCGTGGACATCAGCGCCCCGATGCTGCGCGAGGGCGCGCGGCGCGAACCGGACGCGCGGATCGACTGGGCGCAGCTGAACATGGAGCGCAGCGACCTGCCGACCGGCGCGTTCGACGGCGTGACGGTCGGCGCGACCCTGAACGAGACGCGCGGTCCGGCGGCGCTGCTGCGCGAGTGCGCCCGGGTGCTGCGGCCCGGCGGGCAACTGTGGCTGATGTACCTGCGCCGCACGGGCGGGCCGCTGCAGGCGCTGTTCGAACGCCCGGCGGCGGGCGGCCTGAACTTCCCGGACCCCGCGTGGGTGCAGCGGCAACTGCCGGGCCTGACCCGCACGGACGCGCTGGCGGTGGGCGCGGTGCAGTTCGAGCGGTACGTGGCCGGCGCGGCGAGCAGTGAACGGGAAACTCTGTAAGAATGCGTGACGTTTCCCATTCAGACGCCCCCTACACTCGGTGGAAAGGAACCCAACCGTGACTGACGCGACCTTCCCTCCCCCCACCCGGAACGCCCTGGCCCAGGCCGTGGCGCACTGTCAGGACATCACGCGGGAGCACAGCAAGACCTTCTACCTGGGCTCACGGTTCTTTCCGGCGAGGCAGCGGCAGGCGGTGTGGGCCGTGTACGCCGCCTGCCGCGATGGGGACGACACCGTCGACGAACGCAGCGGCGACGATGCCCGCGCGGGCCTGGACGACTGGTGGGCGCGCACGCAGGCGGCCTTCGCGGGCCGGCCCGGCGACCATCCCATCGACGCGGCCCTCGCCTGGGCGGCCAGCACTTACCCCATCCCGCTGTCGGCGTTCGCGGAACTGCACGAGGGACTGCGCATGGACCTCGCCGGGCACGAGTACGGCACCATGGACGACCTGATCCTGTACTGCCGCCGGGTGGCGGGCGTGGTGGGGTTCATGATCGCGCCCGTCAGCGGGTACAGCGGAGGCGAACGCACCCTGCACGCCGCGCTGATGCTGGGTCAGGCGATGCAGCTGACCAACATCCTGCGGGACGTGGGCGAGGACCTGCGCCGCGGCCGGGTGTACCTGCCGCAGGCGCTGCTGAGCGAGTACGGCGTGACCCGCGGCGACCTGGAGCGCGGGGTGGTCACGCCCGCGTACCGGGCGCTGATGGAGCACCTGTCGGGCCTGGCACGCGACTGGTACCGGGAAGGCCGCGCCGGGATTCCGTGCCTGCACGGCAGCGCGCGCCTCGCCGTGGCGACCGCCGCGCGTGCTTACGAGGGCATCCTGGATGACCTGGCCCGCAACGACTTCGACAATTTCGGGCGGCGGGCGCATGTCAGCGGCACGCGCAAGCTGATGATGCTGCCGCAGGCCTGGTGGGAACTGCGTTCCGCACCGACACCGACCACCGCCGGCTGAGCGCCGTCCGGTCCGGACCCCGTCCGCGCCGTCCCTCTCCCCTTTCAGCCTTTCCCGTCACGCGCCGCCCCACGCGGCGGAGGTTTGCTCATGACTGCTTCTTCCATCCCTGTTCGCTCCACCCCCGGCAAACGCAAGACCGCGCTGATCATCGGGTCCGGCATCGGCGGCCTGAGCCTCGGCATCCGCCTGCAGTCGCTGGGCTTCGACACCACCATCCTCGAACGCCTGGATCAGGCGGGCGGCCGCGCCTACCAGAAACGCACGCCGGACGGGTACGTGTTCGACATGGGGCCGACCGTGATCACGGTGCCGCACTTCATCGAGGAACTGTTCGCGCTGGAACGCGACGCCGGGATGCTCGCCGGGGCGGACTACCCGCCGGCGGTCCTGGCCGACGACGCCCGCGTGCGCGAGGGCGAGAGCGGCGGCCCCCGCACCCGCGAGTACGTGAAGCTCGTGCCGATCCTGCCGTTCTACCGCATCTACTTCGACGACGGCACCTTCTTCGATTACGACGGCGACCCGGTCAGCACCCGCCGCCAGATCGGCGAACTGGCCCCCGAGGATCTCGCCGGGTACGAACGCTTCCACGAGGACGCCCGCGCCATCTTCGAGCGCGGTTTCCTGGAACTGGGGTACACGCACTTCGGGGACGTGGCGACCATGCTGCGGGTCGTGCCGGACCTGATGCGGCTGGACGCCGTGCGCACCCTGTTCAGCTTCACGGGCAAGTACTTCACGAACCCCAAGATGCAGCAGGTGTTCTCGTTCGAGACGCTGCTGGTCGGCGGGAACCCCCTGAGCGTGCCCGCCATCTACGCCATGATCCACTTCGTGGAGAAGACCTGGGGCATCCACTACGCCATGGGCGGCACGGGCGCGCTGGTGCAGGGCCTCGTGCGCAAGTTCGAGGAACTCGGGGGGCGCATCGAGTACGGACAGGGCGTGCAGGAGATCCTCGTCACGGACGACCGGGGCCGCCCGGTCCGGCACCCGCTGGGACGGCGCGTGGCGCGCGGCGTGCGGCTGGAGAGCGGGCAGGAACGCCACGCGGACATCGTGGTCAGCAACGGCGACTGGGCGAACACGTACCTCAAGCGTGTTCCGGCGGCCGCACGCCTCGTGAACAGCGACGTGCGCGTGAAGGCCGCCCGCCAGAGCATGAGTCTGCTCGTCATCTACTTCGGGTTCCGCAAGGACGGCACGGACCTGAAGTTACGTCACCACAACATCATCCTGGGGCCGCGCTACCAGGAACTGCTGACCGAGATCTTCGGGAAGAAGGTGCTGGGCCGCGACTTCAGCCAGTACCTGCACGTGCCCACCCTGACCGACCCCAGCCTCGCGCCGGAAGGTCACCACGCGGCGTACACGCTGGTGCCGGTGCCGCACAACGCCAGCGGCCTGGACTGGACGGTGGAAGGTCCGAAACTGGTCGAGCGGGTCTACGCCTTCCTGGAGGAACGCGGGTACATCCCGGACCTGCGCGCCCGCCTGACGCACAGCGAGTTCATCACGCCCGACTACTTTGCCCAGACGCTGGACAGTTACCTGGGCAACGCCTTCGGCCCGGAGCCGACGCTGATCCAGAGTGCGTTCTTCCGCCCGCACAACCGCAGCGAGGACGTGGGCAACCTCTACATGGTCGGGGCGGGCGCGCAGCCGGGCGGCGGGACGCCCAGCGTCATGATGAGCGCCAAGATGACCGCCCGCCTGATCGCCGAGGACTTCGGCATTCACCCCAGCATCCGTGACGGCGTGCCTGCCGCGCAGGACACCGCCACCGCAGAGAGCGCCGCCGACTGATCCAATACACAGAGGAGGGGCCGCCACACATCCTTCGTGTGGCGGCCCCTGCTTTCCGCTGTTCAGCGGGGGTACATGGCGTTCACGGTGCTCTTGTCCGTGACCGAGAAGCCGTTGCGCTGGCCCATGCGGTTCAGGTCCACGCTGCTGTCGAGCGGCTGGATGGCGATCTTGCCGTCGAAGAAGGCGGGGTAGTGCATGATCGAATCGAAGTCGTACGCGCCGTAGCCGGCGCTGCCGCTGCGGATCTGGTACTGGCTCTGCCAGTCGGCGGGGATGTTCGCCCAGACGATCTGCACGTACTGGTCGCGGTCCGGGCGGGTCTGCTCGTGGAACAGGCCCATGGCGTGCCCGAATTCGTGGATGATCGAACCGGTCGTGCAGCGGTCGGCCAGGGTGATGGTCTGCTTGCCGCCCACCATGCCCAGGCTGGACGCGCAACTGGTGCCGGTGTTGTACGTGATCTCCACGTAGTTGCGCTGCGTGGTGCTGGTGCGGGGCGTGACCACCACGTTCGTGGTCGAGCGGATGGTGGACGCGGCGGCGGCCACGCGGTCCCGGATGGCCTGCGGGACGTTCGCGGCGAAGGTGTAGGGAATGGTGCGCGCGGTCCAGCGGTAGCGGGTGTCCACGACGTAGGTGCCCTGCGGGGTGACGCTGCCGAGGTCCGCGAGGATGATGTCGTCCTCGAGCATCAGGTAGCCGTCCTTCTCGAAGCCGGTCACCTGCTGGCGGGTGCCGTCCGGGAGGATCAGGGTGGCGGCCCGGGCGTTCGGGGCGGTGCGGGCAGACGGTCCGTCCTGCTCCGGGGCGGACTGGGTGGAGCAGGCGGCGAGCAGCAGGGACAGCAGCAGGACAGGTGTGACTTTACGCATGACAGGGCACCTCGGTTGTGGGATGCATAAATATTAGAGGAGACTGAGAAGTTTGTAAAGTCGGCGCCGCCCCCGGCACCCGCGCCGACCGGCACCACACCGGTCCGTCCACGCCACGCCCGCAGGACCACCCCACCCCTGTACGGAGCGCCGGAATCATACGGATGCCGTTTGTTTCGCCGACAATCCGGAACTTCACCGGATTGCCGCCTCCACGTCCGGAACCCGCCCAGCTCCCACTCGCTTCGCTCGGACCCAGCGGGCTTTGCAGCCCATCCAATCGGAGTCCGTATCAGGCGTGCGCGCGCAGCCAGTCCACGATCCGCGCCCGGACCCGGTCACGCGGCTGATCGTTCAGCAGTTCGTGATAGCCCCCTTCCTCGACGTGCAGTTCACGGTCGGTGGACGCGATGGCCTGCATGAACCGCTGGCTGCCGCGCGGGTCCGTCAGGCGGTCGGCGCTGCCGTGCACGACCAGTGTCGGCAGCGTCCAGCGGGCGTACGCCGGCCACAGCGACGCGCTCAGCGCCAGCATGCTCGCGCCGGTCAGGGCCGGGACCTTCCCGTGGTACATGCGCGGGTCCGCCTCGTACGCCGCGACCTCCTCGGACAGGCGCGACAGACCGCCGGTCCCCAGGTCGGTGGTGGGCAGGCCCGGCGCGACCCGCGCGATCAGCGGGGCCAGCCGTTTCACGAGCGCCGGCTCGTTCTCGCCGACCAGCAGGGCCGGGCTGCTCAGGATCACGCCGCTGACGCCGCGCGGATCGCGGGCCACGCTGGCCGCCGCGACCAGACCGCCCATGGAGTGACCCAGCAGGAACAGCGGCCCGGGCCCGGCGCGCAGGGCCTCGCGGGCCTTCAGGTGATCACCGACCAGGTCGTTCAGGTCGACGACCGCGCGCCGCCCCCCGGAAGCGCCGTGACCGCGCTGGTCGGCGGCGTACACCGTGAAGCCCGCCGCGACCAGCGTGGGAATCAGGGCGTGGTAGCGGTCCACGTACCTCCCGGCGTACTCCCCGAAGCCGTGGGTGAGCAGCACGTTGGCGCGCGGGGTCTGCGCGTGCCACACGTACCCCTTCACGGGAGCGCCGGGCACCGTCCAGTCCTGACTTTGCATGGCCCGAGTGTAGCGGCTTCCGGCGAGCATGAAGTGCCGCTCAACCCCCGGCTGACCCGGGGGAGTCGCCCGCCGCGCAGACTGGGCCGTATGGCAGACATCGCACGCAAGGCAACGGCCCACTGGGAAGGCGACTTGAGGCACGGCAAAGGCACCGTGAGCACCGAGAGCGGCGTGCTGGACGGCGCGCAGTACTCGTTCGGCACCCGCTTCGAGAACGGCAGGGGCACCAACCCCGAAGAACTCCTGGCCAGCGCGCACGCCGGGTGCTTCACCATGCAGCTCAGCGCGCTGCTCGCCAACCACGGGCACACCATCGAGGCGCTGGACACCCAGGCGACCTGCGAGATGGTCAAGGACGGCGCCGGGTTCAAGGTCAGCGCCATGAAACTCGTGGTGCGCGGCAAGGTCACGGGCAGCGACCAGGCAGACTTTGAGGAGCACGTCCGGCAGGCCGCCGACATGTGCCCCATGAGTCAGGTCATGAAAGGCAACGTGGAGATCACCCACGAAGCCATCCTGGAATAAGGTTCCGGCTTCTGCGGCGCCCCCGATCACCAGGGGCGCCGTTTTCCGTGGCGGCAGGCCAATGGGCGCATGTGCGCCGGGCCCGCGTGTGACAGGCTGACGCGCATGATACGGACTCCGATTGAATGGGCTGCAAAGACCATTCAATCGGAGTCCGTATGAGTCATCGCTGTGGGGTCCGGGAAAGGCCAGAGCCCACCGCCCCGTCAGTACACGTGGAAGTCGTTCAGGCCGGTGCGGTCGCTGTAGCTGGTCTGCACGTCCCGCACGCGGGCGTGCGGGGGGCCGAGCCGCAGCCAGTGCAGCAGGCGGTCCAGTTCGGGTTGTGGGCCCTCGGCGACGATCTCGACGCGGCCGTCGCTGAGGTTCTCGGCGTACCCGGCGAGGTTCAGGTCGCGGGCGTGGCGCTGCACGTAGCGTCGGTAGCCGACGCCCTGCACGGTACCGGTGATGAGGGCGGTCAGGCGCATGCGGGTCATGGTAGCGGCTTTCGGCGCCCGGGCAGGGTGCTTTCCTGACGGTTGCGTGAGGATGCGGTGGGTGCGGCGTTCACGCGGGCCTGCGTAGAATGCGGGGAATGCGGCTGGAAGCGATGATCAGGGTGAAGGTGGGGGCAGGTGCGTCGTCGGGCGGACGTGACCGGGTCCGGCCGTGACCGGCGAGGACCGGCCGGATGAACTGAACGTGCCGCAGGACCCTCCGGAACCCGGGGAGCGTCCCGCACGTCCCCGCCGTCCGCGCTGGCCGTGGGTGCTGGGCGCGCTGGTCCTGCTGCTGATCCTGGCCCTGCCCACCCTGCTGGGCGGGGCGCTGCTGGCCCGCCTGGGCGGGAACGTGGTGTCGGCGGACCGGGTGAGCGGGCCGCTGTGGGCGCCGACGCTGGGCGGGGCGCGGGTCGCCCTGCCGGGCGTGACGGGCCGCGCGGGGTCGGTGGGCGTGACGGTCACGGCGGTCAACCCCTTCACGCGGACGCTGAGGCTGAACGTGTCGGCGCGCGACGCGGACGTGCGCCTGAAACTCGCGGACCTGCTGGGCGGAACGGGCGGCAGCGCAGGCGGGAGCGGCTGGAAGGTGGCGCTGTCCGGGCTGGACGTGCAGGACTCGCGGGTGACGGTGGACGGACGCGGCATCAACCTGCCGGACGGCCGGTTCCGGCTCACGCGCGGCCAGGACGGACGGACGCTGCTGCGCGGCGCGACCGGCGAGGGTGAGCTGAACGCCGACCTGCGCGTGACCGAGGGACCGGACGGGAACGTGTTCACGGTGGACCTCGACGCGGACGCGCGGGTCCTGAATCACTTCTGGCCGGGCGTGACGGGCGGCCGTATCGGCGGGCAGTACGTGATCGGCAGCGGCCCGATCCGCGGGGACCTGACGGTCACGGACGCCAGCCTGCGCGTACCCGAGGCGAACTTCGTGACCGTGACCGGCGTCGCCGGGACGGCCACGCACCGGGGCGACCTGATCGACCTGCAGTTGGCGGGGCGCGGCTGGAACGGCCCGGTCACGGCGTCTGGCGGCGTGGACCTGAAGGCCCTGAACTGGCGGGTCACGGCGAACGCCGCGCCGACCGTGGCCGGACTGGCCGGGGCGCTCGGCACGACCGGCCGCGGGAACCTGAACCTGCAGGTCACGGCGGGCGGCTGGACGACCGTGCGGGTCACGGCGACCGCGCAGGGGGCCGGTGAGGTGGCGGGGGTGGGCTTCCGCGACGCGACCGCGAAGTACGCCTTCCTCAGCGAGAACGGGAACGTGGCGACCCAGACGAACGACCTGAGCTTCAGCGCGGCGACCTCGCTGGCCGGGTCGGATCAGAAAGTGGCGGGACGCTGGGCGTTCGGGAAGTCCGGGGAGGCCTCGCTGGTCGGCGCGTTCGGGCAGAAACCGCTGAACGTGAACGCCACCATCGACGCGCGGAACCTCCTGACGCTGCGCGGCGAGGGGCTGGGCGGCCCGCTGTCCGGCACGCTGAACCTGAACGACCTGACGCTGAACGCCCTGCTGAACCCCACCTACGGGGCCGCGCAGGCCCGGGTGGCGGTGCGCGGCACGCCGGACGACCTGCGGGCGACCATCAGCGGCGCGCAGGCCGGGCCGTTCAGCGGCCTGTCGGGCACGGCGGCCCTGGACCGCCGGGGCCTGCGGGCCGCTCTGGGCGCGGCGCGCATCGACCTGGACCGCGCGTTCCGGGGCACGTGGCAGGCGCAGGGCCTGAGCGGCTCGGGCATCATCCTCAGCGGGCGCGGGAGGCTGGACCTGACCGGCGGCGACGTGACCGGGCAGCTGGAGGCGACCGTGCCGGGCGTGCGGGACACGCTGGCCGGGCCGCTGAACCTGAACTACACCCGGCAGCGCGGCACGTTCCGCAGCGGCGCGCAGGTCCTGACCTGGAACGGCGACACTTTCGGCGTGCAGGCGCGCAACCTGGCCGTGACGGGCGGCCTGGCCGTGACCGGCGACCTGACCGTCACGAACACCCTGAAGGCCTTCGGGACGCTGCGGGCGACCGGGGCGGGCGTGACCCTGACCGCTGCGGCGCGCGGCACGGCCGCCAGCCTGCGCGGCTCGGCGGGCGGCGTGACCGTGCTGGCCGACACGCAGCTCCAGGCGCCGTACCTGACGACCGCGCGGGTGCAGGGCGCAGACATTCAGGGTGTCCTGAGCGTGGACCGGGGCGTACGCTTCACCCTGACGACCGCCGGGGACACGGCGCGCGGCGTGATCGACGGGAACCGCTGGAACGCGACGGGCCGCGTGAACCTCGCGGCGCTGCGGCCCCTGCTGAACGTGGACGGCCTGGGCGGCACGCTGGACCTGAACCTGGCCGCCCAGGGCGGCTCGGCCCGCGTGAACGCGCGGGCGCTGGGCGCGGCCGTGACCGGCACCCTGACCCGCGCGGGCGGCCCGCTGGGCGCGGACCTGCGGGTCACGTACGCGGGCGCGCAGGCGGCGCTGTCCGGCCGGGTGTACCCGGACGTGCAGGCGCAGGGCCGCGTGAGTGCGCAGGGGCAGACCCTGAACCTGAACGTGACTGGAGCGTACGGGGCCCTGCGGGCGCGCGTGACCGGGCAGACCGGGCCGCTGTCGTTCGGCGGGGTGACGCTCCCGGCGCAGGCCGTGAACCTGAGCGGCACCCTGACGCCGCGCCTGACCGCGAGCGGCACCTGGGGCGACCTGAACGTCAGGTACGACGCGGCGTCCGGACTGGCCCGCGTGACCGGGCAGCAGGCCCTGACCGCCTTCGGGCAGGCGGGCCGCGTGCAGGGCCGCGCGACCTGGGGTCCCGGCCCCGGCGGGTCGTTCCGGGGCGCGGTGGCGGCCAGCGGTGTGCTGGACCAGTACGCCGTGACCCTGGACGGCCCGTGGGACGGCCTGAACCTGCTGCTGACCGACGGTGAGGGCCTGCGTGCGCGCGGCACCGCCTCGCTCCCGACAGGCCGGTACGACGTGGACGTGAGCGGCCCGCTGGGCGGCGGGCTGTTCGTGGACGGGAACGTGCAGGGCACCGGCCTGGACCCACGCGGGAACGTGACCGTCACCGACGCGCAGGGCGGGCGGGCGCAGGTGACGCTGCGCGGCTTCGAGAACCTGAGCGTGCAGGCGCAGGGCCTGACACTGGGCGGACAGACCCTGCGGGGCGACCTGAGTGCCGTGAGCGGCGTGCTGAGCGGCACCCTGAAGGCCGGCCCGCTGGACGTGACCGCCGTGAACGGGCAGTTGCGGGTCCGTGGCGAACTGGCCGGGCAGACGGTCCTGGCGACCGGGAAGGTCACGCTGCCCGCCACCCTGGAGAACCTGAAGCTGCGCGTGACCGGCCCGTACTTCTCGGCGCAGGCCGGGGGGAGCGTGGCGAACCTGCGCGGCACCCTGACCCTGAACGCCCGGTCGTACGGCCCGGGGGCCGCCAGCCTGAGCGTGCCGGCGCAGACCTTCCCGCTGACCGGGTCCCTGACCGGGGCGCGCGTGACCGTGGGCGGCCTGACCTACCGGGGCGGAACGTGGTCCGGCGCGCTGGGCGCCCGCTACGCGCTGTCCGGGCAGCCGGGCACGCTGCGGGTGCTGGGCGAGGCGGCGCGGCTGGTGGTCGCCCCGACCGGTCCGGTGACGGGCCGCGTGACGGTCCTCCCGGCGCTGGGCGGCGCGGTCAGTGCGGACCTGGGGGCGGTGCGGGCGCTGCTGCCCGAAAGCGTCCGCCCGGAGGTCGTGGCGGGGCGGCTCAGCGCGGTCCTCTCCCCCACCGGCGCCGCGCTGGGCACGGCGGGCACCCGCTACCTGGGCGACCCGCTGACGCTGACGGCCCGCGTGGACTGGCAGCGCGGCCTGCGGGCCAGCGGCACCCTGACGCACCCCGGCACGCGCGTCCCGGTGCGCTTCGACGGCCGGGCGCTGACCGTGAGCGGCGCGACGCTGGACGCGCGGGTGCTGCGGCCCGTGCTGACGGGCGCCTCGGGCCGCGTGACCCTGGCCCTGACCCTGCCGGACCTGACCGGGCCCGACCCGCTGGCCCGCGCCAGTGGCCGCGCCGACGTGAACGTGCGCGTCCAGGGCGAGGGGCAGCGCGCGCAGGGCCGCGTGACCCTCTCGCGCGGGCAGCTGTCCGCGGACCTGCAGAGCACCCTGGCCGGGGCCGCCGTGACCCTGCGCGGCCCGCTGTACCCGCAGGCGAACGCGGCCCTGACCCTCGACGACCTGCGCGCCACCCTGACCGGCCGCGCCGACTCGGCGCTGGACCTGCGCGTGGCCGGCACGTACCAGGGCCGCGCCGTGAACCTGACCGCGACGGGTACCAACCTGACGGGCACGGACCTTGCGCGCCGCGCCGCCGTGACCCTGAGCGGCACGCTGGCCGGAGCCGCCGTGAACCTGACTGCGCGGCAGGCAGCGGGCGCCGCGGGGCTGCTGGACTGGCAGACGGCCGGGAGTGTCAGCGTGGCGGACCTGCGGTCCCTCGCGGGCGTGGACGGCACCCTGAGCGCCGCGCTGGGCGGCACGCTGGGCGACCTGCGCGTGCAGGCCAGCGGCGTGGCGGCGGGCGTGCGCTTTGACGCCCCGGCGCGTTACTCGGGCGGGGTGCTGCGCGTGGACGGCGCGCAGGCGACCCTGCCGCAGGGCCGTGTGCGCGCCAGCGGGACGGTCCTGCCGGCCCTGAAGCTGAGCGCGCGGGCGACGCTGAACGAGTGGCTGCCCGGTACGTACACCGCGCAGATCGGCGGCGCGCTGGCCCGGCCGGACGTGAGCGTGCAGGGCGTCCTGGCGGACGGTCCGGGCGGACTGCGCGCGGCGGGCTCGCGGGTGCAGGCGCACCTGCTGGGACGCGACTACCGCGCGGCGTTCACGGGCGAACCCCTGAACGGCGCGCTGCGCGGCCAGCTGGGCGCGAACGCGCTGGGCGGCCTGCTGAACGCCGCGCTGACGCTGAACACCACCTACCTGAGCGGCCAGAACACGGTGCGCCTGAACGGTCCCATCGGCTGGCGCAGCGGGGCGGGCTTCAGCGGAAACCTGCGGGCCGTGGGTGACATTCCCGGCGGAGCCCTGGACGCCCTGCTGGACGGCACGGACGGCGGTCGCCTGAAGATCGCGGCGCTGATCGGCACGGGTGCGCGGCAGGCCCGCGTGACCGGGCAGCTTCCGGCGGACCTGCCCTTCCGGCCCGGCGGCACCCTGGACCTGCAGGCCTTCGACGCGGGCGCCCTGTGGGGCCGCGCCGACCAGTTGACCCTGAGTGGGCAGGCGACCCTGGGCGGCGCGAGCTGGGCGGCCCTGAACGCCTCCTTTACCGGACGCGTGCTGGACAGTGCCGGGGATTTCACGGGCGACCTGGGCGCCAGCTACCGCGCCGGGAACGCCAGCCTGCGCCTGAGCGGCGAGCGGGTCTCGGGTGGCGGCACGCTGGAGGGCGGCGAGTACCGCCTGACCCTGCGGGCCGGAACGGCGCAGGCCCCGCTGCGGGTCGCGCGCCTGCTGCCCGCCGGGCTGGGCGTGGACGCCCTCACGGCGGCCGGAACCGTGAACGCCACGGGCTCGCTGTCCGGCGGGCTGCGGGAGGTCACGGCGCGCACGCTGGCCGTCAGGGGCGTGCAGGCGCAGGGCGGGCCGTTCAGCCTGTACGGGCAGGCGGCGTACGTGCCGCGCACCGGCACCCTGAATGCCGACCTGAGCGGCAGCCTGCGCGGCGGCGTGCTGCGGGCCAGCGGCTCGCTGCCCGGCGGCCTGCGGGTCACGGCGCGGGACGTGGACAGCGCCTACCTGAACGCGGCCTCGCTGGACAGAGGCGAGCTGGGCGCGGACCTGACGCTGCGCGGCGCCGTGACCGACCCGGCGGTGCAGGGCAGCGTGACCCTGCAAACCGGCGCGCTCGACGGGCGCGTGACCGTGTCGGGCCGGGTGGCCTCGCCCACCCTGAACGCCCGCCTGGGCCTGCGCGGGAGCGCCTCGGGCACCGTGTACGCCGAGGCGCGTGACCTGAACCTCGCGTCCGGACGGGTGCGGGCGCGGGTGTACGGCACGCTGACGTCGGGCGGCAGTCGCGCGGACCTGGACCTGAGCGGCGTGTGGCCGGAACTGTCGGGCCGCGTACAGGCGCGGGTGGCGGGCCTGAACGGCCCGGTGGTCCTCAGCGGGAACGGGCGCGGCGGCTACGCCCTGAACGCCGGTCCCCTCGGCCGCGCCGACCTGACCCTCGCGGGCGGGAGCGGCTTCGTGCCGGACCTGCGCGGCACCCTGCAGCTGACCCCGCTGTCCCTGCTGGGCGGCGCGGGCGACCTGAGCCTGACGGGCACGCTGGGCGGCACGCTCGCCTCGCCCACCGCCGCCGCGACCGTGCAGTCGCGCGGCGCGTCGGTGGCGGGCGTCACCGTGGCGGACCTGAGCGGCAGTGTCAGCGCCACCCTGAACGGGCTGCGCGGCACGCTCACGCAGCGGAACGCGGCCGGCAGCAACGCGGTGGTCGCGGTCCTGGACGGCCCGGCCCTGAACCTCAGCGGCCTGCGGGCCTCGGCGGCCGGCAGTGAACTGAGCGTCGACGGCAGCGCCCGCCTGGATGGGCGCGCGGACCTGAACGTGAACGCCACCGGCACCCTGGACGGCCGGGTGCAGGCGACCTACGCGGCGCGGGCCCTGACCCTGACCGGGTCCCTGCTCGGCCCGCAGTCGCTGCGGGCGGCGCTGGACCTGCGGGCCGATCCCACCACTGGCTGGCACGGCACCGCCCGCCTGACCGGCGGACCGGCCGGCGTCCTGAGCCGCCCGCTGGTCCTGACGGCCGGTGGCCGCCTCGCCTCACCGCTCGCGCAGGGCGAGGGAGGCCTGCTGGGCGCGGGCCTGCGCGTGGTCGCCTCGGCGGACGGCGTGCAGCTGCGCCTGGTGGACGGCGCGGGAGCGCGGGCCAGTGGCGCGGTCGAGTTGCGGCCACGCGGGGGCGTGTGGACGCTGCTGGGCGCCGCGAGCCTCACGCGCCCGGAACTGTCCCTGAGCGTCACGCCCACCGGGCCGATCAGCGCTCCCCGGGCCACCGTCAGCGTCCGGCGGGGCGAGTGGCGCGCCTCGGGCCACCTGAGCCTGACCGACGCGGACCTGACCGTCTCGGACGGCCTGAAAGACGGCACGCTGCGCTGGCAGGCCGGTCAGCTGGCCGCGAACCTGCCGGGCCTGAACCTGGGCCGGCTGGGCGTGCGCGGCGTGGGCGGCCTGATCAGCGCGTCCGGGCGGGTGCAGACCGACGCGCTGGACGGGCAGTTGCAGCTGAACGTCACGGACCTCGGCAGCCCCTACCGCCTGCCGTACCTGGACCTGCCGCTGGCCGGGAACCTGAACGCGGCCGTGACGCTGCGTGGCGGCCGGCCCCAACTACGCGGAACCGCCGACCTGAGCGCCGGGGAACTGACCTTCACGGCCGCGCAGGGCGAACGCGACTGGACCGGGCAGGTGGCCGGGACGCTGCGGGCCGCGCAGGGTTCCATCGGCCTGGATGTCCGGGCGGACGCGGCCGGCCTGACCGGTCGGGTCAGCGCGGACCGTTACCCGCTGGACGTGGCCGGTCAGGCACTGGACGTCAGCGGCCTGCTCGCCCTGAACGGGCAGACCTTCCGCGCGGACCTGCGCGGCGTGAACGCCATGGGCGAGGCGACCGTGACCGCCAGCGGCGGGCTCGCGGACCTGCTGCCCGCGCTGGAGGGACCGCTGGCCGTGCAGCCCAGCGGGGACGGGTACTCGGTGCGGGCGTCACTGGACAACGTGGAGGTCCGCAACCTGAAGATCGCCCCGGACCTGTCGGGCCGGATCAGCGGCGAGGCGAACCTGCGCGACGGGGGCGGAACCTTCGTGATCCGCAGCGACAACCTGAAGGTCGGCCCGAAGACCCTGCCCGCCCGGCTGGAGGGCACGCAGGTGGCCGGCGACTGGCGCATCCGCGGCTTCCTGGGCGAATCGGACTTCACGGCCGGCCTGGGCGGCGGCGAGGTGTTCGGGCAGGGAACCCTGCGCGCCCTGCCGCTGGGCGCGGTCGTGGGCGCCTTCGCGGGCACCAGTCCGGGCGAGGGCGTCGTGACCGGCCTGGCCCGCTTCCGCTTCCCGCTGGCCGACCCGCTGGCCGGGCGGGTGAACGTGGTGGCCGAGCGTATCCGCGTGAGCGGCACCACCGGCCAGGGCGCGGCCGCCGTCACGGAAACCCTGACCGGCACCGGCACGCTGGAGTACGCCGCGCGGGAACTGCTCGGCGTGAACATCCAGCTGAGCGGGGCCGGCACCTGGAACGTGCGCGGTCAGTACACCCGCGGGCGCGTGGACCTGAGCGCGCAGTTCTCGAACACCACCTTCACGCCCGCGCTGGTCCTGATTCCCAGCCTCGCGGCGCTCGACCCGGACCTGAAGGGCAGCCTGACCCTCAGCGCCGCCGGCACGTACGAGCGGCCGCGCGGCCTGATCCGCGCGCAGAACATCACGGGCGCCGTGGCGGGCCTGAGCGTGCAGATCCCGCAGTTCGCCGGGGACCTGCCGGACAGCGGCGCGTTCAGCGGGAGCGGCACGGTCCTGACCGGCGGCACGGTCGGCTCGAACGGCCGGGTGACGCTGGCCGGACAGCTCACGCTGGGCCGCCTGAGCGGCACGCGCGTGGACTTCACGGGCCTGCTGGCCCCGCAGGTCCTGGGCGCGCTGCCCGACACGACCGTGACGCTGGCGCAGCAGAGCGACACCCGCTGGACCCTGAGCGGCCTGAGCCGCAGCAACGCGGCCGGACCCGGCACCCTGACCCTCAGCGGTGACCTCGCGCCCCGCTGGGACCTGACGCTGGCCGCCCGCAACTACAACCTCCCCCTGGCGCTGATCTACGGCCGTGAGAGTGCAGTCAACGCCGACCTGCGCGCCGTGGACGACGGCACGAACATCCGCGTGAGCGGCGCGGCGGACTTCACGCGGCTGATCCTGGGCCGCGTGAACGCGCCCGCCACGCTGCCCGCCCCCGGGCAGACCGGCGCCGCGGACGGGAAGGGCCGCAACGGCCGCACCACCGACAATTTCGCCAGTCCGCTGCCCGAGTCGCTCACGACCTTCCCGCGGCCCGCGACGGACCCGCAGGCCCGCCCGGCCAGGCCCTTCCTGGAACGGCTGGTCTTCGACGACATCCCGGTCCGCGCGCCGAACGGCATCCGGGTCGACGAGAACCTCGTGCGGGCCGAGTTCACCGGGAAACTGCTGGTGTCGGGCACCGGCGACCGCCCCCGCCTGAGCGGCGAGATCCGCTCGCAGCGCGGGTTCGTGTACCTGCGCGAGAACGAGTTCACGCTGGGTGACAGCGCCGTCACCTTCAGCGGCGAGAACCTGTACCCGAAATTCGACATCACCGCCGCCGGACTGGTGAACGCCACCCCGGCCGGCGCGGACAGCCTGCGCCAGCGCGTACCGGTCACCCTGAACCTGCGGGGCGAGTTCACGACCCGCGCCGACGGCAGCAGCGCCCTGGACCTGAACACCACGCTGCGCTGCACCCAGGACAGCCCGGACTGCGCCGACCCGACCACCGGGGCTGCGTACAGCGAGGCCGAACTGTACGCGCTGGTCGCCACCGGCGTCCCGAACCTCACCAACCTGAACCTGGGCGCGCTGGGCAGCAGCGCCCTGCAGACCACCCTGAACGTGTTCATCCTGGGCGAACTGGAACGCACCATCGCCACGGCGTTCGGCCTGGACGTGTTCCGCCTGACCCCGCAACTGTCGAACGCGGACGGCACGCTGGGGGCGACCATCACGCTCGGGTCGTACCTGACCCGGGACCTGTACCTGCAGTACCAGGTGGACCTGAACGGCAACGGCCTGATCGACGCGGCGTACAGCACCCCGGACAACCGCTTCACGTTCCGGGTCACGACGCCGCTGAGCGGCCTGAACCTGCAGTCCATCCGCCCCAGCTTCAAGGCCGGGTACAACCTGAACCCCCGCACGAACGTCAGCGTGGGCCTGGAAAGCGGGGACGCCGACCGCGGCACCAAGTTCCGATTCGGCGTGACCTACCGCATCGGCGGCCGCTGACCCGCACAGCCAAGAGGGGGGGCCGCCCGGTCTGCACCTGGGCGGCCCCCCTCTCGCGGCTGTCCTGACCTTAACGGCTGGTCGTGATGTTCGCGCGGGGTTCCAGGGCGTAGAAGGCCACCACGGCGACCAGCGTGCCCACCCAGCCGGGCGCGCTGCCCAGTTCCAGGTCGAAGGGGCGGCCCAGGATGGTGCTGCCCAGCTGCCCGGTCAGGCGTTCGCCGGTCTGCTGCGCCACGACGTTCCAGCCGATGATGGGTTCACCCATGAAGCCCGTGACGCGGTCCACGCCGCGCAGCGTGAGTTTCTGCGCGCCGACGTTCCCCTTGAGTTCGCCGTCCTGCAGTTCGATCTTGACGGGGTCCGCGCCGACGCTGCCCTGCACGCCGCGCTCGGTGATCTCGAGGTTGATGTCCTTGCCGTGCAGTTTTCCGCCCGCGCGGCCCTTGATGGTGTCGCCGTCGATGGTGCAGCGGATGTCGTAACCGTCCGCTCCACCAAGGCGGCCCTTGATGAGGTCTTCCATGCGCGGAAGTATAGCGGGGTCCAGCATGAGGCGTGCCCGGACCGCCCGGACCAGCCCGGTCAGGTGGGGCGGATCAGTCCCAGCCGCCCGAAGTAAGCGCGGCGCGTGAGAACGGGGCCACCGTCACCCAGGGTCACGCGGCCCACGTTCCAGCGTTCGAACAGGATCCGCAGGGTGCCGCCCAGCAGCGCCGCGCCGAACCACGCGGGCGGCGTGCCGTTCCAGCGCAGGGTGTGGCCGTCCCAGGCGAGGTGCGGGCAGGTGGGGTCCTGCGCGGCCCAGAACATGCCGCCCCCCTCGCCCGGCGCGTCCCCGAGGCGCTGGGCGCGCACGGTCAGGGGCGGCTCGCGGACCTGGGTGTCGTACTGCGCTTCGTGCCACACCTGCGCGTACAGGGCGTACAGCGACTGTTGCAGGTCGTGCGCCTGGGCGCGCACGCGGGCCTCCTCGCGGCCGGTCAGGGTGCCGGGCGGGCGGTCCAGTTCGGCGCGCAGGCTGCCCAGCCGCGCCTCCAGCGGCGCGAGGCGTTGCCGGGGCGTGGGCGCGGGCGGCGGGGGCGGCGGGTCGCCCTGCAACGTGGCGGCCGGGTCGCGGTACTCGCGGCTGCCCCAGCCGCCCACCTCGCGCAGCGCAGCGTCCTCGATCACCCACAGCCTCGTGGCGACCTCCCGCGCGAAGCGGCGGTCGTGCGTGACGATCACGACCGCGCCCGCGTACGCCTGCACCGCGCCCTCCAGAGCCAGCAGGGCCTCCACGTCCAGGTGGTTGGTGGGTTCGTCCAGCAGCAGCAGGTCGGCGCGCAGGCCGCTGACGAGCGCCAGTCCGGCGCGGGCGCGTTCCCCGCCGGACAGCACCTCGGGCGTCTTGGGCCAGTCGGCCGCGCCGAAGCCCGCGCGGCCCAGCAGCGTGGTCGCCTGCCGCCCGAACCGCCGCTCGAACTGCGCGTGCAGGCCCTCGCCGGGCGTCAGGCCGTGCCAGGTCTGGTCGAGGCTGGCGACCGTCACGCCGCCCGCCACGCGCAGCAGCGGCTCGGGCAGCGGCAGGCCCGTGTCCGGGTCACGGCCCGGCGGGTCCGGGTG
The DNA here is from genome assembly GCF_039522025.1 of Deinococcus depolymerans. Classification (NCBI taxonomy): domain Bacteria; kingdom Thermotogati; phylum Deinococcota; class Deinococci; order Deinococcales; family Deinococcaceae; genus Deinococcus; species Deinococcus depolymerans. Next base: position 319,979 of record NZ_BAAADB010000003.1, on the reverse strand, counting down.
CAGTTCGCCGGACAGCAGGCGCATCAGGGTGGTCTTGCCGGTGCCGTTGGCGCCCATCAGGGCCACCCGGTCGCCCTGCCGCAGCCGGAAGGCCGCGCCGTGCAACACGGGCCGCCCGGCGTACCCCTTGCTCAGGTGCTCGCCCCACGCGACCAGCGGCGCTTTCGCCGTGCCGGCCAGCAGGCGCATGCGGATCTGCCGTTCCGGCAGGGGCGCCTCGGGCACCGCGACCCGCCCGGCACGGCTTTTCAGGGCGCGCGAGCGGCGGCCCCAGCGGTCCAGGGTGTCCACGCTGCCCGCCAGCCGCCCGGCCTCCCGTTCGCCCAGCCGGGCCGCGCGGGACTGCGTGCGCCGCTCCAGGTCCCGCTGCGCCCGCGCGCGCGAGTACCCGCCCGCGTACGGGGTCGCCTCGCCCGCGTCCAGCCACACGCTGCGGGTCGCCACGCTGTCCAGGAAGTCGCGGTCATGGCTGGTCAGCAGCACCCCGCCCCGGAAGTCCCGCAACCAGCCCTCCAGCCACTCGCGCATGCGGATGTCCAGGTGGTTGGTGGGTTCGTCCAGCACCAGCAGGTCCGGCTCCCTGGCCAGCGCCAGCGCCAGCGCCAGCCGGGTGCGTTCCCCGCCGGACAGGGTGACTGCCTCGCGCCCCAGGAAGCGCGTGAGGTCCAGCATGCCCAGCACCCGCGCCGCCCGCGCCGGCCAGCGGAAGGCGTCCAGGTCGTCCAGGCGGGCGTGCAGCGCCGTCCAGCGGTCCAGGGTGTCCGGGTCGCCCAGGTCCGCCTCCAGCGCCAGCAGGTCGGCCTCCAGTTCCCGGTACGGGTGCGCGGCGTCCAGCAGGGCGCGCACACTCAGGCCCGGCGGGTGCGCGTGATGCTGCGCCAGCACCGCCACCCGCAGCCCGTCCGCACGCCAGACCTCACCATCGTCCGGGGTGCGCTCGCCGGTCAGGACGCGCAGCAGCGTCGTCTTGCCCGCCCCGTTGCGGCCCAGCAGCGCCACGCGCTCGCCGGCCGTCACGCTCAGGTCCACGCCGCTCAGCACGGCCCGCTCGCCGTACACGACGCTCAGGCCGGACGCGGTGATCAGGGTGGAAGGCGCAGACACGCCCGCAAGGCTAGCAGAGGCCAGCGCCCCGCGACTCCGCCAGAACGCGCATTCCCACACGCGACCACACCCGCATGACCGCCGGTCACATGCAGCAACGCCGGACCCTGGCGCCCCGTAAGCTACCCCCATGACCGACAGTCTCCTGGAGAGCCTGACCGACACCCCCACCGAGACGCCCGCGCAGGCCGCCGCCATCCGCGCCGGGTGGACGATCACCACCGTGATCCTGGGGGTCGTGCTGCTGACCTCCCTGATCGGCATGCTGCTCGGCAGCAGCGGCGCCGGCCAGATCCGTTTCCTGCTGGAGGTCGCGCTGTGCTGGAACGTGTACCGGGGACGCGGCTGGGCACGCGCGCTGCTGGTGCTGGTGCTGCTCGGCACGGGCGCACTGCTGCTGAGCGCCGGGAACCCGTTCAGCGCCGTCCTGGGCGTCGTGCCGCTGCTGGGCGCCGCCGCGCTGTGCTTCGTTCCGCAGGTGAACGCCTACTTCCGCTACGCCTCGAAGATGTAGCGGGAACAACCGTGAGGCCCGGCCCCCAGGCATCCAGATCCCCTCGGTATCATGCAGGGGATGTCTGCGCCCCACCCTGTCCCTTCCCTGCCCGACGTTCCCTCTGACACGGTCGCCCCGCCTGCCTTCGTGGTTGCGGCGCTGTACCAGTTCCGGGCGGTGGCCGACCCGGCGGGCCTGCGCGAACGGCTGCTGCCGCTGGGGGCCGCGCACGGCCTGTGCGGCACGCTGATCGTGGCGTCCGAGGGAATCAACGGCACGGTCGCCGGAAGCCGCGCGGGCATTGACGCGCTGCACGGGGCGCTGCACGCCGAGGGCTTCACGGGACTGGAGTACAAGGAATCGGCGGCCAGCGAGCAGCCGTTCCGGCGCTTCAAGGTGCGCGTGAAGGCCGAGATCGTGACGATGGGCGTACCGGTCGAACCGACCCGCGAGGCCGGGCAGTACGTGGCCCCGCACGACTGGAACGCCCTGATCAGCGCGCCGGACGTGGTCGTGATCGACACCCGCAACCGCTACGAGGTGAAGGCCGGAACGTTCCGGGGCGCGCTGGACCCTGGGATCGATTCGTTCCGGGAGTTCCCGGCGTGGCTGGACGCGCACGCCACCGAGCTGGAAGGCAAGCGCGTGGCGATGTTCTGCACGGGCGGTATCCGCTGCGAGAAGAGCACCAGCCTGCTGCGCCAGCGCGGGCACGCGGACGTGTTCCACCTTCAGGGCGGCATCCTGCAGTACCTGGAGGACGTACCCGAGGGGGACAGCCGCTGGGACGGCGAGTGCTTCGTGTTCGACGGCCGCGTGACCGTCGGGCACGGCCTGCGCGAGGGCGGGGCCGTCATGTGCCACTCGTGCGGGTGGCCGCTGGACGCGCAGGAACGCGCGGACGCGCTGTTCGAGGAGGGCGTCAGTTGCCGCCACTGCCACGCGCAGACCACGCCGGAGCAGAAGGCGGCGTTCCGGGCGCGGCAACGACACTTCGACCGGCAGGCGACCACCACCGCCCCGTGAAGGCAGCCGCGTGAGGCGCATGGCAGCGGGCGTGCTGGCGGCGCTGCTGCTGGGCGGCGGGGCGCTGCTGGCCCTCACGCCCCGGCAGACAGCGCCCGGCCCGCACAGCGCCGAGGTGACGTTCGTGCGCGGCATGATCCCCCACCACACCCAGGCGATCACGATGGCACAGGCCCTGCGGCGGCGTTCCGGGGACCGCACGCTGCGCTCGCTGGCACTGGACATCGAGCTGGGGCAGCAGGAACAGATCCGGCAGATGCAGGGCTGGCTGCGCCTGTGGACCCTGCCGCCCGTGGACCCGGCCGCGCCCCTGCCCGCCGCTCACGCCCGCCAGATGGGCATGGCGTCCCCCGCCGAACTGAATGCCCTGAACACCAGCCCCGTCCCGGAGGCCGAGGCACTGTTCCTGCGCCTGATGATCCGCCACCACCAGGGAGCGCTGGTCATGGCGCGGCCTGCGCTGGAGGCCGGCGTGCTTCCGCAGGTGGGCCTGCTGGCACGGCAGATCACGGGTACGCAACGCGGCGAGATCACCACCCTGAGCGCCCTGCTGCGGCGGCGCACCCAGACCCCGCTGCCGCCCCCGCCGGGCCTGGACCCCGGCAGCCCGGCACCCACGCACCACCACTGACGGTCCGCCGCCTCCCTCCTGCCCGGCGCTATTCCTCCAGCGCCTGCGGGGGCAGCGGCGCGGGAAACACCAGGGCACTCAGGGCCACGCCGCCCAGGCCAGTCATGACCGCCACGCCCAGCCACAGTTCCAGGCTCAGGTTACTCAGGCCCAGGCGCACGGCCCCGCCCAGGTACGGCACCCACACGCACAGCGGCAGCAGGAACGCGAACGCCCGAAGCTGCCACACCCGCGCCGCACCGGGACGCAGCAGGGCGTGCAGGGCGTCCACCAGCAGGCCACTGAACGCCGCGAGCACCGGCACGCGCCACTCGCCCGGCGCGAGCATGAAACTCATACCCAGGTTCGTCACGAAGTACATGACCGTCACCGCCCCGAACGGCAACGCAAACCGGCGCAGGATCAGCAGGACCGGCGCCGTCATGATCAGCGCCGTCAGCAGGATCGCGCTCAGTTCGCCGCGCGTCTGCACCCACCCCAACCCCTGCGGGACGGTCATCAGACCCCACAGGTACATGTGCATGAACGCCGTCGCTGCCAGCAGGGACGTGCCGGACAGCGCCGCCACCCACCGCACGCCACCCGCTGCCGTGCGCGCCGCCGGGGACCGCCACGCCGCATTCAGGGGCGACGCCACGATCAGGGCCGCCCCCGCGAACAGCAGCAGGTGCGTGGGAGACAGCAGCGCCTCGATCCCCACCTCGATCCCAAAAACCGTGTGCCACCCCATGTCACCCAACCCACCCAGTCCGAACAACGGCACACCCAACGCCGCCAGATGGTACCCCTCCGGAAACGCCGCCAGACCGCGCCGCCCCCGCCGCCACCCACGCGACGCCAGCAGCAGGCACCAGCCCGCCACGGCCAGGAACCCGCTGTAGAACAGCGCGTGCCACGGCGTGAAGAACGTCTCCAGCGACTCCCCGAACTGATTGTGCGCCCAGCCGTCCACGAAGATCCCGCCCAGCAACCACCAGCCCAGCGCGATGGTCAGCAGATTCTGCCGCGTCGAAGCGCGGTACGGGGCGCCGGACAGCCCGGCCTGCGGCAGCAGGGGCGAAACGGTGGTCATGCCACCAGTGTACCGGGGGTCATCACCGTTCCACGAACAGGCAGACGGGGGGTCCAGCTTTTCCCCGGCGGTGGAAGGTGGGCGCCTGACGGTGGGGTTTCCGTGTGGGCTTCCCCACCCCCCAGCCCCCTCCGCAAGCGGCTCATACGAGTACCCCAGGGGGGCAGGGGGAGCAGCGTTGCACTGGGCAGGTATTTCTCTGGCTTTATGGGTGGGTGACTGGCGGGTTCGGCCACGGATGGGGTTGCAGACCTCCGAGTTCGCGGCGGGCGCCCCGCGCGCTGCGCGCACGACGGGCCGCGTTGCCACGACGCCGGGCGGGCCAGCCAACTTGGTGAGTACCAGAAGGTTCTACTTTTTCGGCTGTTGCCAAAGCCGGGTTTCGAAGTAGATCAGCGGCGTTCAGCAAGGTGCCCTGCCAGCCACCGCAGATCACCACCGGCCGTCGTGCGCGCAGCGCGCGGGCCTTCCACGGGGGGCGGCAGGATGGCGTCGAAGCCGGACACGTCAGCGCTCAACACAACCACGCCGCACCAGTAAAACCTCTTGCCGAGCGCAGCGACTGCTCCCCCTGCCCCCCTGGGGTACTCGTATGAGCCGCTTGCGGAGGGGGCTGGGGGGTGGGGAGGCCCGCCGCCAGGCACCCACCTTCCACCTCACCTCGATAAGTAGCCAGCGCCTGAAACTGATCCAGCATCTGCAACCAGACCGTGCTACCGGAGGTCGTATGAGTGCCGGCTTACCCGAAGTACCCGAGCAGGTCGATCAGCGTGCGCGCGTAGTCGTTGGGTTTCAGGCCGCGTTTGTCGAGTTTCACGCTGGGCGGGAAGGTGACGACTTCGGTCTTGAAGGGGAAGGCGCGCAGGCCGGGGGCGTCGTAGTCAAGGGTTTTGTAGGCGAAGGTGATCTGGAGTTGGGTCATGGTTTCGCCGATGCTGAGGACGCGGCGGGCGGCGGCGGTGAGGCGGAGTTTGGCGAGGTCGATGAAGTTCTGCACTTCGGAGGTGGGGGGGCCGTACTTCTTGCGCAGGTCGCGTTCGACGCGGCTGATGGCCTGGAGGGTGCGGCTCTCGCTGAGGCGGCCGTAGGTGGCGATGCGGGCTTCCTCGTCGCTTTTGCCGTCGGTGTTCACGAAGTATTCGGGTGAGAGGCGGGCGTCGATGGGCAGGTCGATGCTGATGGTGGTGGGCGTTTCGATCTTCTCGCCCTTGAGTTTGGCGACGGCCTCGGCGAGCAGTTCGGTGTACACGTCGATGGAGACGGCCTGGACGTGGCCGTGCTGTTCCTCGCCGAGGATGTTGCCGACGCCGCGGATTTCCATGTCCTTCTCGGCCAGCAGGTGGCCGCTGCCGAGGTCCTGGAGGTCGGCGATGGCCCAGAGGCGGCGCTGGGCGTTCTCGGTCATGCGGGGCGGGTAGAACAGGTACGCGTAGGCGGTCTGGGCGCGGCGGCCGACGCGGCCGCGCAGCTGGTAGAGCTGGGCGAGGCCGAGGCGGTCGCTGCGTTCGATCAGGATGGTGTTCGCCTCGGGGATGTCCAGGCCGGTCTCGACGATGGTGGTGGCGAGCAGGACGTCGAAGGCGCCCTGTTCGAAGCCGAGCATGATCTCCTCGAGTTCTTCCTCGTTCATGCGGCCGTGCGCGACGCCGATGCGGGCCTCGGGCACGAGGTTACGCAGGTAGAGGCTGCGGGCGCCGATGCTGGCGATGCGGTCGTGGATGTAGAAGACCTTGCCGCCGCGTTCGATCTCGGTGAGGATGGCGTCGCGGACGGTGATGGGGTCGAAGGGAGCGAGGACCGTCTGGATGGGTTTGCGGCCCTTGGGTGGGGTCTGGATGGAGCTCATGTCGCGCAGGCCGACCATGCTCATGTAGAGGGTGCGGGGGATGGGCGTGGCGGACAGGGCGAGGGTGTCGACGGCGCGGGCGTCCTCGGGGATGTCGAGCTTGCCGTCCCTGGGCACGTCGGGGAGGCCGCGCAGGGCGCGGAGTTTTTCTTTCTGGCCGACGCCGAAGCGGTGTTCCTCGTCGACGATGATCAGGCCCAGGTCGCGGAATTGCACGTCGCCGCTCAGGAGGCGGTGCGTGCCGATGAGGATGTCCACCTTGCCCTTGGCGGTGTCGGCGAGGATGCTCCGGGCCTGCTGGGGGGTGGTGAAGCGGGAGAGGCCCTCGACGCGGACGGGGAGGCCCTTGAAGCGTTCGACGAAGGTGCTGGTGTGCTGCTCGGCGAGCAGGGTGGTGGGCACGAGCACGGCGACCTGCTTGCCGTGCCCGACGACGCGGTGCGCGGCGCGCAGGGCCACCTCGGTCTTCCCGAAGCCCACGTCGCCGGAGATGAGGCGGTCGGCGGGGTTGGCTTTTTCCAGGTCGCGCATGGTTTCCTTGAGCGCAGTTTTCTGGTCGGCGGTCAGTTCGAAACTGAAGTTCTTCTCGACCTGCTCGTCCCATTCGGGCTGCGCGGGGAAGGCGTTGCCGGGCGTGACCTGCCGCGCGGCGTACTGGACGAGCAGTTTCGCGGCGACGGCCTCGGCGTTCTTGCGGGCCTTCTCCTTGGCTTTCGCCCAGTCTTTCTTGTCGAAGGAACTCAGGCTGGGTGGGTCGTCGGTGGTGCCGGGGTGGCGGCGCAGGACGGGCAGCTGCTCGATGGGGACGCTCAGGCGCGCGCCGCCCCGGTACGTGAGGTTCAGGTAGTCGCGCGTGACGCCCAGCACCTTGCGGGTTTCCAGGCCCTCGAACTGCCCGATGCCGTGCTCGGGGTGGATCAGGTAGTCGCCGACGTGCAGGCCCAGCGCGTCCGTGACGGGCTTGCCATTGAGGCGCTTGCCGCGCAGGGCGCTGCCACCCTGGAAGCCGTAGATGAGGTCCTCGGTCAGCACGACCGTCCGGTGCTCGGGGATGACGAAGCCGCCCTCGCCCGCGGCGCGCAGGAAGCCCAGGCCGCCCTCCTTCACGCGGGGAATCTTCAGCCAGGGGATCTCGTGGGTGTTCAGCAGCTTGTCGGCGAGGTACGCGGCGGTGCGGTCGTGCCGGACGAGGATCATCACGCGGTAGTCCGCGTCGCGCCACTCGGTGACGTCGCGTTCCAGGTCGCTCAGGCGAGCGCGGTAGAACGGGAGGGTGGTCAGGCCGGTGTCCAGGTCCGGCAGGTTCAGGGGTGAGCGCCCGAAGCTGGTGACCTCGCGCCCTGCGAGTTTCGGCCACAGCGTGTCGATCAGCACGCCCAGCGCCGAGGCGTAGAACTCCGGCGAGTCCAGGAACACCCGCCCCGGCAGCAGGTCCAGGCGGGTGGCGTCCCACTTCACCTCCGTCAGGTACTCGGCGGTGGGTTCCAGCGTGAAGCTCTGCGCCTTCTCGCCCGTCAGTGCGCCCGGTTTCAGGAAGCGCAGGGTGTCCAGTTCGTCCCCGAAGAACTCGGCGCGGACCCACAGGCCCTCCTCTGCTTCCGCGGGCAGGCCCGACCCGGCCGACAGGCGCAGCTCCAGCGTGTCGCCCTGAATCTCGAAGCCCGGCTCCTCGCCGCGTTCATAACCCAGGCGTTCCAGGCGGGAGAGCAGCGCCTCGCGCGGGTAGCTGGCGCCCACCTTCAGGGTCAGCGCGTGGTCCTCCGGGCGGGACGGGAACAGGTCCAGCGCGGTGTTCACGTCCAGTACCACGTGCCCGTGGCGGGCGTCCCAGTCGCGCAGGCCCGGGTTCACGCTGACCGGCGCGCCCAGCACGCCTGCCGTGGCGTAACTGCCCAGGCGGTCGGGGGTGGTCAGCAGCACCGCCGGGCCGGGGAACGCCGCGAACAGCGCCGCGCGCGCCACCTGCGGCAGCAGCAGCAGGTTTCCGGGCGGGGCGGCGGGCAGGAGTTTCGACAGGTTCGGCGCAGCAACAGTCACCGGAAGAGTGTACCCGCCCCCCCCTGGAAAGACCGAGAGCGAAAAGACTTAGCGAAGGGCCAGCGGCGCCTGCGCGAGGGCCAGCACCCGGTCGGGGAAGGCGCTGAAGGCACTCGCTGGGACCTCCACCTGCGGGTGGTCCCAGCTGATCATCCGCACGGCGACCGGAGGGGGGGTGGGCACGTCCGGAGCCTAGCGGCGCGCCCGGCCCTGCCGTGCCTCAGGTCAGCGCCCGGTGGTCTTGCAGCCGGTCAGGAGGGTTTTCGTGGTGGTGGTGCTGTTCCCGGTGAAGGTGCTGAGTTCCGCCGCGCCCTGGTGTTCCCACCACTGCAGGCCGCCGCGCGCGCCGGCGGGGCCGCTGAGGCTGGCGTAGCGGGCGCCGCTGGCGCTGATGGCCTGCGCCAGTCCGTGCCGCTGGCCCTTCCAGTCGAGCATGGCGAACATGGGCTGATTCCCGAACTGCACGTAGTACACCTTCAGGTTCTGCCCGCCCGCGCAGGCGTACTGGAACACGCGGTAGTTCACCTGCACGGGCGGCGTGACCGCCACCGCCGTGGATCCGTACGCCACGCACCCCACCAGGGCACCAGTCAACCAGGAACGAACACTCATGCCCTTACCCTAGGCCCGGCGCATGAAGGGAATCCGAGCGGCGCGTGACAACGCCCGGCGTATGCTCCAGGCATGCCACGTGACCGCAAGCCGCGCCCACACGCCGCCACGCGGCTCCTGATCGGCCTCGGCGCGGCTCTCATCATCACCCTGTTGACCCCGCGTGACTGGCTGCCGGAAACCCGCACGCTGAGCGCCTGGGTGACCTTCTGCGTGACGGTGATGGCGCAGCTGTGGCCCGTCATGATGACGGCCGGGCCCGAACGTACCCGGCAGCTCGCCACCCGCGAGGACGACACGCGTGCCGTCGCGGCGACCATCACGACGTTCACGGCCATCATCAGTCTGGTCGGCGTGGTTTTCCTGCTGTCTGCCGCGCATGACCAGCGTGGCCTGCCGGAGGTGCTGCTGACGGTCCTGGCTGTTGTGACGGTCGTCGCCTCATGGCTGCTGGTGCAGACCGAGTACACCCTGCATTACGCCCGCCGGTACTACCGGGACGGGCGTGGCGTGCTGTTCCCGCACGGGAACGATCATCTGGAGGAACCCACGTACTGGGATTTCGCGTACCTGAGCGTGACCATCGGCATGACGTATCAGGTGAGCGACACGAACCTGAACACCCGCGCGATGCGCCGCCTGCTGCTGGGGCACGCGCTGCTGTCGTTCGTGTTCGGCACGGTGATCATTGCCGTGACGATCAACGGGGTGGCGGGCCTGATCCAGTAGCCGGAGGTGGGAACTGGCGGCGCCCACCCCCGCAGCGGAGGGTGGGCGCCGCCGTGAGGTTCAGCCGAGGCGTTCCACGGCGCGGGCAGCGAGGACGTCCACGAGGTGCGCGCGGTACTCGGCGCTGGCGAAGCGGTCGCCGAGCAGGTCGCCCGCCTCGACCAGTCCGGTGGGGACGGCCTGGGAGGAGTTCACGGCGTCTTCCAGTTTGGTCAGGCGGTGGGCTTTCTCGGCGGCGCCGGTGTACGCGGCGCGGACCTCGCCGCTGGCGTGCCGCGCGACGGCGACGCCCACGACGGCGTAGTGGCTGGCGGGGTGGCGGAACTTCTCGTACGCGCTCGCCTGCGTGGTGGCGGGAATGCGGATGTGGGTCAGGAGTTCGCCCGGCTGCACGGCACTCTCGAACATCCCGACGAACATGTCGTCGGCGTCCACGGTGCGTTCGCCGCCGGGGCCGCGGATGACGAACTGCACGCCCAGTGCCAGCGCGGCGGCCGGGTAGTCGGCGCTGGGGTCGGCGTGCGCCAGACTGCCGCCGATGGTGCCCCGGTTGCGGACCATGGGGTCACCGACCCACCCGGCCACCTCGGGGAACAGCGGGAGGTCGCTGCGCAGCACTTCGGCGTGGGTGGTCATGGCGCCCACCACGTACCAGTCGCCGTCGCGGGTAATCCCTTTCATTTCCTGAATGCCCCAGATGTCCAGCAGGGCGGGCGGCTGCGCCAGCCGGAGTTTCATGGCGGGCAGCAGGCTGTGACCCCCGGCGATGAGTTTCAGATCGGGGTTCGCGGCGAGCGCAGCGATGGCCTGATCGACACTGTCGGCTTTCTGGTACTCGAAGTTGGCTGGATACATGAATCCCTCCGGGATGGGGTTGATGGGTGAAAGGTGACAGTTGATAGAGAAGGTTGGCGGTTTCTATCAACCATCAACCTTCACCTGTCAACGCCTTAGTCGTCGGCGGCCTGCGGCTGGTTGCGGGCGTCCCTGATGGCCTTCCAGACTTTCTCGGCGGTGTAGGGCATGTCGAGGTGCGCGATGCCGCACTCGTGCCACAGGGCGTCCATGACGGCGTTGGCGACGGCGGCGGTGCTGGCGATGGTGCCGGCCTCGCCGATGCCCTTGACGCCCAGGGGGTTGTGGGGGCTGGGGGTGACGGTGTGCCCGAGCTGGAAGGTGGGCACGTCGTCGGCGCGGGGCATGGCGTACTCCATGTACGTGCCGGCCAGCAGGTTGCCGTCCTCGTCGTACGCGGCGTCTTCCAGCAGCGCCTGTCCCATGCCCTGCGTGATGCCGCCGTGCACCTGTCCCTCGGCGATCAGGGGGTTGATCAGGGGGCCGCAGTCGTCGATGCAGCCGTAGTTGCGGAGTTTCACGTGGCCGGTGTCGGTGTCGATCTCGACGACGGCGATGTGCGTGCCGAAGGGGTACACGAAGTTCTTGGGGTCGTAGAAAGCGGTGGCTTCCAGGCCGGGTTCGAGGTCCTCGGGGTAGTTGTGCGCCAGGTGGGCCATCAGGGAGATGTCGAAGAAGGTCTTGCTCTTCTCGGGCGCGCCCTTGATGCGGAACACGCCGCCCTCGTGCTCGATGTCGTCCACGCTGGCTTCCAGGAGGTGCGCGGCGATCTTCTTCATCTTGGTGGTGATCTTCTGCAGCGCGACTTTCAGGGCGCTGCCGCCCACCGCTGCCGAGCGGCTGCCGTAGGTGCCCCAGCCGTAGGGCATGCGGCCGGTGTCACCGTGGATCAGGTCGATGTCCTCGATGGGAATCTGGAGTTCGTCGGCGGCGATCTGCGGGAACGCGGTCTCGTGGCCCTGGCCGTGGCTGTGGCTGCCGGTGTACAGTTCGACCTTCCCGGTGGGGTGCACGCGCACGAGGCTCGATTCCCACTGTCCGGCCTGCGCGCCGAGCTGCCCGACGAGGGCGCTGGGGGCCAGTCCGCAGGCTTCGAGGAACGAGATCAGGCCGACGCCCAGGATCTTGTTGCTGCCTTTCATGCGCTGCTGTTCCTCGCGCAGGGCCGGGTAGTTCATCATGGTCATGGCCTTGTCGAGGGCCGGTTCGTAGTTGCCGCTGTCGTACACGAGGGCTACGGGCGTCTGGTACGGGAACTCGTCGGCCTGGATGAAGTTCTGGCGGCGCAGTTCGGCGGGGTCCATGTTCAGTTCGTGCGCGGCGATGTCCACGATCCGCTCGACGAGGTACGTGGCCTCGGGGCGGCCGGCGCCGCGGTAGGCGTCGACAGGCACGGTGTTCGTCATGACGCCCGTGACCTTCGCGTGAATGGCGGGGATCTTGTACACGCCGTTCAGCAGCGTGGCGTACAGGTAGGTGGGCACGGCGGGCGCGAACAGCGTCTGGTACGCGCCGAGGTTCGCCAGGGTGTTCACGCGGAAGCCCAGGATCTTGCCCTCGTTGCTCAGGGCCAGTTCGGCCTCGGTTTCGTGGTCGCGGCCCTGCGCGTCACTGACGAAGGCCTCGGAGCGGCGCGCGGTCCACTTGACGGCGCGGCCCAGCAGCCTCGCGGCGAGCAGCACGATGACTTCCTCCTGGTACTGGAAGATCTTGGTGCCGAAGCCGCCGCCCACGTCGGGGGAAATCACGCGCAGTTTGTGTTCGGGGATGCTCATCACGAACGCCGCGAGGATCAGGCGGTGAATGTGGGGGTTCTGGCTGGTGGTGTACAGCAGGTACTCGCCGCTGGCGGGCGTGAACTGCGCGAGGCTGCTGCGCGGCTCGATGGGGTTGGCGATCAGGCGGTGGTTCTTGAGTTTCACGCTGACCCGGCGGGGCGCGGCCTTGAAGGCCTCGTTGGTGGCGGCCTCGTCCCCGATCTCGAAGTTGAAGGCCACGTTGCCGGGTACGTCGTCGTGCACCAGGGGCGCGCCCTCTTTCAGGGCGGCGCTGGCGGTGGAGACGGCAGGCAGCGCGTCGTAGTCGACTTCCAGGGCGGCGGCGGCGTCCTCGGCCTGCGCGCGGGTCTCGGCGATCACGACGGCCACGATGTCGCCCACGTGGTTGGCTTCATGCAGGGCGATGGCGGGGTGCGCGGGGGTTTTCAGGTCCGGCAGCAGCCACCCGACCGGGATGCTGCCCAGCCCGGCGTCCGCGACGTCCTGCCCGGTCAGCACGTGCACCACGCCGGGCAGGCCCGTCACGGAGTCCTTGTTGATGCCGCTGATCTTCGCGTGCGCGTAGGGACTGCGGACCATCGCGGCGTGCAGCATGCCGGGAATGACGATGTCGTCGGTGTAGTTGCCGGTGCCCGTGATGAAGCGCGGGTCTTCCTTGCGCTTGAGTGCCTGTCCGAAGTACTTCTCGGTTCTGGTATCGCTCATGGGGTGATGCCTCCCTGGGAGTGGGCTGTGGGCTCTGAGCTGTGGCCTGTGAGCTGTGGGCTGTGGGCTGTGAGGAAGCGGCGCGTGGGCTCTGAGCTCACGGCTCAGAGCTCATGGCCCCCGGATTCAGTCGTCGGCGGCCTGACTGGCGCCCTGCATGGCGCTCGCGGCGTGCTGCACGGCCCGGACGATGTTGTGGTACCCGGTGCAGCGGCAGTAGTTGCCTTCGAGGTGGTGGCGGATCTGGTCCTCGGTGGGGTTGGGGGTGTGCCTGAGCAGTTCGGCGGAGCTCATGATCATGCCGGGCGTGCAGAAGCCGCACTGCAGGCCGTGTTCCTCCCAGAAGCCGGTCTGGAGGGCGTGCAGGTCCGCGACCGTGCCGATGCCCTCGATGGTGGTGACGTCCATGCCGTCGGCCTGCACGGCGAGCAGCGTGCAGCTCTTCACGGCGTCGCCGTTCACGTGGACGGTGCAGGCGCCGCACTGGCTGGTGTCGCAGCCGACGTGCGTGCCGGTCAGCAGGAGTTCCTCGCGCAGGAAGTGAACGAGGAGGGTTCGGGGCTCCACGTCGCGGGTGTAGGACTTGCCGTTCACGGTCAGGGTGACGTTCATGCGGGCCTCCGGTGAGACTGCGGGGTGCGTGGGGGCGGCTGCCTGTGACCGGCCGCCAGGACTGGATTGTGTGACGCGTTCATTGAAACACAAAAAAGGTTGGAAAAGGGTGCCGGGGTCCGCCCGGGCGGCGCGTGGTAGCCTGAAACGGTCAGCAGAGAAAGGCAGTGTCGCCCCGGACCGGGTGGGGGCGTGACCGGGCGGCGCAGGCCGGTGGGACCGGGGAGGGTGTGCGCGTGGGCATGAACGAGCGACTCGTACTGGAAAGGCAGCGCCGCGTGACGGCCTGGCAGCGGTTCGTGTCGCGCGGCGTTCCGGACCGGAGCGTTCCGGCGGGCGTGCTGGCCTCGTGGGCGCGGTCGGCCGCGTCGGTCCCGGCGGACCGGGTGTCGGCCCCGGTGTCGGATCAGGCGCCCGCCTGGACGGGGTCGCCGCTGGAGTTCGCCACGCGGGACCTGCGGCCGGAACTGATGGCGCTGGCGCAGGACGGTGACCTGATGGTGGCGCTGGCCGACGCGCGCGGGCAGCTGCTCTGGACGGCCGGCAGCGCGCGCATGCAGCGGCTGGGGCAGGCGCTGAATTTCGTGCCGGGCGGCCACTGGGACGAGGGCAGCGTGGGCACGAACGCGCTGGCGCTGGCGCTGCGCGAGCGGACGGCGGTGCGGGTGTTCGCCGCCGAGCATTACGTGCAGGCGGTCCACGACTGGGTGTGTTACGGCGCGCCGCTGCGGGACGCGCAGGGAACGCTGCTGGGCGTCCTGAACCTGAGTACCGTGTGGGAGCAGAGCACGCCGCTGGGCCTGGCGAGCGCGCAGCATTACGCGCAGCGCATCGAGGCGCAGCTGGCGCAGGGGCCGCAGGTGACGCTGCGGGTGCGGCTGTGCGGGACGCCGCTGGTGCAGCTGGGCGGGCGCTGCCTGCACCTGACCCCCCGGCAGCTGGAGTTGCTGGCGGTCCTGGCGCTGCACCCGGAGGGCCTGACGCTGGACGCCCTGCACGCGCACGTGTACGGGGACGCGCCCATCACGTCCAGCACCCTGAAGTCCGAGGTCAGCACCCTGCGGGGCCTGCTGGGCGGGCAGATCGCGTCGCGGCCGTACCGGCTGTCGGTGCCGGTGGAGCTGGATGTGACGCGGCTGGAGGGGCTGCTGCTGGCCGGGGCGCTGGACGGGGCGCTGGATCTGTTCGACGGGCCGCCGCTGCCGTTGAGCGAGTCGCCGCTGCTGTCGTACTGGCGGTCGTACCTGGACGGGGCGCTGCGGCGCGCGGTGTGCGGGCGGCGGGATCCGGCGTTGCTGTGGCGGTACGCGGCGCGCTTCGATGACCTGGAGGCGTTGGCGCTGCTGGAGTCGCTGCTGGAGGCGGGCGACGCGCGGCGGGAGGTGGTGCGGGCGCGCCGCGCGGCCCTGCTGGCCGTGCGCTAGCGCCGGCGTGTGGCGTCCCTGCCCGGACAGCGGGTGTCGGCGGGGGCCTGCGGTCCGGGCGGGGGCGCGTGGAGGCGGAGCGTTCGGGCGGGGGCTGTCCGGGGCGCCGGACAGCGGGCCGTGGGGGGTGATCAGGGCTCCGGGACGCTGGATGGGGCATTGTGGTTGTTCCTGCGTTGTGCGGGGGGGTCTTCATGGTGTTGTGATGGAGCGGGTCACGCAAGTCCGATTTGGTGTAGGATGTACACTGTTGCCGATTCGGGACGTGTGGTTCCGACGGTGTTTGCGGGGGAGTAGGCCGACCGCCCACAGAACTCGTGAATTCGTTCACAGGAGATTGACATGAAGACCCTCATCCTCGGTGCTGGTTACTCCGGCCTTGCTGTCGCCACGAAAATGAAACCCGCGCCCGGACTCGAAGCGCTGATGGTCGAGCAGAACGCCTACCACACCTTCGAAACCCGCCTCCACGAGGCCGCCGCACACAACACCCGCGTCACCCTGCCCCTGGCCCCGCTGCTGCGCGGCACCGGCGTGAACCTCGAACAGGCCCAGGTCGAAGGCGTGAACCTCGACGACCGTGAAGTCACCCTGAAAGACGGCCGCGTCCTCACCTACGACACCCTGGTCGTCGGGCTGGGCAGCGTCACCAACTTCTACCGCATTCCCGGCCTGGCCGAGAACGCCGCCGAACTCAAGCAGCTCAGCGACGCCGACGACATCTTCAACTTCGTCAACCGCGCCTACACCACCGAGTACCAGGGCAACCGCGACATCGTCGTCGGCGGCGCGGGCCTGACCGGCGTGGAACTCGTCACGGAACTCGCGCAGCGCGCCCAGCTGCTCAGCAAGGAACGCGGCCTGCCCCCCTTCAACATCTACCTCGTCGAGGCCGGTCCCAAGATCCTCCCGATCCTCGACGACGGCCTGCGCGCCAAGGCCCAGAAAACCCTCGAGGAGTACGGCATCCACATCCTCGTCGGGCACCGCCTGATGCAGGCCACCGCCGACAGCGTCACCGTGCAGACCGCCGACGGCGAACAGAAGGTCATCGGCGCCGGCAAGATCATCTGGACCGGCGGCATCCAGGCCCGCGACATCGTCCGGGGCGAGAAGCTGGAAAAAGGCCCCGGCGGCCGCATCGCCGTGGACGACAAACTCCGCGCCAAGGGCTACCCCGACGTGTTCATCATCGGTGACATGGGCCTGGCCCTCAACCAGGAAGGCAAACCCGTCCCCACCACCGCCCAGCACGCCGGACAGCAGGGCCGCCTGACCGGCAAGAACATCATGCGAATGGTCAAGGGTGAGGAACTCGAAGCCTACGAACCCACCACCCTGGGCGAATTCGTCAGCCTGGGCGGCCTGATGGCCGTCGGCTGGATGAAACTCCCCTGGAACCAGAAGCTCGCCATCACCGGCGGCATCGCCCACGTCATGAAACGCGCGAGCGAATGGCGCTGGCGCGTCAGCATCGACTGAAGCCAGTTCGTTCCCCAGGACCCCCGAGCCCCCACGTGGCGCCGGGGGTCTCTTTCGCGCGGTAGGCCCTCTGGCCTACCCTCCACACCTGCGGTCTCCGGCTGTTTCCCCGGCATCTACACTCGGGTCATGCGCCTTCCCCTCCTGCTGATCCTGGCCCTGCCCGCCGCGCTGGCCTCGTGCAGCGGCATGTTCGAAGCCCACAACGAGAAACGCGCCCGGCAACTCCGGCACGACAACGCCCTGTACTTCCGGACGCAGTGCGTCACGGCCCTCGAACGCGCCCGCGCCACCGCCACGCCCCAGCAACTGCCCGCCGGACTGAACGGCCAGCCCTGCACCTCAGCCCTGCTGGGCGACTACGCCCTGAGCGCCGACATGGCCGCCACCGTCAAGGCGAGCGCCGTGACCCTGGACCCCCGGCGCCTGAGCGACTACACCGTCACCGTCACCAGCCTGAACGACGAAACGTTCCGCTACGTGGACCGTGGCGACGCCGAAGCGGCCGCGGAGCAGGCCGGCACGTACACCGAACCCGCCCCCGACGTGACCAGCGAGAACACCGACAGCAGCACCCTGAACGTGGAAGAGCAGACGCCCTGACCACCGGGAATCCCCTGAATCCGGATCAGTCCAGCCAGGGAAACCCCCACGGATCGGCCGCGCAACGGGCGTCGACCGTGGCGGCGTCGTGCAATCGCACCGGCAGGGGAAAGTCGGCCGGCGTGACCGGCACCGACAGCAGTGGCCGGACAGGCTGCGGGCAGATCAGGTGCGGTTCGCGCACCCGTCCCAGACCCGGCCAGTCATAGTCCGGCATCCGCTCGAAGCCGTCTGGTGGCAGGACGTACACGAAGCCGGTCGAGAGCAGTTCCTGACCACCCGTCACGGTCAGGTCCGGTTGTGGGGCCAGAGACAGGAAGTACCGTGTCTCGCTCCAACTGCCCGTCTGCTGCACCTGCAGGGCAGCGTTCACCATGCGCTTCACCCGACTGCGCTCCCGCAGGGCGTACATCAAGGCCCACAGCGCGTCGGAGGTGGCGAACACGCCCGTACGTTTGCTGAAGTCGTCGGCGCTCAGGTCATGCGGCGTGCGCGGCTCGAAGACGGTCAGTCCGGCCTGCGGGGAGCCGTGGAACAGGACGCCCTGCCCCTGAAGCCAGCGCAGGAACAGCCAGCGGGGTGTCTCGGGCGGCAGGAGCGCCGGGTCGCAGGCGTCCCACGCGGCCTGGAATGCGGTGGTGGCAGATTCGGAGAGGGTGGTCTGCGGGGCGGTCAGCATCCAGGGGCGCATGGATCCAGTGTGGCCGTTCAGTCCCTCCGGTGCATCGGCCACCCACTACATAGACAGACTGGGCTTGACAGCGAGCCAACCAAGGCAGACTATGTAGACAGACATAGCTATGCAGGGGCGGCAACCACGCGGGACGCCACGCGGCCAAAGCCCCACACCGGAGCACCCATGAACCCAGACCTGCTGCGCGGCAACCTCGACCTGATCCTCCTGACCCTCCTCGAACAGCAGCCCCTGTACGGCTTCGCGATCATCCAGGCCGCCCGCGACCGCACCGGCGGGTACTTCGACTTCAAGGAAGGCAGCCTCTACCCCGCCCTGCACCGCCTGGAAGCCGAGGGGCTGCTCGCCGCGCAGCACGGCGAAACCGGCCGCAACGGCAAACCCCGCAAGTACTACGCCATCACCGACCGGGGCCGCGACACCCTGAACGCCAAACGCCAGGAATTCGCCGCCTTCACCGGCGCCGTGCAGCAGCTCGGCCGGAACGGCACATGACCACCGCCGCCCACACCACCCCCCGCGCCCTGACCGCGTACCTGCGGCGCGCCACCTGGGGCCTGCCGGAGGCGCGCCGCCAGGAACTCTGGGACGAACTCGAAGAGCACGTCCTGACGCGCGCCGACCACCTGATCCTGACCGGCCTCACCCCCACTCAGGCCACCGCCCAGGCAATCCATGAACTCGGGCCACCCGCCCGCGTGACCCTGGGCATGGCAAAGGTGTACACCATGCCGAAACTCATCCTGGCCACCACAACCCTCGCCCTCGGCATCAGCGCCGGACTCTACGCCCTCGCGGGTAGCGGCGCGACCAGCACGACCCTCACCGTCGTCCGGCAGGCACCCGTCAAGCCGAGCTGCGCGCGCGGCACCAAACCCTCCGGAGACAACATCACCATCGTCAGTGAAAAAGGCGGCGTTACCTGTTACACCTTCAATGACAACGGGGTGAACAAGGGTGTCTTCCTGAAAGGCACCGACGTCACCCGAGCCCTGGATGCCCAGGGGATCACGCTCAGCCGGGATGGCCGGTCGCTGACCCTGGGGGGCACTTCAGTCAACGCGCGGTTTACCCGTCACGGCGCGGCGTTCTTCGAGGCCAGCAGCGTCGTCAACCTGCTGGTCCAGGCCCGTTCCGTACGCTTCAGCGGGTACACCTCCCCACGCATGCAGGTGGGCAACGCCACCCTCCTGCTGAATGCAGGCCCGGAGGACATCGGGGCTGCGTTCTACAACTCCAGCAACAGCGTGTTCCTGTCGGCGCTGACCGGCCAGCCCATCTGGGGCAGTTACTTTGTCGAGGAAAAGACCGGCCCTGAACACCTGATCTCGACGGGACTCAGGGCGGGTGAGGCCGTCATGCTCGTCACCAGTCGCGGCGGCACGCACTTCATGGTGGACACCGGCAAGGTGGACACCCAGGGGCGGCTGAGCGTCCACAGTCAGGACCGGCAGCTCCGGTTCGTCTCCAGCCTCGATCAGCTCGGGCCGTACCTGTCCGGGGGCCGCCGCAGCGCCCTGCTCGTGCGGATCACGAACCTGCCCCTGAACGACCTTCGATCCGGCGTGTTCGTGCCTGCCCAGGCGACCTCGGACGCCCGCTAACCCTCGTCCCCACTGCGCCCGGTCCATTCTTCCAGGAGGTACTGGAGTCTGGTCTGGGCGTTCTCCTGACTGCCGTACACGCTGCGGATCAGGTCGCCGCCGGGCGCGAAGGCGAGCCAGTGGGGGGTGCCTTCGGTGTGCCAGTGCCGGGCGAGGGTGCCGCTGAGGTCGAGGGCGACGGGGAACGGGAGTTTCGCGTAGGTCTGCGCGAATTTTTTCAGGGTGGGTTCGACGTCCCCTCTGGGCAGGAGGCGGTGTCCGTGGCTGGTGTGCACGGCCAGCAGGTGCACGGCGTCGCCGAATTCGGCATGCAGGCGTTTGAGGAACGGGATACCGCGCGAGACGCAGCCGGGGCATTCGAGGTTGAAGGTCATGACGAGGCCGGGCCGCGCCCAGTCCTGTGGTGGGGGGAGGGGGTCGCCGTGGACGAAGTCGGTGGGGGCGGGCCAATCCATGCAGGCAGCGTACTGGACTGGCGGGGCGGTCCTATGCTGGGCGCATGAAGCGTTTCGTGATGATTGCGGCGGTGCTGGGCGTGGCGGTGGCGGGCGTGACCCAGGCGGCGACGGTGGCCGGGGTGAAGAAGAAGGGCGTGCTGGTGCTGGGGACGGATCCGACGTTCGCGCCGTTCGAGTTCAAGGGGCCGGACGGGACGATTCAGGGCTTCGAGATCGATATCGCGCGGGCGGTGGCGAAGGACCTGGGCGTGCGGCTCGAGATCCGCGCGGTGGGGTTCGGGGCGCTGATGCCGCAGGCGGTCACGTCGGGCCGGGTGGACATGGCGATCAGTGCGATCACGATCACGCCCGAGCGGGCGAAGGTCGTGTCGTTCAGCAATCCGTACTTCCGGTCGGCGCAGGTGTTCATCGTGCGGGCCGGGAATCCCGGGAAGTTCGCGTGGCCTGCGAGCGTGAAGGGGAAGGTGATCGGCGTGCAGGGGAACACGACCGGGCAGTTCGTGGCGAACGACACGCTGAAACCCAGGGGCGCGGCGCTGAAGGTGTACGACGATTTCGCGGCGGGACTGGCGGACGTCCGGGCGGGGCGGATCGCGGCGCTGGTGGGAGACGCGCCGACGGTGGACGACCTGAAAAAGCGCCTGCCGGGGCAGTTCGAGCAGGCCGGGAAGGACCTGGCCGCCGAGGATTACGGCATGGTGTTCGGCAAGGGCAGCGATCTGGCGGCCGCCGCGAACGGGACGCTGGCGCGACTGAAGGCCAGCGGGGAGTACCAGAACCTGCTGAAGAAGTGGATCGTGCAGAAGTAAGACGGGCTCGGATTGAAGGGGCTGCAAGCCGCTTCAATCCGAGCGGAGGCGACTCGTAGCGCTGCTCCGCAGAGGAGGAGAGAAACGGGTTCCGGGCGTGGAGTTGGCACCCCGGCGACGTTCCGGGTTGTTAACGGAACAGACGGAATCCTTATAAGACGGGCTCCGATGGCACGGTCGACCAAAACCGTTCGATCCGGGCGGTTGCAACCCGGAGAGCGGCCCGCAGGGTGGGAGAGGGACGGGGTGCGGGTCAGTGGCTGCTGAGCACGGCGACGCTGCCGAGGATCAGGGCGACGCCGGCCCAGGCGGTGGGGGTCAGGCGCACGCCGTCGATGCGGCGGCTGAGCAGGGCGGTGGTGACGATGCCCAGGCCGCCCCACGCGGCGTAGGCGACGGCGACGGGCATGTGCTGCACGGCGACGCCCAGCAGCGTGAATGCCAACAGGATCACGGCGACGGCGGCCAGTCCGGGTCGCCGGTGGCGGAACCCGTCGGATTTCTTGAGCAGGACGTTGGCCAGGACGTCGAGGGTGACGGCACCGACGATCAGCAGGATGGGCGTGGCGTTCATGCGCCCACCGGTTGGGTGGGGGGGCGTGTGCCGCGGTGCAGGAGGGCCGCGCCGACTCCCAGGGCAAGCATGGCGAGCAGCTGGGCGGGGCGCAGGTGTTCGCCGAGGATCAGGGCGCCCAGGCAGGTGATCAGGAGCAGTCCGGCGGCTTCCCAGACGGCGAAGGCCACGGCGACCGGAATCTGCCGGAACGCGCGGGACAGCAGCACGTAGGACGCGGCGAGCAGGGCGTACGTGAAGATCAGTTGCAGGCCGGGCGTGGCGGCAGTGGTGAACGGGGCGGTCGTGAACACCTTGAGGCTGAGGGTTCCTGTGACTTCCAGGGCAATGGCGGAGAGAAGCGCCGTCCAGGCGCGCATGGGGGAACACCGGTCCTTCCCCGCGTGGGCGGGGTGAGTTCGGGGGGCACGCCGGGCCGCGCGGGTGGCGGGTCCGGGTGTGCAGGGGGCACGTGCCGCTCCGTGCGAGGCGGGTGCGTGCCATACGGACTCCGGTTGAAGGGTTTGCAAAAACCGTTCAATCCGGGCGGACTCGTAGAGCTGCGGAGCAGAGCGGATTCCGGGCGTGGAGCTGGCAATCCGGTGAAGTTCCGGATTGTCGGCGAAACAGACGGAATCCGTATCAGGTGGCCTGGGTGGCTCCGGGGGGCGGGCGGTCCAGGCGGATGCTGAGTTGTGCGGCGCGGCTGGTGTTCGTCCAGGTGATGCACATGGTGGTTCACTCTTCCTGTGGCACCCGCCGGTGCGGGTGGGACCTCGTCCGCCGCGCTGGTGCGGGGCAGGGGCCCGGTCGAAGGGCAGGTCACGTTGACCCGCTGGTGTTCAGCTTACCGGGTCGGTATCAGCTGACCGTCTGCGCATTCACGTTTCGTGAACGGCCGGGGCGGGGCGGGCCGGGTGTGGGGCGTCCGTCCGCGCGTGATGGAGCGCGCCGGGGCTATGCTCGGGGGCGTGATGGTGTTCTGGTGGGTGTCTGGCGGTGCCGTTCGCTTGTTCCGTGCGGGGCGGAGTGCGTGTTGAACGAGGTGCTGGAGGGGTTCCGGGCGGTGCTGTCGGGGGAGTATCCTCGCCTGCTGCTGTCGGGTCTGGGCCTGACGCTGGCGGTGAGCGTGTGCGCCCTTGCCGTGTCGGTGCTGGTGGGGACGGCGCTGGGGGCATTGAGGGTGCTGCGCGTGCCGGTGCTGGGGCGGCTGGGGGACGCCTACGTGACGGTGGTGCGCGGCATTCCGCTGATCGTGCTGCTGTCGGTGGTGTACTACGGTCTGCCGACGCTGGGGGTGACCCTGCCGGATTTTCCGGCGGCGGTGCTCGCGCTGGGGCTGTACTCGGCGGCGTACACGAGTGAGATCGTGCGCGGCGGGATCAGCAGCGTTCCGGCGGGGCAGGCGGAGGCGGCGCGGAGTCTGGGGCTCAGCCGCGTTCAGGCGCTGCGCTTCGTGGTGCTGCCGCAGGCGTGGCGGGTGGCGCTGCCCGCACTGGGGAACGAGTTCATCAGCCTGATCCTGGGCAGCAGTCTGGCAAGCGCGGTGACGTTGCAGGAGCTGTTCAGTCAGGGGCGGTTCATCACGAACGCGACGTACCGGCAGTTCGAGGTGTACGCGGTGCTGGCGCTGGTGTATTTCGGGCTGACGTTCGCGCTGTCGCGGGTGGTGCGTGGGCTGGAGGCGCGCCTGAGTCGGGGCGTGACGTTGCCGGAACGCCGGGTGATCTGAAGGCAGGGCCGGTGAATCGAGGCGGCGTGGGTCGCCTTTTTGCCTGCCGTTTTTCGCATGGCGGTAGGGGTTGTGGCCTGCTGCACGCCTGGGGTGAGGTCGGCGATCTGGCGTGTGCGCCCTGCATGAGGTGGCGCATTCCCCCCTACGCTCATTCTGTTATTTGCTAAATACATGACATTGTTCTATACTTTACATAGTCGTCAGGGCACCCCCGACCGACCCTGAATTCTCCGATTCAATCTGCGTTCCACCCGGACCCTTCACCCCAGCGATGCCGGAGGTGAACGGCGTTCCACGCCCACTGGCGGCCCGAAGCGGGTGACATCCCGCTCTGGTGGCCGCGCCACCTCCCCCACCCACAGTCGGCCCAGACCATCCGGCACCCCACGGACACCGGACAGGCCGCGACTGGAACTTTGTTATGTTTTCAGCGTATTTTTTGATCTGGATCTTCCGCCTGCTCAGCAATACCGCCCATGTGCCGAGCTCGCCGTTCCTGGCAGGTGACGAAGATCGGCCCCGTGGTTAGCCAAAGCCCGCTACTCTCTCGCTGTGGCTGATCCCCTCATCCCGCTCCGTCAACTGCTCCTCCGTGACGACGCAGAGGGAACGCTGAGGCACCTGATCCGGGCGGCACAACACGCCCACAGAGCGGCAGACGTCCTCCCACTCATCGCGGCCCTGCCGGAGGTGCCGCAGGACTGGCTCAGGAGCGAACTGGGCGGTCTCGCCCTGGCCTGGCTTTCCTTCCGGGGCATGCAGCACCGCCAGCTCGACGACCTGCTGGACACCCGACCGGCCGAACAGCTCCTGCCGTTCCGGGCGCACCTGCACCTGATTCACCGGCGCAGCGAAGTGGCCCTGAACCTCGCGCGCTTCAGCGTCCTGCAGGCACCCGACGGCCCCACCCGTTCGCTGACCCTCACGCAACTGGCGGGTGCGGCCGCCATGCTCGATCACCCCCACTGGAAGGAGCTGTACCGGTTTCAGATTGCTGAGTCCCTCCCCTTCTACCGGGGCATGGCCCGCGTTCAGTTCGCTTTCGACCTGCAACAGCACTTGGAACTGGGCGAGGCGACCAGCGAACTCACGTGGGCGCTGGGTGACCTGCGGCACGACCCGACGACCTCCACCTACGTCTACCGGACGCTCGTGTCCATCGCCCTCGACACCAACCAACCGGGCGCAGCGCTCAAGACCCTGCGGAAGGCGGAATCGGTAGCTCAGGATGGCCTGCTCTCCTCAGAGCTGTTCCTGTCACGGGTCCTGCTGACCGTGAGCCTGGCTCAGTACCCCATCACGGTCCACACGGCCATCTCGGCCCGCGAGCACGCCTCGGCTCCTGATCGGCTGGCCTCGACGCTGGTCATGGGTGCAAAGGCCCTGGCCCTCATGGGGCAGACGTTCGAGGCCGTCCTCATGGCGCAGGAGGCGGCCGCCCTGCACCGGGTGCTGGACTCGGGTCGGCACGCGATCCTCAACCACCTGACGCTGGCGTACCTGCACGCGGGGGATCTGCCGCGCGCCCAGGAAGCCCTGAGCCGCGCGGACAGTTACGCGCAGCATGCCGGAACCCTCTCGTGGCTGGCCCGCGCGGAGTGCGCCCGGCAGGCGGGGGGCGAGCCGCTGCCGCCGGGCGACGGCATCCGCGCGCAGCTGGCGACGCTGCGGTGGTCATGGGTGCGCGCGTACCTGCCCGCGCTGCTGGAGCAGTACGGGGTGGTGACGTTCACGCCGCCGGAGTGGACGGTGCGGGTCAGTCTGGCCGGGCCGGTGCGGGTGTGGATGTCCGGGGACGAGTTGCCGCTGCGTTCGACGCGGCCCGAGGCGGGCCTGCTGGCGCTGCTGGTGACGGCGGGGGGGCAGGTGTCGCGCGAGCGGGCGCTGGACGCGCTGGACCTGCCGGGCAGGACACCGACCGCGCGGCGCAAGGCGCTGAGTGCGGCGGCGGCGGCGCTGCGTGGGCTGCTGGGCTGGCCGCAGGCGCTGAGCGTGGACGGGGGCGTGCTGCGACTGTCGGACGGGCCGCGCTGGGAGGAGCCCACGCTGCCGGAGCGGGGACGGGAGGATTTCTTCTGCGAGGGCCGCTTCGACCCGTGGGTGCTGGAGTGGCGGGAGGAGCGGGCCCTGGCCGGCGTACCGGAGTGATACGGACTCCGATTGAATGGGCTGCAAGGCCCGTTCAATCCGAGCGAAGCGAGTGGGAGCTGGGCGGGTTCCGGATTGTCGGCGAAACAAACGGAATCCGTATGACCCACTGCTGAGATTGCATTCTCAGAAACGTGGACGTTCTGCGGACACCCGCTCCGCAGACTGGAGGCATGACCCCCGACGAGCCGACCGAGCGTGTCCAGAGCCCCGTCCAGCGCCTGTTCCTCCTGGCACGCCTGCTGCGCGCCCGGCCCCACACCATCGCGGAACTCGCGGCAGCCACCGGTCAGTCCCTGGCCGTCACGGCCCGTGACCTGCGCCAACTGGAACGCCTGGAACCCGACCTGCACGTGCAGCCCGGCCCACCCCAGGGATACGTCATCGGGGCACCGGAACTGGACGACGCGGCGCGGCTGACGCTGCTGCGCGGCCTGGACGCCCTCGCGGCGCGCGGGAGCGAACCGGCGGCCACCCTCGCCCCGCTGCGCGCCACGCTGGCCGCCGCCCTGCCCGCACATGTCCGCGCGGCGCTGCCAGCCCAGGCCCGACCAGTCCAGGCCCGCACCGCACGGCCCTCCGCGCTGGAACACGCCCTCACCCTCGTCACGCAGGCGTGGCTGGCCTGCCGCCCCATCCGCTTCCAGGAATGGCAGCCCGGCACGCGGCGCGCCGCGCGGCTGCACCCCCTGCGGATCGAGGCGCACCCGGTCAGCGGCGACCTGCTCGTCGTGGGCCGCGACCCCGACCACGCGGGCGAGGTCCGCACCTACCGCCTGGGCCGGATGCTGCACGTCACGCTGGACCCGGACACCTTCACACCCGACCTCCTCGACCCGGCTCAGACGCCCGCCCTGCCCAGCACGCCGCTGCCCGCCGAGGAGGCAGGCAGCGTGACCGTCACGCTGCGCTTCACCGGCGAGGCGAAATTCCGCGTGCTGGAAGGCGGGCACGCCTGCCTGGGCGAGCCGAGCATCAACCCGGACGGCAGCGTGGACGCGCCGCTGCTGACCCCGCTGGACGCCGGAGGCACGGCGCGCGGCGTCCTCCCGTGGCTGCTGTCCTGGGGGCCGCAGGTGCAGGTGCTCGGCCCGGACGGGGTGCGCGCCGGGTGGCAGCGCCTCACGCGCGAAGCCGCCGAGGTCGCCGCGCAGCCCCCCACCCGGTTCGTGCGGCACGGCGCGGCGTGACGGACGCGCGGGCGCAGCCTCTCCCCGCCCGCTACTCCGCCTGCGCGTCGGCCCAGGCGGTCACGGCGGCACTCTGGTACGCGGCCAGTCCGGCCCGCGCCCGGTCGATGGTCCGCGTGAAGCGCCCGTCCGCCACCCACATCTGCGCCAGCCCGCGCATCATCTGCGCCGACGCGTCGTAGTACGCCCCGCTGATGTGCGCGCGGTGCCGCGCCGCGACCGCCTGCGCCCGCGCGTCGGTGGGGGGTACGCCCGCGTCCATCAGGTCCACGTACCCGGCGGTGATGGCGTCCATCTCCGCGCGGATGCGCGCCCAGTCAGCCCTGCCGTACCGGGCCGCGCGCGCGGCACTCTGGCGGTAGGCGTCCGTCTCGCCCCAGCGTTCGCGGGCCTCGGCCTCGTAGGGCGCGGGGTCGAATCCGTCGAACACGGCCTTCACGTCCTCGTTCGTCATGGTGGTCTCCTCTGCCCCGTCCTCCAGGGCCTTCAGGCGGGCCTGCACCTCCCGCAGCGTGTGCTCGGCGCGGCGCAGGTCCTCGCGCAGCCGCCCGGCGTGCGCGCGCAGGGCCTCGCGTTCCAGGTCCGGCGGGGCGTCCAGCACACCCGCCACCTCGGCCAGGGGCACGCCCAGCGCCCGCCACGTCAGCACCCGCCGCAGCCGCGCCAGATCACCCGGCGTGTACAGGCGGTAATTCCCGTCGCTGCGCTCGGCGGGGCGCAGCAGCCCGATCTCGTCGTAATGGTGCAGGGTACGGACGCTCACGCCCGTCAGGGCCGCGACCTCCCCCACCGTCCAGCGCTGCTCGTCCAGGGCCATCCCTCCTGAAAGGCAGCGTAGGCCCTCCCGCCACGTGAGGGTCAAGCGGGGAGCGCGGCCCCCCCGGTGAGCTGCGCCGCCCGTCTTCATGATGGGCCCGCCGGGTCCGGCCACCGCCCGCGCGGCAGAACCACAGGGTGGAACGGACCTGACCGGGCGCGTCCTTCAGGGGCGTTTCATCTTCATGAAGGTCCGCTCGGTAGGGTGAACCTTCATGAGTTCAAATTTTCCATCCCCCGGACGGCTGGCAGTCTGCCTGTCCTTCCTGACGGCCACGGCCCTGGCCACTCCCGCCGCCCCTGAGGCGAGTTTCGACGCCCGCATCAATTCGGTCGTCTCGCCCGTCAGTTCCTTTCTGAGTGACGTGGTGTTCGCCAGCGTGCCGGTCGCTGGCGTCCCGGTTCCCCTGATCGTCATGTGGCTGCTGCTGGCCGCGGTCGTCTGCACCGTCAGTTTCCGCTTCGTGAACCTGACCGGGTTCTGGCACGCCATCCAGATCGTCCGGGGCCGCTTCGACACGCCCGGCGCAGACACGCCCGGCACCATCACGCATTTCCAGGCGCTGTCGACCGCCGTGTCCGGCACGGTCGGTCTGGGCAACATCGCGGGCGTGGCGGTCGCCATCAGCCTCGGCGGACCCGGCGCGACCTTCTGGATGATCCTGGCGGGCCTGCTGGGCATGAGCACCAAGTTCGTGGAATGCACGCTGGGCGTGAAGTACCGCCAGATCCAGCCGGACGGACGGGTGGACGGCGGCCCCATGTTCTACCTGCGCGACGGACTGGCCGAACTGGGCCGCGCCGGGCTGGGGCGCGTCATGGCGTCGGTGTTCGCGGTGTGCATGGTCTTCGCCAGTCTGGGGGGCGGGAACATGTTCCAGAGCAACCAGGCGTTCCAGCAGCTGGTGAACGCCACGGGCGGCGCCGCCAGTCCGCTGGCCGGGAACGGCTGGCTGGCCGGCCTGGTCCTCGCGGCGCTGGTCGGGGCGGTCATCCTGGGCGGTATCCGCTCGATCGCGAACGTGACGGGGAAACTCGTGCCGGTCATGGCGGTGCTGTACGTGGGGTCCGTGATCGTGATCCTGATCACGAACGCCGGCGCCATTCCGGCGGCCTTCAACGCCATCTGGCAGGGCGCGTTCTCACCGCAGGGCGTGACGGGCGGCGTGATCGGCGTGATGATCCAGGGCATCCGGCGCGCCACGTTCAGCAACGAGGCCGGGATCGGCACGGCGTCCATCGCGCACAGTCCGGTCAAGACCCAGCGGCCCGTCACGGAGGGATTCGTGGGCCTGCTCGAACCGTTCATCGACACGGTGGTCATCTGCACCATGACCGCGCTCGCCATCGTCGTGACCGGCGCGTATACCCGGGCAGGCCTGGACGGCGTGGGCATCACGGACACCGCCTTCCGCAGCGTCGCGCCGTGGTTCAGCTGGCTGCTGACCGTGGCGGTCCTGATGTTCGCGTACTCCACCATGATCAGTTACGCGTACTACGGCACGCGCGCCGTGCGTTACCTGTTCGGTCCCAGCGAGGTCGCCACGAACATCTTCAAGGGGGTGTTCCTGCTGTTCATCGTGATCGGCGCGAGCATGGACCTGGGCGCCGTGATCGACCTGAGTGACGCGATGCTGTTCATCATGAGCGTCCCGAACATCATCGGGCTGTACCTGATGCTCCCCGTCGTGAAACGGGAACTGGCGAACTACCGCGCCGACCTCCAGGCTGGCCGGGTCCAGCCTGCCACGCCCGGCCAGTAACACGCACTCCGCTTGAATGGGTTGCCACCACCTTTCAGTCCGAGCAGATGCGACCCGGAGAGCTGCGCCGCAGAGGAGGAGCTGGGCGGGTTCCGGACGTGGCGTTGACAGATCGGTGGTGTTCCGATCTGTGAACGAAACAAACGGCAGTCCGAATCACGCGGCTTCCGGGCGGCGCTGTGTCAGACTGCGCGGCGATGACGGCCCCCCACGCCCCTGGTTCCGCGTTCTGGCCGCCGTTCTGGCGGGGGTTCCGGGCGCTGCTGCCGCTGTGGCCGGGCATGGTGCCGTTCGCGGTGGCGTACGCCGTGACCGCGCGGGCCGGGGGCCTGAGCGTCTGGGAGACGCAACTGATGAGCCTGACCGTGTTCGCCGGGGCCAGTCAGTTCGCGGCGGCCGGGCAGTTCGTGGGGGGCGGCCTGTCGACCCTGACGGGCGCGCTGGCGCTGGTGGCCACCACGTTCCTGCTGAACGCGCGGCACGTGCTGTACGGCCTGAGCCTGTCGCGGACGCTGCCGCTGCCGTGGGGACAGCGTCTGCTGGCAGCGCAGTTCCTGACGGACGAGGCGTACGGCGTCACGGTCGTGGCGGGACCGCGCGATCCGGGCGGCCTGAGTCTGGCGTTCCTGCTGGGCGCCGAACTCAGCCTGTACGCCGTGTGGAACGCCTCGACGCTGCTGGGGTCGCTGGCGGGCGCCGCGCTGCCGGACCCGCAGGCGCTGGGGGTGGGCGTGATCTTCCCGCTGGCGTTCCTGGGCCTGCTGGTGCCGCTGCTGGACGGCCGCGTGACGCTGCTGGTGGCGCTGGCGTCCGGGGTGGGCGCGTGGCTGCTGGGGCGGGTGCTGCCGGGCGGAGTGGTGATCCTGCTGGCCGGGGTGGGCGGGGCGCTGCTGGGCGCGCGGATCACCACCCGCCGCGCCGCCCGCGGGAAGGCGACGTGAGCGGCTGGCTGGTCACGCTGCTGATGTGGGCGGTCACGTACCCGGCCCGGCTGCTGGGTCTCAGCCTGGGCCGCCTGCACCTGCCGCCGTTCTGGCTGGCGTTCCTGCGCTTCGTGCCGGTCAGCGTGTTCGCGGCGCTGGTCGTGCCGGACGTGCTGGGCAGCCCCGAGTGGGCGCGGCGGCTGGTGGGAGCGGTGGCCGGCGGGCTGCTGATGTGGCGCAGCCGCAACCTCGCCGCGGGCATCCTGGGGGGCTTCGCGGCGTACTGGGTGGCCCGCGCGGCCGGCCTGTGAAGCGGGGGGCGTGCGGGCCACCCGCTGGCGGCGGCGCGTTCGCACGCGGCCGCGCTATGCTGGGCAGCGCATGACGGGTCAGGAGGGCAGGGTCAGGGTCATCGACGGCAAGTACGAGGTTCTTCGTGAACTCTCGGCTGGAGGCATGGTGACCCTCTCGGAGGTTCGCGCGGCCGAGGGGGTCACGCGGCGGGTGGCGTGGTTCGCCGTGGCCACACCCGCCGACCGGCAGGTCTTCCACGCGTACCGCACCGCGCTGCGCGCCCTGGAACCGGCGGGCCTGACGGACGTGGTCGCCCGCCCCGGCGCCTACTACGCCGTGTGGAAACCCGTGACCGGGCAGCCGCTCGCGGCGGCACTGGCGCACAAGGTCCGGCCGCAGGAGACCGTGGACGCCGTGCAGACCCTCGCTGCCCGTCTGGCCGAGCAGGGGTACGCCCTCTCGGACGCCGAGATCCTGATCGAGGATCACGCCGCCCAGATCGCGTACCTGACGCCGCTGCCCGCCCCGCGCTCCCCGGAGGACATCGCGGCCCGCAACGCCCAGACGCTCGCGCCCCTGCAGACGGGCCGGGTCCGCCGCCGCCGCGAGCCCGGCGCGTGGCTGACCTTCGTGCCGGGCCTGCTGCTGCTGGGCGGCGCGGCGTACCTGGGATCGCAGGCCGTCACCATCTACCTCAATCCTCCGGTCAGGGACGTGGTCAGCGTCACCGGGCAGGAAGCCAAGGTCGCCGCCCGCGCCCTCACGGACGCCGGGTTCCGCGTGGAGTACACGCAGGGACAGGCGGGCGGCCGGGCCATCGGCAGCATCATCCGGCAGGACCCGGCGGGCGGCACGAAACTCCCGATGGGTCGCCTCGTGACCCTGACCGTGAACAACCCGCCGGCCATCGAGGTGCCGCGCCTGGAGGAGATGAACCTCGATCAGGCGCGCGACGCGCTGAAGGACCGCAACATGCTGATCGGCAAGGTCCTGAAGGTGGACGGCACGCTGTCGAACACCGCCGAGGGCCGCGTGATCGCGCAGCTGCCGGAGGCCGGGTCCAGCGCCCAGCGCGGCCAGCCGGTGCAGCTGCTGATCAGCACCGGCGTCAGCGGCAAGGAGACGTGGCTGACAGACCTCGCCGGCCTGACCTACGAGCAGGCGCGCGAACACGCCCGCGCCGCCGGGCTGGTCGTGACGTCCGTGGAACGCCGGCCCAGCGACAAACCGGAGAACAGCGTACTGGAACAGTCACCCGCCCCCTACGTGCGCGTGGCGGTCGGCAGCCCCGTGAAACTCACGGTCGCCTCCGCCCGCTACAGTGCGCCCAGTCGCCCGGCCGGCAACCTGCCCCTGCCGCCCGCCTACGTGCCGCCCGTCCCGACCCAGCCGGAAGCGCCGGTCACACCGCCCGAACCGGAACCCGCCGTTCCGGACCGCACGCCGGTCACGCCGGATACCAGCGCGCCCGCGCCGGTCACGCCAGAAATTGCGCCCAGCAGCGCGGCGACCCGCACCGTGAATTTCGAGTACGTGTTCCCCGGTGACCTGCCGGACGGAAACTACGCCATCCTGGTGCGGGACGCCGACGGTGAACGGGTGGTGCGCTCGGCCGCGCCCGCAGCGACCCTGGCGAACCAGCGGGCGGCCGGCGCGATTCCCGTGCGCGGCGACGCGGTGTTCATCATCCGCCGCGACGGCGTGGATTACGCCACGGTCACGCCCTGACCCACGTGACACGCTGACCAGAGATGATCTACCTCGACTACGCCGCCACGCACCCCATGACGCCCGAGGCGCTCGCCGCGTACGCGCAGGCCGCCGCGCTGCCCGGCAACCCGGCCAGCGTGCACGCCGCCGGGCAGGCCGCCCGCGAACGCCTGGAGGAAGGGCGTGCCC
Organism: Deinococcus depolymerans; assembly: GCF_039522025.1. Classification (NCBI taxonomy): domain Bacteria; kingdom Thermotogati; phylum Deinococcota; class Deinococci; order Deinococcales; family Deinococcaceae; genus Deinococcus; species Deinococcus depolymerans. The sequence goes on along the minus strand of NZ_BAAADB010000003.1, from coordinate 288,081 downwards.
GCGTGGCCGCCGCGCTGCGGGTCGACCCGCGCACCCTGATCGCCAACGGGGGCGGCACCGAGGGCGACAACCACGTGCTGCTGAGCGTGACCCGCGCGTGGCAGGACGCGCGCGGCCGGCCCGGTCACCTGATCACCACGCCCACCGAGCACTCGGCGGTGCTGGCCCCGGCACGCGCCCTGGCCGCGCAGGGCTGGCAGGTCACGTTCCTGACCCCCGACCGGCACGGGCAGTACGACCCGGCCGAACTGGCGGGCGCGCTGCGGGACGACACGGCGCTGGTGTCCATCCACCACGCCAACAACGAACTCGGCAGCGTGCAGGACACACCCGCCCTGGCCGCGCTGGCCGCCGCGCGGGGCGTGCCGTACCACACGGACGCCGTGCAGGCCCCCGGCGTCCTGCCGGTCGACCTGGGCGCCTGGGGCGTCACGTTCGCCACGTTCAGCGCGCACAAGTGGGGCGGGCCGCGCGGCGTGGGTTTCCTGTACGTGCAGCGCGGCACGCACCTGAACGCCGTCACGCTCGGCGGCGGGCAGGAGGGCGGCACCCGCCCCGGCACGCAGGACACCGCCGGGGTGTACGCGGCCGGCGTGGCCCTCACGCACGCCGAGCAGACGCGCGAAACCACGCACGCCCACCTGAGCGCCCTGCGCGCCCGGTTCGAGGCGGGCGCGCGGGCCATCCCGGACCTGCGCGTGAACCACGCCCCGCACGGCAGCCCCAAGGTCGCCAGCGTCACCCTGCCCGGCGCGGACGGCGAGGCCCTGCTGATGAACCTCGACATGCTGGGCGTGGCCGCCAGCGCCGGCAGCGCGTGCAGCGCCGGGACCATGCAGCCCAGCCACGTCCTGACCGCCGTGGGCCTGAACGACGCCGACGCCCGCGCCACCCTGCGCTTCTCCTTCGGGGCCGCCACCACCGAGCAGGATGTGGACGCCGCCGTGCACGCGCTGGCGCAGGCCGCCGCCTGGAGCCGCGCCTGACCTGAAGGGAGGGCACGCCCGCTCCCGACAGACAGGAAGGCCGGACCCCGGTGCAGGGTCCGGCCTTTCTCTCATGGGATTACTCGAACTGCGCCAGCACGGCCTGGAGCCGCTCTTTCTGCGCGCCGAAGTCGGTCACGCGGCGTTTCTCTTCCTCGATGACCTCGGCGGGGGCGCGGGCGACGAAGCTCTCGTTCCCGAGCTTGTTCTGCGCCTGCTTGATCTGCTTGTCCAGTTCGGTCAGGCGTTTTTTCTGCTTGCCCAGCCAGTCGGCGATGTCCACGGTGCCTTCCAGCGGGGCGCGCAGGGTGACACCCTGCTCGACAGCGCTGAGGGTGCGGGCTTCCAGGGTGGTCAGGGTGACGCGGGCGATGCTCTCGACCACGCGGGCGTTTTCCAGCACGGTGGGGGCCAGGTCGCCCTCGACGGCCATGTTCAGGCGTTCCTGGGGGGCCATGCCGAGTTCGTTCTTGAGGTTGCGGGCGGCGGCGACGGCGGCGCGCAGGGCGTCGAAGGCGCGGGTGGCTTCGGCGTCGTGCAGGGCGGCGTCGGGTTCCGGCCAGGTGTGCACGGCCAGCTGGCGGCGGTGGCCGAGCGCGGCGTACAGTTCGCTGGTGATGAACGGCATGATGGGGTGCAGCATCTTCAGGATGTGTTCCAGCGTGGCTTTCAGGGTGACCAGCGTGCTCAGTTTGCCTTCAGCCAGGGCGGGTTTGGCGGCCTCGATGTACCAGTCGCAGAATTCGTCCCAGGTGAACGAGTACAGCGTGCGGGTGGCGGCGCCGATGTCGAAGGCGTTCAGCTGCGCGGTCGCCTCGGCGGTCACGGCGTTCAGGCGGGACAGGATCCAGCGGTCGGCGAGGCTCAGGTCCGTCCGGGCGCGCAGCATGCTCAGGGCGTCGCGGCTGCGGACGGGTTCGCCTGCGGTGTCGTCCAGGGCGCTCTGCACGTAGCGGATCAGGTCGGTGTCGCCCTCGGCGCCGCTGGTGGCGAGGTTGGGGAGGGCCTCACCGAGGCGCAGCAGGGCGAAGCGGGCGGCGTTCCAGAGTTTGTTCGCGAAGTTGCGGCCCTGCTCGAAGCGGCGCGGGTCGTGGCGGATGTCCTGCCCGCCGGTCGAGAGGTACGCGAAGGCGAAGCGGCTGGCGTCCACGCCGTACTGGTCGAAGAGGTTCAGGGGGTCGATGCCGTTGCCCTTGCTCTTGGACATCTTCTGGCCCTTGGCGTCCAGGTACAGGCCGTGCAGCATGACCGTGCCGAAGGGGGCCTGGCCGGTCAGGCCGTAGGCGGCCATCTGCATGCGGGCCACCCAGAAGAACAGGATGTCGTAGCCGGTCACGAGGACCTGGGTGGGGTAGAACTTACGGAAGTCCTCGCTGTCCGTGTCGGGCCAGCCGAGGGTGCTGAACGGCCAGAGGTTGCTGGAGAACCACGTGTCGAACACGTCGGGGTCGCGGCGCAGGTTCAGGTGCGCGTAGCGGGGGTCCTGATCGCAGTCCAGGTCGGGGTTCTCGGGGTCCGGCACGTAGATGTTGCCCTGGTCGTCGTACCACGCGGGAATCTGGTGGCCCCACCACAGCTGGCGGCTGATGTTCCAGTCGCGGATGTTCTCCAGCCAGTCACGGTTCACCTTGCCGTAACGGTCGGGGACCAGCGTCATGTCGCCGCCTTCCAGTCCGGCGAGGACCTGCTCGGCGAAGGGCCGGGTCTTCACGTACCACTGCTCGCTGATGATCGGTTCGACCGGCACCTTGGTGCGTTCCGAGAGGCCGATGGCGGTGTCGTGGTCCTTCTCCTCGATCAGGTCGCCGCTCTCGGTCAGGGCCTTCACGACCGCCTTGCGGGCCGCGAAGCGTTCCAGGCCCCGGAAGGCTTCGGGCACGAGGTCGCCCGTCAGGTTGCCGTGCAGGTCGATCACGCTGGGCCGGCTCAGACCGTGGCGTTCCCCGACCTCGAAGTCGGTGGGGTCGTGCGCGGGCGTGATCTTCAGGGCGCCCACCCCGAACTCCATCTCGACCGCCTCGTCGGCGATGATCGGCACCCAGCGGTCGGTGAGGGGAATGCGGGCCTCCTGCCCGACCAGATGAGCGAAGCGGGGGTCGCTGGGGTGAACGGCGATCGCCTGATCCGCGAAGATCGTCTCGGGGCGCACGGTGGCAATGCGGATCTCGCCGGGCTCGCCGTTGCTGGCCGCCGCGTTCGGGTCGCGCAGTTTGTAGGACAGGGTCGTCATCTTGCCCTTGCGGACCTCGCGGTCGATTTCCAGTTCCGAGAGGGTCGTCTGCGCCGCCACGTCCCAGTTCACGATCCGCTCGCCCCGGTACGCGAGGCCGTCGTGGTACAGCCGCACGAACTGATGGCGCACGGCGCGGCTCAGGCCCTCGTCCATGGTGAAGCGCTCGCGGGTCCAGTCGGCGCTGACGCCCAGGCGCGAGAGCTGGTTCAGGATCATCCCGCCGGACTCGGCCTTCCAGTCCCAGACGCGCTTCAGGAACTCCTCGCGGCCCAGGTCGTGACGGCTCACGCCCTGATCGCGCAGCTGCCGTTCCACGACCACCTGCGTGCTGATGCCCGCGTGGTCCATGCCCGGCAGGTACAGCGCCTCGAAGCCCGCCATGCGCTTGAAGCGGATCAGCGTGTCGATCAGGGTGTTGTCCAGCGCGTGCCCCAGGTGCAGGTTTCCGGTCACGTTGGGCGGCGGGATCACGATGGTGAAGGGCGGCTTGCCGCTCGTCGCGTCCGCGCGGAACGGTTCGCTGCGCCACTTGGCGGCCCAGGCGGGCTCGATGGCCTGCGGATCGAAGGCCTTCGCCAGCGTACCGGCGTCGTTCTCGGGCGTCTGATCCGGGGTGGTGTCCAGGTCGGGGGTGGTGTCGGGGGTGTGGTCAGTCATGCGCGGGTCTCCTTGGTACGGGGGCGGTCAGAACAGGGGCAGCGGGCCAGTCGGCAGTCAATTCGGTAGGATGACAGATTCAGCGCTGTCCGGGGTGGCGCAGGAGGGAGCGGGACGCAGGGCCGCGCACGCCCACGGCAGGGCGGCGTCCATCTCCCAGTCCAGCGCGGGGGCGGGCAGCGGGGCCCAGCGGAATGCGAAGCGCTCGCCGTCCGCGTCGCACGCCCAGGTGTGGGGCAGGTCGTGCGGGGCGCGCAGCAGGAACGCGTGGCAGACCTGCCGCGTGAACCGGGTGGGCAGGTGCGCCTCCCACAGGTAGGAGGTCAGGAACTCCGGGCCGGTGAGGTTCAGGCCGGATTCCTCGCGCAGTTCACGCACGGCGGCCTGCTCTGGCGTCTCGCCGGGTTCCACGCCGCCTGCCGGGAGTTGCACGCCGCTGTCGTCCGGCACGTGATCGAACACCAGCAGTTCCGGGCTGGCCTCGCCGCGCACCACGAAGCACACGACCTTCTCGCGCAGGCCGCGCACGGCGGCGTCGGCGCGGGCAGCCGGCTGGGTTGGGTAGAACGTGACCATGCGAAAAGAGCACCTCCGGTGGGAATGGGGCGGCGGGAATCAGAAAAACGTCCCGTCCGCCGGGCCTCTGCTGAACAGGCCTCCTGCGGACGAGACGTCACGTGACCGTCCCGCGGTACCACCGCTGTTCCCCGCTGCGGGCGGGGCGCTCGTCGCGCTGTGTCGGGCGCACCCGGACGGATCTACTCTCCCCCGGCGCGGGGGATTTCTGCCGACCTGCTCGCGGGCGACGTTCGCCGGGTGCCTCCCGCGCCGCCCTCTCAGTCACGGGGCGGGCTTCCTGTGGGCGCGTTCCCCGGGTACTCTTCCCGGTCACTGCCCACGCAGTATAGGGCGGGCGGGGGGGCCGGCGCATCTGCCAGAGGGCGCATGGTCCTCCCGGCCAGCTGGGCCGCATGATGGGCCGATGCCGGAATCGAGTGACCCTGAGGCCCTGCGCCCTTTCACGCTGTACCACCGGGCGGTGCGGGACGTGCGCGGCGACTCACTGCTGTCCCTGAATGTCCTGCGGGAGCTTCATCCGGACGTGTATGCCCGTGAGGCCGCCAAGTACGTGGGCCGCGAGGCCCTGATGCAGGAGCGGGTGGAGCGGCTGGCCTGTCTGTGGAACGACGTGCTGTTCTTCTCCCCGGTGCATCCGGGGCCACTGCTGGACGCCGTGCGGGCCGGCGGGCGCGAGGTGCCGCCTGTCCGGTTCTGGACGCTCAGCGCGGCCGATCTGGACCCGGCGCGGGCCTGCGTGCACCTGCCGCGGCCCTGGCCGGGTGGGGTGAAACCGGACCACGACCCGGCCGACGAGCGGCCGCTGGATGCCCGGACGCTGCGGGCCGTCAGTGAGCCACCAGCCGGGACGCTCGCGCGCCTGCACGCCCTGCCGGTCGGCGCGCCGCTGATCCTGTGGATGGACGTGCCGCACGTGCTGTACAGGGGAAGCGTGCCGCTGGGGGCGCTGGGTGAACTGCGCGCCTGACCGTCAGGGGCCGGGCGGGGACGGGGGGTCTTCGGGATCGGGTTCCATGACCTCGTAGCGGTACAGCAGGGGTTTTTTCAGCAGGCCGCGTGACACGCTGACGGTCGCGTGGCGGTACGGGACGCCCGTGACCGGCGTTCCCGCCGCGAAGTCCTGGGTGTGCGCGCCGACCTGCGCGGCCCGGTCACCCAGGGTCAGCAGGCCGCCCGCGCGTTCCAGTACGTCGTAGGGGTGTTCGATCAGCACCGTGAGTTTCACGGGTTGCCCGGCGAGGCTGCGCAGCGGGTTGGCGGCGCTGCCGAAACTGGCGCGGATGGGGTCCGCGAGGCGTTCGCGGGTGACTTTCAGGCTCAGGGCGTACTCCCCGACCGGGAAGATCACCTCGCGGATCAGGGTCACGCCGTCTCCCTCGGCCTCACGGAAGGCCGCCAGCAGGGCCTCGCGGCGGTTGCGCAGCAGCGTGACCGGCGTGGCGCTGCCGCCGTTCATGGGAAAGTCCCCGCGGCCGATGAAGCGTTCGGCCTGCAGCAGGGTGTCCTCGCGGGTGCGGAAGCTGCGTTGCAGGACGCTCTGGTGCGGGTTCCAGTGCCCGCCGGAATCGCGTTCGAGCCAGTCGACCCACAGTTCGAAGCGGTCCTGGAAGCGCCAGCTGGGATGGGTGGGCAGGCTGGCGCCGGACCGTTCGGTCTGGTCCTGACGCTGTTCATGGCGCGCCTGGGGGTCCCGTCTGGTGGGGTCGCCTTCGGGGGTGCCTCGGTTGTTCGTTCGCGTGATCGCGCTCATGGGTCCTCCGCTGCTGCCCTCATCATGCCTGACCGGACGTCACTTGTGGTGGACCGGGTCCGTGCGGGCGGTCAGACCAGTTCGATCAGGCCGGCCAGCAGGAAGGGCCGCAGGGTGTCCAGCGCCGCGCGGGGCGGCTCCGGTGCGCGTTCCAGCAGCGCGCGGATGCTGCTGCTGTCGGAGATCAGGTGCAGCATCCGGTACTGGCCGCGCGTGACGGGCTGCGCCTCGTTCCAGCGGTCGGTGAAACTCAGCCGCTGGGTCCAGTCGGGGAAGGTGCGCAGCAGCGGCGTCCAGGCCTCGCTGTCCTCGAGCAGTCGCCGCAGCGCGGAGTCGCGGCGCAGGCTCAGGGTGCGCTGGCTGGGCGTCTGCTCCGCCTCGAAGGTGAAGGTGCCGCCGTCCAGGCTGGACAGCAGTTGCAGCGCCGCGTCACCCCGCAGGCGGCCCACCTCGGCGTGAATGATCTCGCCCCGCTCGATCCACAGCTGCCCGCCACGCACGTGGTCGATGCTCAGCCGTCCGGAACGTCCGCTGGTCAGGAACATCTGCATCACGGACAGGAAGGGGAACACGTTCAGGTCGCCACGCACCATATGCGCTCCAGTCTAGCGCGGCCTGACCGGCGTCTGCGCCCCTCCCCCCCGGCGGACGTGCGTGGCCGCCGCCGGGGCGGGGGGCGCGCGCGGGCCTGTGTCAGGATCACGGCATGACCGACCCGCATTCCCTGCCCTTGCCGGCCGCGCCTGGCCCCGACCGCCGAACGGCGACCCTGCTGTCCCTGTGCGCCGCCGACGCCCTGGGCGCCGCGACCGAGTTCAAGAGTCCGGCCGCGATCCACGCGCAGTACGGGGAGCGGATCCTGACGTACCAGCCGGGCAGCGTGTTCGGGTTCGCGCCGGGCGAGGCGACCGACGACAGTCAGATGGTCGCCGCGACCCTGCTGGGCTACCGGGCGGCCGGGCCGGGCGCCACGGCCGGCGCGCGTCACCGGGCGGTCCTGGCGGGCCTGCGTGACTGGTTGACGGCCGCGCCGCCGGACGTGGGCAGCCTGACCCGCAGCGCCCTGCGCGTGACGGCAAGCGACCCGGCGCGGCTGGACGGGGGGGCCCTGGCCTGGCAGCAGGGCGGACTGGACGGGGCCGGGAACGGCGGTCTGATGCGCGTCGCCGCCGTGTGGATCGCCGGCTTCCGGGGCGAGGCGCTCGCGGCGGAAGCGGCGGTCGTGACGGCCCTCACGCACGCCGACCCGCGCTGCGTGCACGCCTCGGTGTTCCTGACCGGCTGCCTGGAGGCGCTCGCGGCCGGGGCGGCCCTGCCGGACGCGGCGGCCGCGGCCCTGCGGGTCACGGACACCCTCGACAGCCGCGCCGCGCTGGTGGACGCCGGCGTGCTGGGCCTGGAGACGCAGGCGGCGCACCGCGCCTTCCGCGAGCGGGACCGGGAGGCGCGGGCGCTGGTCCGCGCCCGGGTCCGGCGGGCCCTGGACGGGCACCTGACGGCGCAGAGCGGGTTCGTGCTGGACACGCTGGAGGCCGCGCTCGTCCACGCGCGGGGCGCGAACTGGCTGGCCTGCGTGGAACCCGCGGCGCTGCTGGGGGACGACAGCGACACGGTCGCCTGCGTGGTGGGCGCGCTGATCGGGGCGCGCGGCCTGACGGTCCCGGCAGCCCTGCGCCCACCCCTGCGGCTGGGGCACTCCTGGCCCGGCTGGCAGCGCGCGTGGGCCTGCGCGGACCACCTGCCGCCGCTGGTGCCGGCCGTTCCCTGAACGGTGGCCCGCCGCCCGGGGCAGACCGCGCCACTGTTCAGGCCGCTTGCCGGCGTGTATACTGCCAGGGTTGCCCGCTACGCACACCCACCCCGGTGGTGGCAGACGTGGCGGAGGAGGCGCATATGAAGAAAGACATCCACCCGAAAGCCGTTCCCACCAAGATCATCTACCAGGGCAAGGTCGTCATGGAGACCCTGAGCACCAAGCCCGAGATCCACGTGGACGTCTGGAGCGGCGTGCACCCCTTCTGGACCGGCGAGGAGCGTTTCGTCGACACCGAGGGCCGCGTCGACAAGTTCAACAAGCGCTTCGGCGACAGCTACCGCAACAAGAAGAAGTAAGACCCTGCCCTGTGCGCCCCCCGTTCCGCGTGAACGGGGGGTTCTTTCTGCCCTGCTGCCGGCGCCGCGACCCCATGCGGTATGCTCGCGCGTGTGTTGAAGTCCCCCTACCACGGCGGTCACCTGGAGGTCATCGTCGGCCCGATGTTCAGCGGCAAGAGCGAGGAACTCATCCGCCGCCTGACCCGCGCGGTGATCGCCCGGCAGAACGTGCAGGTGTTCAAGCCCGCCCTGGACGACCGGTATCACAGCGCGGCCGTCGCCAGCCACGCCGGACGCAGCCTGGAGGCCGTGCCGGTGCGCGGCGCCGCCGAGATCCGCGCGCACCTGAGCGGCGAGGGCGCGCTGCTGAGTGCCGGCGCGGCCGACCTGCCGGACGTGGTCGGGATCGACGAGGTGCAGTTCCTGGACCCGGCCCTGGTGCCGCTGGTGCTGGAACTCGCCGACGCCGGCGTGCGCGTGATCCTGGCCGGCCTGGACCTGGACTTCCGGGCCGAGCCGTTCGGGTTCATGCCGGACCTGCTGGCCCGCGCCGAGAGCGTGGAGAAGCTGACGGCCATCTGCACGGTGTGCGGTGCGCCCGCCACCCGCTCGCAGCGGCTGATCGGCGGGGAACCCGCCCGCGCCGACGACCCGGTGGTCCTGGTGGGGGCCCTGGAGAGCTACGAGGCGCGCTGCCGGGTGCATCACGAGGTCCGGCCGCCGGCCCCCGGTTCCTGAACCGCTCCGGGGAGGGCCGGACCGGGGTGCGCCGCGCCGCGAAGTTGTAGACTCCCCTCGTCCGTTCGCAGTTCGCGGCCCCGCACCGCTTGCGTGCCGCTCCCTTCCGGGCTGCGTCTCGCGCTGCCAGCCTGCCGCGTGAACCCGGCCCGCCGCACCTGGACCCGCGCCGCGCCCACGTTTCCCCCACCAACACGGAGTTACCTTGCGTATCCTGCGTCTCTTCCGTCCCGTTCCCGAAGTGCTGTCCGAACCGGCCTCCTGGCACGCCGGGCAGCGCCGCATGTTCACGCTGCTGGTGTGGCTGGCCTGCGCGGCCTGCGGGGCGGCGCTGCTGGCGCAGTTCCCGGCGCTCGACCCGCTGGACCGCTGGGCGCTGCCGCTGCTCGCCATGAACATGGTGGCGCTGCAACTGCTGCTCTCGGCGCAGCGCATCACGCTGCAGACGGCCGTGACCGGGGCCTTCGTGGGCGCGGCCGCGTACGTGCTGCTGGCCCTGAACCACCAGTTCAACGTGATGCCGCGCACCTCCTGGACGCTGATGGAGAACACCTACTGGTTCGCGGTGCTGTACGCGGCCGCGTTCCTGGTGTTCCCGCCGCGGCAGGCGACGTACCTGGCATCGGGGCTGCTGGCGCTGTCGGCCGCCATCTGCGCGTACCACCTGGGGTTCACGGTGTCCCCGCTGACCCGCACGCACCTGACCGGCGCGTCGGTGCAGTTCCTGCTGATGGGGACGGTCATGACGGTCATGCAGGCCACGCTGGGCGTTCACCGCATGCAGCTGCTCGCGTCTCACGCGGCGGCGCACACCGACACCCTGACCGGCATCGGGAACCGCCGGGCGGCGGAGGAGCGGCTGGCGGAACTCACGCGGGCGCAGCAGACCTACACCCTGGTGATGTTCGACCTCGATCACTTCAAGCGCGTGAACGACATGCACGGGCACGCGGCCGGCGACCTGGTCCTCAAGGGCGTGGCGCAGGCGGCGCTCAGTCATCTGCCGCCGGGCGGACTGGCGACCCGCTGGGGCGGCGAGGAATTCCTGCTGATCCTGCCGGAACAGCGCGACCGGCAGGTGCGTGCCATGCTGGACGCCCTGCGGCTGGAGCTGCGCCACCAGCGGCACGGGAAGGTCAGCGGGGTCACGGCGTGTTTCGGCGTGGCGACCGCCACGGCCGGCGAGGACCCGGAGCGGGTGCTGGGCCGGGCCGACACGGCGATGTACACCGTCAAGGAGCAGGGCCGCAACGACATTCACCTTGCGGACCTGCGGCGCACCCAGATCGGCTGAAGGACTTTGGGGCGCGGCGCGGCGGCAGCCGGCCCGGCCAGTCCCGGCGGGGGCGTGTGGGATTTTTGCGGGCCGCTGCACTATCATGGGCCGCATGGCGTATACCATTCTCGTCGCAGACGACGAACCGGCCATCCGGACCATGCTGGAGGTCATTCTGTCGGCGGACGGGCACGATATCGTGGCTGTTTCTGATGGCAAGTCGGCGCTGGATTACCTGCGTGAACACACTCCGGACGCGATGCTGCTGGACGTGAAGATGCCGCACATGGACGGATTCGAGATCTGCTCGCGCGTCAAGCGCATCAAGCGGCTGCGGGACACCCCGGTGCTGCTGCTCACCGGGTTCGACGACGACCAGACCCGCGATCACGCGAAACTGGTCGGCGCGGACGACATCGTGTACAAGCCGCTGTCCGGCAAGAACCTGCGCGGCCGCGTGAACCAGCTCATCGAGGCGCGCCGCCGTTGAGGCGCGCCGCACGACCGGGGCCCGCATGATCTTCATCGGCCGTTTCCTGAAATTCCTGACGTCGTTCCTGCTGGCCGCGCTGGTGGCCGGGCTGGGGGTCGCGGCGACCTTCGCGATCAAGTGGGGCCGGGAACTGCCGGACTACCGCGAACTGGACAACCTGACCCGGTCCCTGGGGGCCGAGACGAAAATCTACGCGCGTGACAACACGCCGCTCGGCAGTCTGATTCCCAAGGTGGGAGATCAGGCGATCAGCCGGACCATCGTGAACCTCAACGAGATCAGTCCGTTCATGGTCGCGGCGCTCGTGAGTAACGAGGACCGCCGGTTCTTCGAGCACTACGGGCTGGACCCCTACGGGCTGGGCCGGCAGTTCCAGCGGATCGCGCGCGGGGATTCCGTGCAGGGCGGCAGCACCCTGACCAACCAGCTGATCAAGAACACGCTGCTGCTCGAGGAGTACCAGCAGTCGCGCGCCCCGGACCGCAAGTTCAAGGAGTGGATCCTGAGCGTGCAGGTCGAGCGGTCCTTCACCAAGGAAGAGATCCTCCAGAACTACCTGAACGCCATCTACTGGGGCGACGGCGGCCCGGTCGAGCTGTACGGCATCTACTCGGCGGCGCAGGCGTACTTCCGGACCACCCCGAAGAACCTGACGCTGGCGCAGAGTGCGTACCTGACGGTCCTGGTCCCCAGCGCCGGGCGGTACTTCAACTACCAGGCGATGCGCCCGCTGATGCGCGTGCTGCTGACCCGCATGGTCGAGGACCGCTGGATCACGCAGGCGCAGATGGACGCCGCCTGGAAGGAGAACCTGCAGCCGCGCGGCTGGAAGGTCACCTACGACGCGGCCGGGAACGTCCGGTCCGCGCAGCTGGTCGACCGCACGCAGAAGGAACTCAAGGCCGTCACCACCACCCGCGCGCCGCACTTCATGGGGCAGGTCGAGAACGAACTGATCCGCCGCTTCGGGCGGGAGAAGGTCTACGGTTCCGGCGGGCTGCGCGTGTACACCACCCTGGATCCCCGCGTGCAGAACGCCGTGGAAACCGCCAGCCGCGAGGCCAGCGGCCTGCCGCCCGGCGCCACCCTGGCCGCCACCATCCTGGACCCGTACACCGGCGAGGTGCTGGGCATGATCGGGCAGAAACTGCGGGGCAGCGAACCGCCGGCCGCGTGGAACAACGCCGCCCAGGGGCAGCGGCAGATCGGATCGACCATCAAGCCGCTGCTGTACACCACGGCGCTGTCCACCGGCCTGGACCAGTCTCACCGGGAGGAGGACCGCCCGATCAGCTTCCCGTGTACCGGTTGCCGTAACGGCGTGTACGCCCCGCAGAACTTCGAGGGTGCCACCACCTACCGCGACATGACCATCCGCGAGGCCCTGGACCGCTCCCTGAACCTCGTGACGGTGCGCCTGGCCGACCGGATCGGCCTGCAGACCTTCTTCGGGAAGATCCGCGAGCTGGGCCTGCAGACGAACGACGGCACCGGCCTGGCCGCCGCGCTGGGCGCCGTGGAGACCACGCCGGTCAAGATGGCGGCCGCGTACGCCCCGTTCGTGAACGGCGGCCTGTACCGCGCGCCCCGGTACCTCAGCAAGGTCACGACCGCGCGCGGCGAGATCCTGTACGACGCCAGCAGCGAGGCGCTGCGTCCGGCGCGGGTCTGGACGCCGCAGGTGGCGTGGCTGGGCCTGGACATGATCCGCGGCGTCGTGAACGACCTGAGCGAACGTCAGGGCGGTCTGGCCAGCCGCGCCAGATTCGGTGACTGGCCGGTCGGCGGCAAGACCGGCACGAGTAACGGCCCGAAGGACTTCTGGTTCGTGGGCACCACCCCGCTGTACACCGGGTCCGTGTGGGTGGGCCGGCAGCAGGGCGGCGAGATGCCCATCTACTACTACTCGGGGTACGTGAACGCGCCGATCTGGCGGCGCATGATGGAACTCGCGCACGCCGGGCAGCCGCTGCGCCAGTTCAGTGAGCCGCCGGGCATCCAGTACGTGGACGCCCCGGACCAGCAGTTCCTGCCGGGCGTGAAAATGGCCGTCCTGGACCCCCGCTACCGTGACGCGGCGAACACGGACCTGCAGGCGGACGCGCCGCCCCCCGTGCAGTACCGCGAGTCGGACTACACGCCGGGCAGCAGCGATGCCCGCACCGTGATGGTCAGCCTCGACCGCGTCACCAACCGCCTGGCGACCGAGTTCACGCCGCCCGAGAACATCGTGGAACGCCGCGTGGAGATCGAGGCGCTGCCCGCCTACGCGCCGGATCCCTCCCCCACCCCGCTGAAGGACGAGCAGGCCGACCCGGCGGCCCTGAAGGCCGCCAGGAGTCAGGGTGGCGCGCCGCAGGCCGCGCCGGCTGCGACGCCGGGTTCACCCGCACCCACCCCGCCCTGACCGGCCGCGCCGACGCCGGCCCCGCCCTGACCTTCACCCTGTCCGACCCCCGGCCCCTGACCGGGGGTTCCTCGTTGCCGCCGGGCGGGTCCTCATGCGGGCGTCACGCGGGGGGGCGCCGGGCAAGGCATGATGGGCGGCATGATCCTGCGCCGCGCGCCGCTGCTGTCCCTGCTGCTGATTCTCGGTGCCCCACTGGCCGGGGCGCGCGTGCGGCTGGGCGAGCCGCTGCCCGCGCATCCGTGGGTGTCGGCCGGGCGGGAGGTCGTGGTGGTGTACACGCACGACTGCGGCGACCTGGGAGCCCTGTGGGGCGCCCTGCTGGGCAGCGGCCTGCCGGTCCGGGCCGTGAACGCCGAGGGCCGCCCGTCCCCCGCACCGGGCGGCCTGCAGGCGTGGCAGGGCGAGGGCGCCACCCGGTTCTCGCGGGCGCTGCGGGTGGGAACGTACCCGGCGGTACTGCTCGTGCAGGAGGGCCGCATTCTGAACGTCTGGGAGGGCACCTTCGACGGCCGGCTCGAGTAAGACGGACTCCGGTTGAATGGGCTTTGCAGCCCGTTCAATCCGAGCGGATGCGACTCGGAGAGCTGCGCCGCAGAGAAGGAGCAACACGGGTTCCGGACGTGGAGTTGACAGATCGGTGGTGTTCCGGTCTGTGAACGAAACCAACAGCGGTCCGCATGAGCCGCCGCTCCCCCCGTCCGGGCGGATTCCCACCGGGTGGAGCCCGCCGCGAGGGGACCGGGACGCCCGCCTCTGCTGCGCGGGACCGTCCGGCGGCTAGACTGCGCGGCGTATGACTGCCTCTCCGACGTTCGCGGTGGCCTTTGTGGCGGGGCTGGTGTCGTTCCTGAGTCCCTGCGTGCTGCCCCTGGTCCCGAGTTACCTGGGCGTGATCGGCGGGGCGCGGGCGCCACTGCCGCGCGCCCTGGGGTTCGTTCTGGGGTTCGGGCTGGTTTTCGTGGCGCTGGGCGCGACGGCCAGCAGTCTGGGTAGCCTGCTCGCGCCGCACAAGGCGCTGCTGGGGCAGGTTTCGGCCGTGCTGATCGTGTTCTTCGGACTGGTGATGCTGGGGGTGGTGCGCCTGCCGCTGCTGATGCGTGACACCCGCGCCCTGGCCGACGCGGGCGGGTACGGGCCGGTCACGCTGGGCGCCGCGTTCGCGTTCGGGTGGTCCCCGTGCCTGGGGCCGGCGCTGGGCAGCATTCTGGGCCTGGCGGCCAGCACGGCCAGCCTGGGCAGCGGGGTGGCGCTGCTGACCGCCTACACGCTGGGGCTGGCCGTGCCGTTCCTGCTGGCCGCGCTGCTGTGGCACCGGCTGAACCTGCGCCGCCTGAACCGCTTCTCCGGCGTGTTCGAGCGGGTGGGCGGCGCGGTCCTCGTCGCGGTGGGCCTGCTGATGCTGACCGGGCAGTTCACGCGTCTGGCGACGTTCTTCTATCAGGTGACCCCTGACTGGCTGCGGGTGTGAGCGCCCCGGCCGGACCGGGCTTCGCGCTGCAGCTGCGGGACGTCTGGCTGCGCCTGGGCCGTGAGGTGATCCTGCGTGGCGTGACGCTGGACGTCACGGCCGGTGAGGGCCTGACCCTGCTCGGCGAGAACGGCGCCGGGAAGACCACGCTGCTGCGCCTGCTGGGATCGGGCCTGAAACCCACCCGCGGCGAGGGACGGGTGCTGGGCTTCGACCTGCGCGACGGCCGCGCCGTGCGGGACGCCGTGCACCTGATGCCCGTCGACGGCGGCCTGTACCCCGACCTGACCTGCGAGGAGAACCTGAACTTCGCGCTCACCATGCACGGGCAGTCCGGCGACGTGGGGGCCGCGCTGCGCCGCGTGGACCTGCACGGCGCCGCCACGCGCCGCACGCGGTTCCTGTCGGCGGGCATGCGCAAGCGGCTGGCGCTGGCCCGCGCGCACCTGCTGGCGCGGCCGGTCACGCTGGTGGACGAACCGTTCGCGAACCTCGACGACGCCGGCCGTCAGCTGGTCCTGACGCTGCTGGGCGAACTGCGGGCCGGGGGGCGCACGCTGGTCGTCGCGGCGCACGAACCGGCCCTGGCGCGGCAGGTGGCCCCGCGTACCCTGCGGCTGCACGCCGGGCAACTGACGGAGTCTGCGTGAACGGGGAGGCGGGGCGCGTGATCCGCGCGGTGGCCGGCAAGGACCTGCGTGTGGCCGGACGTACCCGCGACACGCTGCTCGCCACGGCCTTCTTCGCGGGGCTGGTGCTGCTGATCCTGGGCCTGGCGCTGAGCGGCACGGTGCGCAGCGACGCACAGGGAGCGGCCCTGGCCGCCGGGTCGATCTGGACGGCGCTGGCGCTGGCTGCCGCCGTGGGAGCGCAGCGGGCCTTCGCGCAGGAGCAGGAGGCCGGCGCGCTCGAGCAGCTGCTGCTGTACCCCGGCCCGCACGGAGCGCTGTACCTGGGCAAGCTGCTGGGCGTGCTGGGGCCGCTGCTGCTGGTCGCGGCATTCACGGTCCCGGCCGGACTGGTGCTGTTCGGTGCGGCCGAGGCGGTCAGCGCGGCCGGCCGCGCGGTGCCGTGGGCGGCCCTGGCGCTGACGACCGTTCTGGGCGTGCTCGGCTTTGCGGCCGGCACGACCTTCTACGGGAGCGTCACGGTCAGCCTGCGGGCCCGCGAGGCGCTGCTGCCGGCGCTGGCCTTCCCGATCCTGGTGCCGGCCGTGATCGCGACCGTGAAGGCCACGTCGCTGCTCCTCTCGGACGGGTGGACGGCCGAGGTGGGCACCTGGCTGACCTTCCTGGCGGCGTTCGATCTGGGCACCGTGATCCTGGCGACCCTGCTGTTCCCCTACGCCGCCGAGGGCTGAACCGGGTTCCCGCTGCCTCATACGGACTGCCGTTTGTTTCGTTCACAGATAGGAACGCCACCGATCCGTCAACTCCACGTCCGGAACCCGTTTTGCTCCTTCTCTGCGGCGCAGCTCTCCGAGTCGCATCCGCTCGGATTGAACGGGCTTTGCAGCCCATTCAATCGGAGTCCGTATCAGTCGAGGCCCAGCGCGGCGCGAGTCTCGCGCAGATGCTGCCGTTCGCTCTCGGCGAGTTCGTGCTCGCCGTGCAGTTCGTGCCAGCGGATCAGGTCCTCGCGGCTGTCGGTGTCCATGGGGTCGGCCGCGATCAGGATGCGCAGCGCGTCACGCCGGCGGATGTCGGTGTCCGGCTGGGCGTTGGCGTGGACGCGCAGCGCGTCGTGCAGCAGGCGTTCGACCTCGGCGCGCTCCTCGCCGAGTTCGACCGGCAGGTCCGGCAGGACGCTCAGCGGGGCGGTCAGGGGACGCAGCAGCTCGGCCAGTCCCTTCAGGTCCTGGCTGCGCAGCAGGCGGCGCAGTTCGCCGAGGTCACTGCTGACCGGGAACAGCAGGTACAGCAGGCCGCGTTCGGTGCCGACCACCGGCACGCCGAAGGTGGAGCGCAGGTGGTACACGGCGGTCTGCAGGCTGGCCAGCGGGTTCTTCGCGCCGGGCCAGAAGCGCTCCGCGAGCGTCTCGCGGGGTTGCGGGTGTTCGCTGAGGGCCAGGGCGACCAGCAGCGCGGCGCTCTTGCGGGTCGGGAAGTCGCTGAGCTGCACCTGCCGTCCGGCGTGCGTGAACCGCAGCGGTCCGAGCGTCTGCACGCGCAGCGGGAACAGCGCGCGGGTGGCGGGGTCCTGCGCGAGGTTGGTGAGGGGCGCGGCGGCGCGGCTGCCGAGCAGGGACAGGTATCCGTGCGTGCGGATCAGGTCGAGTGCCTCGCGCAGGTCGTCGGGGTTGGCGCGGTGCAGCAGCGCGGTCACGAGTTCCAGCCGCGCCTCCTCGCGGCGGGCGGCGGCGATGACGGCGTCCAGGGCGCTGTGCTGGTCGCCGCTGTACCCGTCGTCGCCCAGCAGCGCGCCTTCCAGATCGGCGCGCAGGCCCAGGGAACCCGCGCCGCGCAGCGCGCTGTGCGCGGCGGCCAGCTGCCCCTGTTCGCGGTACGCGCGGGCGCGCAGCAGGGCCGTCTCGGCCTGCAGGGTGCGGTCGTCGGACTGAATGCGGTCCAGCAGCGCCAGGGCCTGCGCGGGCTCCCCGGCCTGCAGGGCCATGAGCGCCTTCACGCGGCGCAGCCAGCCGAGCGTCTGCGCCGAGGGGTGCTGCTCGCCGAGACGGACGGCCTCGTCGAGGTGCCGCTCGACATGCGGGAGTTCTCCCAGGTAGACGTGGCACTCGGCGAGGTTCAGGTGGGTCAGGGCGGCGTCGTGGGGGTGGTCCGGCAGGAACAGCGCCAGCGCGCGGCGGTACGGGCCGAGGGCCTCGCGCAGCAGGCCGCGCCCGAAGTGCAGCGCGCCCAGGGTTTCGAGACTCTGGGCCTCGCGGGGCAGGTCGCCCGCCTCGCGGAAGGCGGCGACGGCGTCCTGCAGGCTGCGTTCCGCCTCGGCGTGCTGGCCGAGCTGCACGAGCAGCGTGGCGCGGTTGTACCCGGCCTCGCCGGCCGTGACGCCCTGCCCCTGCGCGGCCCGCCCGAAGTCCCGCAGCGCCGCTTCGGTGTCGCCCTGCAGGGCGCGCACCACCCCGCGGGCGTTGTGGACGGTGGCGCTCAGGGGGCCGCTCAGGGGGCCGCTCAGGGCGCGGGTGTACAGCGCCTCGGCGTTGTGGGGGTCGTGGGCGGCGCGGGCCAGCAGTCCGGCGAGGTACAGGGCCGGCGGCGCGGCCCGCCACGCTTCCGGCAGGCGGCGCAGCGCGGCGCGCAGGCTGCCCTCGCCCTGCCCGGCGCGGGCCACGCGGGCCAGCAGGTTCAGGTGTTCGTCCCACAGGCCGGCGCGGGCCAGGGTGTCCAGCGCGGCGTCCGGGTGGGTGTCCTCGAGCGCGCGGGCCGCCTGCCGGGCGTCGTGCGGGTCCGGGTGGGGGGCCAGCAGGCGGCGCAGCGGGGCGGGGAAGGTCCAGCCGTCCCGTTCGGGCCACAGCCACCCGCCGCCGTGCAGGGCGTCCACGTCGGGGCGCGGCACGTTCAGGAGGGCGGCGGTCGTGGGCGTGACCAGGGTGGCGACGGCCAGCCGGGCGGCGCTGGCCAGCAGGGGGCCGGGCGGCAGCAGCGGGGAGAGCAGCGCGGTCGCCAGCGGGTGCAGGTGGGGGTCCGGGTCGTCCGGTAGCCGGGCGGCGAGCGGCAGCGCGGCGGGCCAGCCGCCGCTGTAGGCCAGGGTCGCTTCCTGCTGGTCGGCGCTCAGCTGCGGCAGCGCGGCCCTCCAGTCGGCCGCGTCGAGCAGCAGGTCCGCGCCGCTGAGGACCAGGGCGCCGGCCTGCTCGGGCGGCAGGTGGGCCAGGTCGGCGCGGCGTTCCGGGCACCACAGCCAGTTGCGCTGATCGGGGTCGGGCGGGGTGCGCTGGGTGGTCCAGCCGCGCGCGGCCGCCCAGGCGAGCAGCGCGGACTGGTTCGCTCCGGCGTCGACCGGGGCCACGACGCCGCTGGCCCGGTCCAACCGGGGCAGCAGACGCAGGGGCAGTGGAACCATCTGTCCACTATAGGGCGCGTCTTTCGGGCCGGCTTCCCCCCAACGGCCGTGGCTGGTGGGCGGCGCAATGACCGGCCCGAACGGGGGTGTTTGCGATTTTTTTGAGGACCGCCTGCTTGAATGACGGCACGCCTCACCGGTCCCATCCCCGCAGTAACAAGGAGTTCACGATGAAGAAAGTGTCCACGATTGGTCTGGGTCTGACGGTCCTTCTCGCCGCCTGCGGTCAGAGCACCCCGCAGGGCTCCCTGCGCGCCGCCGCGCCGCAGGGCAACCTGACGGCGCAGGGTACGGCGCCTTCCGCGTGCAGCGCCCTGTACGCCCAGGAACCCACCGGCGTGCAGGTGGACAGCAACATGCGCTACGGCCAGACCGGCACGCTGATCCTGACCTTCCTGGATGACAGCAGCAAGGGCCGCGCCATCACGTGGATGGACTCCACCTGGGACGTGGACCTGGGTGACGGGCTGGGCGCGTTCGAGAACCTGCCGATCGTGGCGGTCCGCACCCTGATCACCCCCGAGGTCATCGAGAGCCTGAAGGCGAACCTGCCGGGCCTCGCGTCGATCTACCAGGACGCGCCGCTGGACTACAAGCTGGCCGAGAGCGTGAAGTTCATCGGGGCCGACACCGCCCAGAGCTCCTACGGCGTCAGCGGCAAGGGCATCGGCGTGGGCATCATCGATTCCGGCGTGGACGGCACGCACCCCGACCTGGCGCACGTCGCCAAGAACGTCAAGCTGGTCGGACCGATCACCGACACCCCGGCCGGCGGGTACCTGTACGTGGACCTGCCCAACACCGACACCAGCAGCGGGCACGGTTCGCACGTGGCCAGCACCATCGGCGGCAGCGGCGCCGCCTCGGCCGGCAGCACCCGCATGCGCCGCGGCGTGGCGCCCGGCGCGACCCTGGTGGGCGTGGGCGCCGGCGACGGCCTGAGCATCCTGTACGCGCTGCAGGGCTTCGACTACCTGATGAAACCCGAGATCCGCGAGACGTACAACGTCCGCGTGATCAGCAACTCCTGGGGCAGCAGCGGCGAGTTCGCGCCGTACAACCCGATCAGCATCGCCGCCAAGCGCGCCTACGACGCCGGGATGGTCGTGGTGTTCGCCGCCGGCAACGAGGGCCCGGGCGCCAATACCCTCAACCCCTACTCGGCCAGCCCCTGCGTGATCAGCGTCGCGGCCGGTGACAAGAAAGGCTACCTGGCGGACTTCAGCTCGCGTGGCCGGCCCGGCGACGCGCTGGTGCACCCCGACGTGACCGCGCCCGGCGTGAAGATCAGCGCCGCCCGCGCCCTGACCGGTCTGGCCGCCACGACCGCGCCCGACACCGACAACCCGCGCTACTCGACCATCAGCGGGACCAGCATGGCGACCCCGCACATCAGCGGCGTGGTGGCGCTGATGCTGGAAGCCAACCCGAAACTGAACATGGACGGCGTCCTGAACATCTTCAGCAAGACCAGCCGCAACATGTACTACGTGGCGACCGCCACGAACGGCTTCGATCCCGCCCAGGTGGTCGTGAAGCAGCGTGAGGAGTGGGAGGTCGGGTACGGCTACGTGAACGCCGACGCGGCGGTGCGCGAGGCGGCCAAGCTGAACCCCAACCGTTTCACGGTGCAGACGACCGCGCTGCCCGGCTGGACCGGCACGGTGCAGACCGCCGTGTGCGGCCCGACCGTGAACTGCGTGCAGAACGCGCAGGACAGCTACGTCCTGAACGTGCCGTCCGGCGCGAGCGTGCTGCGCGTCTCGACCGAGTGGGGCAACCCCGCCTACGACCTGGACCTGGAGGTGTACAACCCGGCCGGGCAGCTGGTGGGGTCCAGCGCCCAGGGGGCCAGCACCGGTGAGGCCGTGTCGGTGCCGCGTCCGGTGGCCGGGAACTGGCGCGTGGTGCTCAAGGGTTACCTGAACGCCCCCACCAGTTACACGGGCAAGGCGTCGGTGGACCGCATCGTCAAGCAGTAATCCGGACTCGGATGGAACGGTGACGACCGTTCCATCCGAGCGGAGGCGAGCAGGAGAGAAGTGGAAATCCGTACAAGCGCGGCCGGGCGTCCCCAGGGATGCCCGGCCGCGCCCGCGTGTGGCAGGAGACCGCCGTCCGTCTGCTGCGGGGGGCGACAGGGACAGGTGACGGGGACACTCGCACTTGCCCGCGTGAGCGCCTGGGCGCGATGCTGCGGGCATTCGGTTGGAATGCCCGGCGCGGTGACCGTCACGGTCCCGACTCACGTCCGGGGTTCAGAATGAGGAGCGACATGAAGAGAGACCTCACGACAACACTGCTGGGCGGCGCGACCCTGGTCACGCTGCTGATCGCGGTCGGACTGGGCCTGAGTGCGCCGCTGGACATCAATCAGGGGTCGCTGGTGCGGCTGATGTTCGTGCATGTGCCCAGCGCGTGGCTGAGTTACCTCGCGTACGGCGGCACGGGCCTGTTCGGGCTGCTGTACCTCCTGCAGCGTCAGCGCCGCTGGGACCGGCTGGCGATGGCCAGCGCCGAGATCGGGGTGCTGTTCACGGTGGTGACCATCGTGGGCGGGATGCTGTGGGCCAAACCCACCTGGGGCACGTACTGGGTGTGGGACGCGCGCCTGACGACCACCGCGCTGAGCCTCGTGGTGTACGGCGGGTACCTGCTGATCCGCACGCTGATCGACGACCCGGAACGCCGGGCGCGGGTGTCGGCCGTGGTGGGCATCGTGGGGACGCTGTACGTGCCCGTGAACTACATGGCGGTCGAGTGGTGGCGCGGCGTGCACCAGACGCAGACGCTGAAACTGCTGGGCAAGATGCGCTTCGACGCGGCGCCCATCTACGGGTGGGTGCTGCTGGTGGCGGTCGTGGCCTTCACGTTCCTGTACCTGTACATGCTGCGGGTGCGCGGCGCACTGGCCGCCCGTGAGGAAGCCCGTGAGGAACGCGAACTGATGAACGAACTGGGCGCGGCGCACACCCGCGCGGAGGTGGCCCGTGGATAAGTACACCGCGTACGTGGTGATCGTGTACGTCGTGACGTTCGTGCTGCTGGTCGGGTACCTCGCGTGGATCTGGCTGCGGCTGCGCGCCGTGCGCGACGAGCCGCTCCCGGAGGCGCCCCGGTGAACGTGCCTTCCCCCCGGCCGTCCTCTCCCCTGCCCCCGGCCGCCCCGCTGGGCCGGGCGCGGCGGCGGCGGCGCAGTCCCTGGCCCGCCGTGCTGGGCGTGGCCGCGCTGGTGGGTCTGACGGGCTTCATCGCCCTCGGGAACCTGAACCGCTCGCTGGAGTACTTCGTGACGCCCACCGAGTACCGGCAGCAGCAGGCGCAGCTTCAGGGCCGCGCCATCCGTATCGGCGGTCTGGTGCGGGACGTGCAGTACGACCCGCAGTCCCTGAACCTGCGCTTCACCGTCTCGGACGGCGGGGCCAGTTTCCCCGTGCAGTACCGGGGGGCGGTCAGTGACCTGTTCAAGGAGAACCAGGGTGTGGTCGTGCGCGGCGAGTTCGAGGGAGACACCTTCCACGCCTCGGACCTCGTGGTGAAGCACAGCGAGGAGTACAACGTGCCCAAGACGCAGGCGGAACTCAAGGACCTGCTCCGGACCACCGAGTAGCCCTGCTCCGTTCACGCCCGGCCGCGCGGGGCCTGCCCGCCGCGGGCCCCGCGCGCCGCTCCTGCGCGGCCCCCCCAGAGAGGTAACCCGTTGTGAATCTGCTGAACCTGATCTCGTTCTCCGCCAGTCCGCTGGGCGCGCTGGGACAGCTGAGCCTGCTGGGCGCACTGGCCTTCAGCGTGGCGGGATTGCTGCTGGCGGTGCTGGGCGGCCTGCGCGGCGACGCCCACGTGACCGAGGCGGCCCGCCGCGCCACCTGGGCAGTGTTCGCGCTGCTGACCCTGGGCACCCTGATCCTGCTGAAGGCGCTGCTGCGTGACGACTTCACGGTGCGGTTCGTGGCCGAGCATTCCATGCGGGCCTCCCCGACCTGGGTGAAGGTCACGGCGCTGTGGGGGGCGCTGGAGGGCAGCATCCTGCTGTGGGCGTGGTTGCTGGGCGGCTTCACGTTCATCCTGAGCCTCACGCTGCGCCGCGACGCGCTGCGGCCCTGGGCGCTGGGCGCGATGTTCGTGAGCCTGCTGTTCTTCGTGGGCGTGGTGGCCACGGTCGCCTCGCCGTTCACGCCGGTGGCGAGCGTGCCGCTCGACGGGCGCGGCCCGAACCCCGCCCTGCAGAACCACTGGATGATGGCGGTGCACCCGGTGCTGCTGTACCTGGGCTTCGTGGGCCTGAGCGTGCCGTTCGCGTACGCGGTCGCGGCGCTCGTCACGGGCCGCCTGTCGGACCACTGGGTGGTCGTCACGCGCCGCTGGACGCTGATCGCCTGGGCGTTCCTGACGGCCGCGATCGTGGCCGGCGGCTGGTGGAGTTACGAGACGCTCGGCTGGGGCGGGTACTGGGCGTGGGATCCGGTCGAGAACGCCAGTTTCATTCCGTGGCTGCTGACCACCGCGTTCCTGCATTCCATCCAGATTCAGGAACGCCGGGGCCTGATGCGCTCGTGGAACGTGTGGCTGATCGTGCTGGCGTACTCCAGCACCGTGCTGGGCACCTTCCTGAACCGCAGCGGCATCGTGCAGAGCGTGCATGCCTTCGCGGGCGGTCCGGTCGGGCCGGTGTTCCTGGGTTTCCTGGCGTTCCTGCTGGTGTCGGGCACGCTGCTGGCCGCGTGGCGCGCCCCGGCCCTGCGCGACGAGACGGACCCGCCCGCCCCGCTGAGCCGCGAGGGAGCGTTCCTGGCCGGGAACTGGCTGTTCCTGGTATTCGCGGTGATGGTGCTGGTGGGCACGCTGTTCCCGACGTTCGTGGAGGCCGCGCAGGGACGCCGCGACGCCAGCGTCGGGCCGGCCTTCTACAACGCCTTCGCCATTCCGCTGGGCCTGGGCCTGCTGGCGCTGATGGGCGTGGGGCCGCTGCTGCCGTGGCGGCGCGCGGACGGCCAGAGCCTGTGGCGGGCGCTGCTGCCGCTGCTGGCGGGCGGCGTGGTCACGGCCGCGGCCGCGTTCGCGCTGGGCGTGCGGCACGCCGGGGTGCTGGGCACGCTGGCGCTGTCGGCGTACAACGTGATCGGCCTGATCCTGCTGAGTACCCGCGCTGCCCGGCAGGCCGGGGGGCTGGGCGCCGCGCTGGGCGCGCAGCCGCGCCGCTACGGGGCGTACCTGGCGCACCTGGGTCTGATCGTGGTGGCGCTGGGACTGGCGTTCAGCGGGTCGTTCCGGCGGGACGCGCAGGTGACCCTGAACCTGAATGCCGCGCCCGTCACGCTGCTGGCCGAGCGGCTGCAGCTGACCGGCCTGAACGCCGTGACCCGCCCGGACGGGAAGTCCGTGGTCGCGGACGTGCAGATCGACGGGCGGCCCTTCCAGGCACGGTTGAACACGTACACGCAGGGCGGCGACACGGCCTTCCCCGCGCCTGCCGTGCGTTACGGCCCGCTGGGTGACACGTACCTCGTGATGACCAGCGTGGACCCCAGGGGCCAGTGGGCCAGCGTGCGCCTGATCGAGTCGCCGCTGGTGTCGTGGATCTGGTGGGGCACGCTGATCATCTGCGTGGGCGCGGCCCTGACGCTGGCCTCGCCCCGCCGGGCCACCGTGCGCGCGCCGTCCGGACTGGCCGCCGCGACCGACTGAAGCTCCCCCCCCGCTTCACGCCTTCGATTCCTTTCCTCTCCCCTGCCCTGGCGGCTTCCGCCTGAACGCCCGTGACGGCCCGCCAGCCTGAAAAGGACTTCCATGACCCATACACCCCCTCCGGCCAACCCTCCTGCACCGACCTCCGCCCCGCCCGCGTGGCGGCGATTCCTGCCGCCGCTGGTCGCGGCCGGGCTGGTCGCCGGGCTGGGCGCGGCGCTGCTGCAACCCGCCCGGAACGCCACGACCGGCGGCCCCCTGATCGGCAAGCCCGCCCCGGCCTTCGCGCTGGAAAGCCTGGACGGCGTGAAGGTCAGCCTGGACAGCCTGCGGGGCCGGCCCGTGGTCCTGAACTTCTGGGCGTCCTGGTGCGGCCCGTGCCGTGAGGAAGCCCCGATGTTCCGGGAACTGAGTACCCGTCAGGGCGGCGCGCAGGGCCTGGCGGTGGTCGGCATCCTGTTCCAGGAGACGAACGAGCAGAACGCGCGGGACTTCATCCGCGAGTACGCGCTGGCGTACCCGAACCTGAAAGACCCCCGCATCGATACCGGGGTGGAGTACGGCGTGAGCGGCATTCCGGAAACGGTGTTCATCGACCGTGACGGCGTGGTGCAGCACATGGACCGGGGCGGCCTGACGCGCGAACGCCTGAATGCCGGCCTGGAAAAGATCGGCGTGCCCCCGCTGTGACGCACGCCGTGTCCCGCCGCGCCCACATCCCCGCTCTGCTCCGGTGGCCGCTGCTGGCGGCGCTGCTGTGCCTGCTGGCCCTGCTGGGCAGCCGGGCAGCGGCGCAGGACGCCACGTCCAGTCTGCCGTCCGGCCCGGCCCTGAGTGCCGTGCAGGAGCAGCGGGCACTCGCCATCCAGAAGAACCTGCGCTGCCCGCTGTGCGATACCGGCGAGTCCATCGCGGATTCCCGCAGTGACATCAGCGTGAAGATGCGCCAGTCCGTGCGCGAACAGGTGGCGGCCGGACGCACCGACGGGGACATCTACGTGTTCTTCGCGCAGCGGTACGGGAATTTCGTGCTGCTCGACCCGCCCCGCACCGGCCGGAACCTGCTGCTGTGGGGGGCGCCGCTGCTGGCCCTGGCGCTGGGCGGCGTGTTCCTGTGGTCGTTCCTGCGCCGCGCGCCCCGTGCGGCCGCCACACCCGCACCGGACGAGACCTTCGACCCGTTCCTGGAACAGGTGCGCCGCGAGACCCGCGCGCCCGGCGACCACCCGGACGGAGGAAACGCGTGAGTGTCCCGAGCCTGATCCTGCTGATCCTGATCGTGGGAGCCGCGCTGTGGCTGGTGCTGGAACCCCTGCGTTCCGGGCAGCCCAGCGACCCGGACGCCCCGGAACGCGACCGCCTGAGCGCCCAGCAGGCGCAGCTGTACGCCGAACTGGCCGCGCTGCCGGACGGGCCGGACGGTGAACGCCGCCGCCCGGACCTGGAACGCCGCGCCGCGCTGACCCTGCGCGCCCTGGACGCCCTGCCGCCCCGCCCGCGCCCCGCGCCGCGCACCCGCACCCTGGCGCTGGGCGCGCTGGTCGCCGCGTTTGCGCTGATCGCCGTGGGGGCCGTGACGTTCGTGCCGCGCTGGCAACTGGCGTCCCTGCAACCGGCCGAGGCGGCGAACGTGCAGGCCACGCTGCGCCTGCCGGGCCTGAAAGCGCAGGCCGAGCGGACCGGCGCGGCCGCCGATTACCTCGCGTGGGGGAAGGCGGCGTTCGATTCCTCGAAGTACGATCAGGCGGTCACGGCGTACGGGAACGCCCTGAAACTCGACCCCCGGCAACCCGAGGCGCTGCGGCGACTGGGCATCCTGCTCCTCACGCGCGGCGAGCAGAGCGGCCAGCCCCTGAGTGCCGAGGACGCCCGGCGGGCCGCGCTGCTGATCCGCACGGGCGCGCAGCTCGCGCCGGACGAACCGGAATCCCAGTTGCTGCTGGGCTTCGCGCTGGCCCGTTTCGGGCAGGACGATCAGGCGCTGACGGCGCTGGAACGCTACCGCACCCTGGATCCCGGCGGCCGGGACGCCGACGACCTGATCACCGCCATCCGCGCCCGCCAGAACGACAGTGACCCGGCCCTGCGCGTGTACGCCGCCAGTTGCGCCAGCTGCCACGGTCCCAGCGGCGGCGGCGGGATCGGCCCCAGCCTGCGCGACTCGGCCCTGACCCGCGAGGCCGCGCGGCAGGTCATCGTGCAGGGCAAGGGGGCCATGCCCGCCTTCCCGGACCTGAAGGCCAGCGATCTGAACGCCCTGCTGAACCTGCTGGAAAGCTGGCAGGACACCGGGAGCCGCTGAGCGTGCCGGATGACAGGACTCCGGCCCGCCGCCTGACCCGCCGCGCCCTGCTGGACCGCTGGTGGCTGCTGCCGGTCGCCGGGACGGCCGGCGCGTTCGGGTACATGGGCTGGTACGCCACGCGCGTCACCACCGGGAAACGCACCGCCGGAACGCCTGACTTCCGGCCCGCACCCCCGCAGCGGGTGGCGGCCCTGAGCGACCTGAACGGCGAGTGGGCCGAACGGACCTTCACGTATGCCGGGCGGCCCTGCACGGCGCTGCGCGTGCCGCGGGACGTGCCGGGCGCGCTGCCGGACGGCGGGTCGTTCCTGATCGCGTACTCGCGGGTGTGCACGCACCTGGGCTGCAACGTGAACCTGGTGCGCGACCCGGAGATCCTGGCCTTCGCGTTCAATTACCGCCCGCCGCGCGAAGAGCAGCACCCGCAACTGGGTTGCCGCTGCCATTACAGCGTGTTCGATCCGCTGCGCTCCGGTGAGGCGGTATTCGGCAAGGCGCTGCTGCCGCTGCCGCGCGTGCAGCTGGAGCGGCGCGGCGCGGACCTGTGGGCCACCGGCATCGAACCCGCCCCGGACTTCACGGGATGAAGCCCACCCACGCCCCCCTGTCCTTCACCACCGGGGACGCGCAGGCCGCCAGCGCCGTGCTCACGGCCACCGCCACGCAGCTGCAGGTGCGCGGGCGAACGCTCTGGCCGCCGGATAGGCTCACGCCGGAGCACCTACAGCGGCACTATCCGCCCGGCGGGTGGCACGTCGCGTGGAGTGACGCAGCGGCGACCGGTCAGCCTGTCGGGTGTTTCTGCCTGCTGACCAGCGACCCGCCCTTCTGGCCGGACGACCCGCCGGGCGAGGCGCTGTACCTGCACAAACTGGCCGTGCATCCGTCCGCGCAGGGGCAGGGGCTGGCGCACACGCTGCTGCGCGAGGCGGCCCGCGTGACCGCCCTGGCCGGGCGACCGTGGCTGAAACTCGACACCGACGCCGCGCGGCCCGCCCTGCACCACCTGTACGACTCGTTCGGGTTCGAACGCTGCGGCCAGCGCGACGTGTTCGGCCTGACCGTCATCCTGTACCGCCTGCCCATCCCCGCAGCGGGCGGCGGCCCCCCGTGACGGGGGGCCGCCGCCCGCTGCACGTGCGTCGTTATACGGACTCCGATTGAATGGGCTGCAAGGCCCGTTCAATCCGAGCGGATGCGAGTGGGAGCTGGGCGGGTTCCGGACGTGGAGTTGGCAACCCGGTGCTGTTCCGGGTTGTTAACGAAACAAACGGAATCCGTATTACTTGGGAGCGCCGCTGTCCCGGACGGCGTAACTGAAGGGGACGCTCAGGCGCGAGGTGGCCTTGCCGTAGTCGGTGACGTCCACCCACAGCGTGCCGGCGACGGTCGTGCCGGGGGCGGGCGCGGCGGCGAGGTTCAGTTCCAGGCAGCCCTGCGCGGTGAAGGCGTTGTACAGCTGCGAGAAGTACGCGTCGAGGTCCCCGGCGGCGACGTTGCTGCGGAACAGGCCGCCGGTCTCGCTGGCGATGCGTTCCATCTCGGTGAAGTCGAGGCTGCCCGTGGCGTCCAGGCCGATGGTGTACACGGGCACACCCGCGGCCTTCGCGGCGGCGATGGCGTTGTCCGGCGAGTTGCTGCTGCGGTTGTCGATGCCGTCCGTGAGGGCCAGCACGATCGGTCCGGGCCGTCCGGCGCGGCTGGCGACCTTCACGGCGTCGATGACCGCGTCGTAGAAGTTGGTGCTGCCGCGGGCGTACGTGGCGCGGTCGATGGCGGTGTTCAGGAGGGCCTGATCGGCCGTGAGGTCCTGGTGCAGCACGCTGCCGATCATGCCGGCCGACGGTGTACTGCTGGCCTCGAAGGACAGCACGGCCGCCTGACTGCCGCCGGTCAGGCGGCCCACGAATGCCCGGGCGGCGTCGCGGCGTTTCTCGTTCGGGTCGGTGGTGGTCATGCTGCCCGTCGCGTCGAGGGTCACGGCGGCCGTCACGGTGTTCTGCACGGTCACCTGTCCGCACACGCTGACCGCGCCGCTCACGCCCGCTGTGCTGAAGGTCACGGACGGGTTGCTGAGGGTGCCGCTGACCGTCTGCGTGCCGTTCAGGGGGGTCACGCCGAACTGCACCTGCGCCGGGCCCAGCACGCGCGTGCCGTTCAGTTGCATGGTCGTGGCGGTGGGCGTGGTCGGGGCGGGCGTTGCGGCGGGGCCGCCGCACGAGGCCAGCAGCGACAGGCCCAGCAGGGCGCCCAGGGAGCGGCGGGGCGGGCGGAGGGACAGCGGGGCGGACCTGGACTGGGTGTGCTGGGGCATGATGGGTTCTCCTGTGCGCGTGGGGGACGGGGTACGTGGAGTGCCGGGAGGGAGCGTCCTACGGACTGCCGGGCCGCCCTGCGAGTCGCCTCCGCTCGGACCCGGCGGTTCTGCAAGCCGTTCAGCCGGAGTCCGTCTCAGGGGTGGCCGACCAGTCGCGCGCCGCGCAGCAGCCGCTCCTGCGCGTCACGGAGCAGGTGCACGTGCGCGTTCAGCTGCCGCACGCCCGCGCTGACCAGTTCGAATTCGGCCGGGGTGGTCCAGCCGGGGCGGGGAATCAACTTCAGCAGTTCGTCCAGGTGCGGGGTGTCGGCCAGGGCTCGCAGGTCGCCGCGCAGGGTGTCGATCTCGCGGGTCAGGCGGTTCAGGTCGCGTTCCCTGTGGGTCAGGACGGCCGGGGCGGCCTGCGGTGCAGGGGTGCCGGGTACGGGTGTGGGCGTGTGGGTGGCTGCATCCTTCATGCGGTGTCCTCCTGGGTGGGGGGGCGGGTTCAGGCTGTTGACTCCCCCCCGGAAGCTGCTCTGAACCTCGCCTGAGGCCATCTTCCTCAGGGCCCGTGATCAGGCCATGATCAGCCTGTGATCAGGTTGGCCTGCGGCCATGACTGGAGGGCCGGCCGTGTGCGCGGCCCGGCCCGGCGCGGCGCGCGGTAGATTTGGGGGAATGCAACTACCGTTCATCGTGAGTGCCGGGGAAGCCCTGACTGACCTCGTGACCGCCGGGGGCAACGTCTGGCACGCCCATCCGGGCGGCGCGGCCTGGAACGTCGCGCGGGCCTGCGCGTCCCTGGGCGTGCCCAGCGCCTTTGCCGGGGCGGTCGGGCAGGACAACTTCGGGGACGACCTGATCCGCGCGTCCGTGGAGGCCGGGCTGGACCTGCGCTTCATGCAGCGCGTGCCCGCCCCGACCCTGCTGGCGGTGGTGTACAGCGCCAACCCGCCCGCGTACCGGTTCCTGGGGGAGAACAGCGCCGACCTGCACTTCGACCCGACGCGCCTGCCCG
Organism: Deinococcus depolymerans; assembly: GCF_039522025.1. Lineage (NCBI taxonomy): Bacteria > Thermotogati > Deinococcota > Deinococci > Deinococcales > Deinococcaceae > Deinococcus > Deinococcus depolymerans. Next base: position 258,073 of record NZ_BAAADB010000003.1, on the reverse strand, counting down.
CCGGGTGGCTGCGCGAGGCCCGCTGGTTGCACGTGGGCGGCATCAGTCTGGCGCGCTGGCCGCTGGCAGACACGCTGCTGGGCCTGATCGAGACGGCCCGCGCGGCCGGCGTGAAGATCAGCTTCGACCCGAATGCCCGCGTCACGCACCGCCACCCGGACTACCCGCGGGTGTTCGAGGCGGTCGCCCGCCGCGCGGACCTGATGAAGTTCAGTGACGAGGACCTCGCGTTCTTCTTTCCCGGGCTCAGCGAGGCGGACGTGCTGCGCCGCCTGCGCGGCCTGAACGCCCAGGCGCCCATCATCGTCACGCGCGGCGCGCAGGGGGCGACCCTGTACCACGCGGCGGGTCAGGCGAACCTGCCGGCGGCGCCCGTGCAGGTCGTGGACACCGTGGGGGCCGGGGACGCCCTGTGCGCGGGTCTGCTGGTCAGCGCCGCCGAACGCCCCGAGGCCCTCTGGAGCGAGCACCTGCGGGTCGGACTGGCCGCCGCCGCTGCCGCCTGCGCGCATGCCGGCGCGTACGCCCCCACGCGGGCCGACCTGAACCTGTAGTCGTTGATGGTTAAAAGTCGATGGTCGATAGCGCGGACCTTCCCTCTACCGACCATCGACTGTTGACGTTCAGCTGCCCTCCGGGCCCTTACAGCACGAGGTGGGCGTCGTCGTGTTCGGCCATCATGCGCAGGAAGGCGTCCACGTACTGCGGGTCGAACTGCCGGCTGGCCTGCAGGCGGATCTCGTTCACGGCGCGTTCGCGGGTCCAGGCGGGCTTGTAGGGGCGGGCGTTCGTGAGGGCGTCGAACACGTCGATGATGGTGAACAGGCGCGCCGTGTCGGGAATGGTGGGGCCGCGCAGGCCACTGGGGTAGCCGGTGCCGTCCCAGCGTTCGTGGTGGTAGCGGACGAGGTCCAGGGTCTCGGCCGGCAGGAAGTGCAGGTCCTGCAGCATGTCGTACCCGATGGTGGTGTGCGTCTGGATGACCTTGCGCTCGTCGGGGTCCAGGGGGCCGCGTTTGTGCAGCACCCGGTCGGGGATGGCCAGCTTGCCCAGGTCGTGCAGGTACGCGCCCCAGCGCAGGGCCTTGACCTGATCCTCGTCCCAGCCGAGGCGGCGGGCCAGGCGGACGCTCATGCTGACGACGCGGGTGGTGTGACCGCCGGTGTCGTCGTCGCGGCGTTCCAGCGCGGCACCCAGCGAGCGCAGCGTCAGGTCGTTCGCGTCACGCAGGTCGCGGATGGCGTTCCACTGGCCCAGCTGCGCGCCCAGGATCCGCGCGAAGGACGCGACGACGCTCTTCTCGACCTCGTCGAAGGCGCTGCCGTCGTTGCGGGTGAGGATCAGCACGCCCAGGTGGGTGGACGCGCGGCCGTAGACCGGGGCGACGTGGTAACTCTGCCGCTGGGGTTTCTTGAGCAGCGCCAGGGCTTCCTCGGCCACCCAGTGGTCGGCCTGGACGCTGCGGCTGTCGTTGTCGCTGGGATGGATGGGCCGTTCGAGGAAGGGTTCGAAGGCGCCCTTGGCGGCCAGGATGTGGGGCGTGCCCTGGCGGTAGGCGACGAAGGCGAGGTTCGGCGCGACCTGGAGTTTGTCGAGGATGCCGATGCCGGCGCGGATGATGGCGTCGGCGTCGCGGGCCTCGGCGAGGCGTTCGCTCCCGGCGCGCAGGGCCGTGATGGTGTTGCGCTGCCAGGCGAGTTCCCGCACGACGCCCTGCTCGCGCAGGATCATGTACCCGGCGGCACCCAGCACCAGCAGCGCGCCCAGCAGGTCCAGGGGCGTGGCGGACGCGCCGGGCAGCGCCAGCGACACGATGAACGCGGCCGAGTAGGCGCCCAGGGCGCTCCAGCGCAGCGGTCCGCTGCTGTCCATGGTGACGGCGGCCATCAGGAGGGCGCCGGCCGCCATCAGTCCCTGCAGGTCCCGGTAGGCGGCGTAGCCGAGCAGGGCTGCGGCGAGTACCAGCAGCAGGGACCTCCAGTGATTCGGGCGGGGCACCCCGGGAGTGTAGCACCAGCATGAACCTTGATTAAAGGTGCCTGACCGGCTGGCCGGACGGGTGTCCCGGGAAGCCGGGGCGGGGTCATACGGACTCCGATTGAAGGGGCTGCAAAGCCCGCTGGGTCCGAGCGGATGCGACTCGGAGAGCTGCTCCGCAGAGAAGGAGCAACAGCGGGCTGCCGGCCGTGGAGCTGGCCATCCGGCGAAGTTCCGGATGGTCGGCGAAACAAACGGCAGTCCGTCTCATCAATGGTGCGGACACTTTTCAAGCGCCGGAGGGGACGGGCATGGAAAACGTCCTCTGTAACGCCATTCCTGCTCACCCCCTCCCAGCCTCCCCCCTCAAGGGGGAGGGGTGAACACTGGGTGTTCATCGCTGGTCTGCAAGGAAAGTATGAACCTGTCCGCACCATTGCTCATACGGACCCGGAGCGCTGCCCCGCAGAGGAGCGGGACGGACAGACGGGCTTCATTCCGCGTTCAGCCCCTGGGCCCTTCCCCGCCCCGCGGCGCTCAGGCAGGCTGCAGGGCGTCGAGCGCGCGGTTGCGGGCATCGACGAGCACCACACGGGGTTCCAGCGTGCGGGCCTCCTGCTCGGTGAAGTTGCCGTACGCGGCGATGATGACCATGTCACCCGGCTGCACGAGGTGCGCGGCCGCGCCGTTGATGCCGATCACGCCGCTGCCACGCGGGCCGCTGAGGGCGTAGGTGCTCAGGCGGTTGCCGTTGGTGATGTTGTAGATGTCGACGCGCTCGTTCACCAGGATGTCCGCCGCGTCGAGCAGGTCCTGGTCGATGGTGACGCTGCCGACGTAGTCGAGGTCCGCCTGGGTGACGGTCGCGCGGTGAATCTTGGCCCTGAACATGATGCGTTCCACGAGCGGGCATTGTACCCGTCCCGGACCGGGCAACAGCGAGCCCGCTCACCAGGAACGCCCGGACCGGTCAGTCCGGGAGGGTGCCGTCCACGAACACGGTCTTCTGGTCGGTGTAGTGAACCTGCCCGGCCGGCGCGCCGCGGGGTTTCCAGACGTGCTTGATGCGGGTGTAGTCCACCGGGACGTTGCTGCTGCCGCGCGCCTTGCTGTTCGCGGCGGCCAGTCGCGCGGCGAACAGGATGTCGGGCAGGTCCAGTTCGCGCGGCCCGCTCCGGACCAGCACGTGACTGCCAGGGTAGCCCTGCGCGTGGAACCAGAAGTCCATGCTGCGCCCGACCCGGTGGGTCAGGGTGGCGTTCTCCTTGTTGTTGCGGCCCACGAGTACCTCCAGCCCGGAGGGGCTCACGAAGCGGGTGCCGTAGGGGCTCTTCTCGGGTTTCTCGCTCTGCACCTGCTCAGCCAGCGCGCTGAGCTGTTCCAGCGGCGCAAGGTCAAGGTCGCGCACGCGGGCCTCGGCTTCGGCCAGCTCGGCCCGCAGGGGGCCCTCGCGCTCGGCGAGCCGCAGGTACACGTCCTCGCGGCGGCGGGCGCGGGCGTAGCGCTTCTCGGCGTTCTGCACGGCACTCAGGTTGGGTTCCAGCGCGACCGGACGCTCGCCGCTGCCGTCGAAGGCGCTCAGCAGGACGCTGGTCGCGCCGGGCGGAACGGTGTGCGCGTAGGCCATCAGCAGGTCGGCCTCCCCGCGGTCCTGCGCGGCGTCGTTCAGGCCGGCCTCGGCGCGGGTCACGTCGGCCAGCTGGTTGCGCAGCAGGGTCACGCGTTTCTCCAGCGGTTCGCGCAGCGCCTTGCGGAGGTTCGCGGCCTTCTCGCTGCGGGCGACCTCGCGCGCGCCGCCCTCCATGACGCCCTCGCTGACGGTGGGGTCCGCTGCGACGGACTGCGCGGCGGCCAGCGCCTCGGGCCAGCGTTCGCCCGGCGGCTGGTCGGGGTTCAGGCCGGCGCGGCGGGCCAGTTCCGCGCTCAGCAGCGGTCCCAGCCCGTCGAGCCGCTCGCGCCAGCGGCCGATGGGCAGCGCGGCCAGTTCGCGTGCCTGATCGGCGTTCAGGGTGCGCGGGTCGAGTTTCTCGTAGGGCGGCGGGGGCGTGTACGGCCCGCCGGTGCGGATGGTGCGGAAGCGGTTGCGGCTGCCGGTGATCTCGCGCGCGGCCATCACGATCCGGCCGGTGAAGCCCTCGCCGGCGTCCAGGACGAGCAGGTTGGCGTTGCGGCCCGTGACCTCGAACAGCAGTCGGGTGGGCGGCTGGTCCACGAACCCCGTCTCGCCGGCAAAGTGCAGCGCGATCACCCGGTCGAGTTTCAACTGCTCGGCAGCCAGCAGGTCGCCGCGTACGCGGTTCGCCAGGAACCGCTGGAAGGGACTGCGGGGATCGCCGCGCAGCCGCTCGCGCGACAGGAACACCACCGGCTGCGGCGGCCGGTACGACAGCACCAGGTTGGTGCGGCCCTCGCCCGGCCGTTCGAGCAGCAGGGCGGCGGTGGTTTCGTCCGGGAACACCCAGCCGAGGGTCCGCAGCGGCAGGTGACCTTGCAGGTCGCGCAGCACCCGCGCGAGCATCAGGCCTTCCATGCCGGACCTCCGGGTACGGGGGGGGAGGGTGGGAACGTCATCCGGGCATGCTACCCCTCCGGGCGGCGTGGACGCGTGCGGGCAGTGGCGCCGGCAGGCCGCGAACACTTCATGCAGCGCGATCTGCCGGCTGGTTCGTCAGAGCAGTTGCCATGAAGAGGCCGTCTGCATGGCCGGGCAGACTGGGAAAGCTCCGCAGGAGAGCGGGTGAAGATGACGGGCCGGACGGACTGGCACAGCTGTGATACGGACTCCGATTGAATGGCTGACAAAGCCGTTCAATCGGAGTCCGTATGAAACACAGAATGGGGAGGCATCGGAAGACCAGACTTCCGATGCCTCCCTTCGGAGAACGGCTCTCACCATCCGCCCACGCGCCGGGTTGCCAACGCCACGCCCGGCAGTCCGGTCTGCTCCCACGGTGCGGAGCCGCTCTCCGACTCGCTTCGCTCGGATTGAACGGTGTCGGTCAACCGTTCAATCCGGGGTCGTGTCAGAGCCCTGGCTTCAGAAGAACTTGCCGAGACGGAAGTAGAACTTGCCGTTGCCGGTCTGGGGGCTGAAGCCGTAGTCGAAGCGCAGGCTGGGCAGCAGCGCCCCGCCGATGCCGAGGTCGAGCTGCACGCCGGCCCCGACGCCGTACTTCAGGTCGAAGTTGGTGTTGGCGGCCGTGCCGCCCCAGGCGCTGCCGGCGTCCGCGAAGACCACGCCGTACAGTCCCTGCGCGATGCCGGCCTTCAGGCCGAAGTCGTAACGGTACTCGGCGCTGGTGGTCAGGTAGTTCGTGCCGAACAGCGCGCCGTCCTCAAGGCCGCGGATCTGACGGGCGGCGCTGGCGCTGCTGCCGCCGCCGATCGCGTAGCCGGTGCCGCTGGGAGCCGTGCCGAGGCCCAGGGTGGTGCCGGCGTTGGCGCGCACGGCGAACACCTGCTGCTTGCTGGTGGTGCCCAGGGTTTTTTCCAGGGTGTTCCCGAAGCCCAGGTAGGTGCTGGCGCCGCCCTCGACGGTGCCCCAGCGGACGTCGGTGTTGTTCTGCCGGCCGAAGTTGTACCCGGCGCCGACGCTGGCGCGCACGCCGCTGTCAGGGAAGTCGGGGTTGGTGGTGCTGTCGTAGTTCAGGCCGGTGTTGACGCTGGTGGTCAGCGAGGCGGCCGGCACGAGGCCCTCGGCGGTGGCCTTCTCGAAGGTGCGGGTCTGTTCGGCGCCGCTGGCGTCCTTGTACGTGACGACGTTTTCCTTATCCTTGAGCGCCTCGAGGTAGTACGTGGAGTACCCGGTGCTGACGCCGGCCGTGGCGTAGAGGTTCCTGGCGAGGTTGCGGCCCAGGCTGACGCTGAAGGAGTTGGTGCGGCGGGTGTAGTCCCAGCCGGTGTCGGTGCTGGCGGGGGTGTCGTCGGCCTTGCTGAAGATGGTGTTGTTCCCCACGACGTTGGAGCCGGCGCTGACGGACAGGCTGGTGGGCGTCTTGCGGAAGTCCAGGAAGTCCACGTCCAGCCAGGGAATCGAGTACGAGACGTTCCCCACGAGGTTCTGCCCGGCGTCGTTCTGCTGCCCGCCGACCGAGGCGGTGAAGTTGTGGCCCAGGCCGAACACGTTGTTGTTGGTGTAGCCGGCGTCGCCGCCGAAGCCGCCCGCGAAGGAATCGTAGGTCAGGCCCAGGTTCACGGGGATGCCGGTGGTGGTCTCGGCGAGGCCCAGGACGTACGTGACGTTCTCGGGGTTGGCGGGGTCGCTGCGGACGCTCTCGGTCACGACCCGCACGAAGCCCAGGCGGCTGATGCGGCCCAGCGCGGCGTACAGGTCCTTCTGGTTGAAGGCCTTGCCGGGTTCCGGCAGTTCGCGCAGGATCACGCGGTCCTTGGTGGTGTGCTTGCCCTGCCACTGCAGTTCGTACCCGGCGACCTTGACCTCGCGGGTGTTGAAGGTCAGCACGCCGCCGTCGAAGGTGATGGCGTCGCGGGTGCTGATCTCGTACCCGGCCTTGCGGTAGGCGTCACGGATGGCCAGGAAGTCGTCCTGGGCGAGCTGGGGGCTGTACACGTCGCCGGTCTTGGTTTTCACGGCGGCCAGCAGGGTGGCGGTGGGGACCAGGGTGTTGCCCTTGATCTCGATGCTCTTGACCGGGCCGGTGGCGACGCCGGCCGACCCGAACAGCACCGTGACCTGCGCGGGGTTCTGGGGGTCCGGCTGGATGGCGAAGCCGACCGGTTTGCCGGTCTGGTTGGCCAGGGTGCGCACGTCGGCCTGCAGGGCGGCGAGGCTGATGGGCTGACCGGCGCGGGTCTGCAGGGCCGCGCCGCTGGCTCCCAGGTCGGTCAGGTCGACGCTGGCGACCTTGCCCTCGGTGGCGCTGACCTTCAGCACGCCGCCTTCCAGGGTGGTGGCCTGGGCGTTCACGCCGGCCTGCAGGTACCCGGCGGCGTCGTAGGCCTGCTGGAGCCGCTGCACGGCGGCGAAGTACGCGTCCGGGGTGAAGCGGCGGGCGTCGTAGAGGGGTTTGAAGATGGCGGTGACGGTGCTGGCGGGCAGCAGCGTGACGCCCTGCACCTCCACGCGGGTCAGGGGGGCGGTCTCGTCCACGATGAAGTTCACGGTGACGGTGCCGTCGGTCTCGGTCTTCACGTTGGCGCTGATGCTGGGCGCGAAGGGGTAGCCCTCGCCCTGGAAGTTGCTGGCGAGCGCGGTCTTGGCCTCGTCGATGCGCTGGGTGTTCAGGGTGGCGCCGGGGGCGATGTTCAGCAGGTCCCCGACGCTCTTCTTGAAGCCGTCGGCCGGCAGGAAGGTCAGGCCGGTGACGGTGACGTCCTTGATGGTGGCGTTCGGGACGACCGTGACGACCAGGGTGTCCTTGCCGGCCACGCTGCGCAGTTCCGCGACGGCGCTCTTGAAGTAACCGGACGCGACGACTTCCTGCTCGACCTGTCGCAGGTTGATGCTGGAAAGGGGCGCGCCGGTCTGCACGCTGAGGGTGGCGCGGACGAAATTGGCCAGCAGTTCACTGGTGCCGACCACGGTCACGTCCTGCACGGTCCCGGCGGTCTGGGCGACGGCGGGCGCGGCGAGGAGGACGGTCACGGCGAGCGTCATGGGGTGTCGCATTCTTCTCCTAGTTTCGCACGGAACCCTGAAATCGCCCCCACCGGGGAGAAGGGCTGGGGGCTGGGCACGGCGAGCACTTCACTCACCCTTGCCGCTGCGTCTCTGAGAAGGGTGAAGGTTTCCTGCGGGGGGGCTTGGGAGGCGCGGGGCAGGGGCCGGGGGCCGGCCCGGGCAGGGACGCGCCGGACACGCTTCCGCCACGGGCTTGAGTGCGACTGCGGATTGGGTGAGAATGACGGGCGTGACGGTTTATCAGCAGCGGCCGGCCGGCGAGCCGGTCCTCCACCCCGGTCCGGCGAGGACCGCTTGAGCGTTCCGGCGGTCCTGGCCGCCATCCGGCAGGCCGAGGCGCAGGCCGGGCGCGCCGGGGGCAGCGCGCGGCTGGTCGCCGTGACCAAGGGCCAGGACCTCGCGAGCATCGAACGCTGCGTCCTGGCGTTCGGTGCGTTTCCGCTGGGCGAGGGCCGGGCGCAGGAACTGCGGGACAAGGCGGCGCAGCGCCCGGACCTGGAGTGGCATTACATCGGCACGCTGCAACGCAACAAGGTGAAGTACCTGCGGCCCGTGACGCTCGTGCATTCCATCGAGGCGCCCTGGCAGGCCGAGGCGATCGCGCAGGCCGCGCAGGGCTGGGGACGCGCACCGGACGTGCTGCTGCAACTGCACAACGGCGAGGCGCAGAAGCACGGCCTGAGCGCCGCCGAGCTGCCGGGCGCGCTGCGCGAGGTGCAGGCCACCGGCCTGACCGTGCGCGGCCTGATGATCATGGCCCCGGACCTGGAGGGCCTGGAGGCCGCCGAACGTGACGCGCGGCTGCTGGCGCTGTTTACGGACACGGCCCGGCGGGCGCATGATCTGGGTCTGTCAGAGTTGAGCATGGGCATGAGCGGGGATTACCCGCTGGCCGTTCGCGCAGGAGCCACCCTCGTCCGGGTGGGAAGGAGTCTGTTCTCGTGAAATTCACCCCACTCGACGTGCGTCATCAGGAATTCCCGACCCGGCTGGGCAGTTACGACCGGGGCGCGGTGCGCGCGTTCCTGAACGAACTGTCCGACGACCTGGAAACGCTGCTGCAGCAGCATCAGGCGCTGCGCGACCAGATCACGGGCCTGGAACGGCAGCTCGAAGAGCAGCGGCAGAACGAGGACGAGATCCGCCGGGCCGTCGTGGCGGCCGAGCGCATCTCGCACGAGCTGCGAGAGAACGCCGCGCGGGAATCGGACCTGATGATCGCCCAGGCCAGCCTGCAGCGCGACGCGATCGTGCGGGACGCCGAGAACCGCCGCTCGGAGCTGGAGTCCGGACATCAGGCGCGCCTGGCGGCGCTGGAGGCCGCCTTCCGCGGGCGGTTTGCCGACATGGAACGCGAGCATCACGAACTGATCCGCGAGCGCGAGCGGGTGCAGGCCGAACGCTTCGCGGAACTGGAGCGGGCCTTCTCCGAGCGGCACGCCGAGCTGACCTCGCGCCTCACGGCCGCCCGGCAGGAGTACACGCAGTTCCTGAGCGGCTACCGGGCGCTGATGTCGTCCTTCTCGGACCTGTCCGGGCGGCACGTGCTGCCGGAGGAAACCATCCTGCCGGCCCCGCCCATGCCCGGACACGCCTCCCTGAGCAGCGCCCCACCCCCCGTCGACCACCCCGCCGACCTGCCGGCGGGCCTCACGCCGGACCGCGCCGACCCGGAGCCGCTGGAGGCCGGCCCGGCCCGTCTGGCCGCACCGGACCTGACCCGGCACGCGCTGGTCACGCCGCCCGGCATGACCTCCGCGCCGCTCGGTGACCCGCCGAACGATCCGCCCGTCAGTCCGGCCGGCGGGTCGGCGCAGCGGGACGGTCCCTCGGAACCCGCGCTGCGCGTCGAGGGACAGCAGTTCCTGTGAGTGCCGCCCCGCAACGCGCCGCGCTGCGCGGGCGTGTGCCGGGCAGCGTGCCGACCCGCACGCTGCCGGTGTCGGACCCGGCGTTCGTGCGTGACCCGTACCCGCTGCTGGCGCAGCTGCGCGCCGACGCGCCGGTGTTCGTGGACCCGGCGCTCGACCGGGTGGTGCTGACCCGGCACGCGGACATCAGCGCGGCCCTGCGCGACCGGCGGCTGGGCCGCAGCGCCCTGCACCGCTACTCGCGCGACGAGCTGGGCTGGCCGCGCCCGGACCCGGCGCAGGCGAACTTCGACGCGTTCAACACCAACCACCTGCTCGACAGCGAGCCGCCCAAGCACACGCGCCTGCGCTCGCTGGTGGGGCTGGCCTTCACGCCCCGGCGCGTGGAGGCCCTGCAGGGCCGCATCGAGACGCTGCTCGCCGAGCAGCTCGACGGCCTGCGCGAACAGGGCACCTTCGATCTGGTGAGCGCCTACGCCGAACCGCTGCCCGTGACGGTCATCGCCGAGCTGCTCGGCGTGCCGGAGGAACACCGCGCGCAGTTGCGTCCCTGGTCGGCCGCCATCGTGAAACTGTACGAACCGTCGGCAGGGGCGGCAGAGCAGGCGGCGGCCGAGCGGGCCGTGCTGGACTTCAGTGCGCTGCTGCGCGAACTGGCCGCCCAGAGGCGAGCCGAACCGCGTGACGACCTGATCACGGCGCTCGTGCAGGTCGAACAGGACGGCGACCGCCTGACCGCGCAGGAGTTGATCGACACCTGCATCCTGCTGCTGAACGCCGGGCACGAGGCCAGCGTGAACGGCCTGAGCGCCGGCGTGCAGGCCCTGCTGCGCGACCGGCGGCACTGGGAGACGCTGGTGCAGGCCGCGCCGCACGAAGGCAGCCTGCCGGTGTTCCGCCGCGCCGTCGAGGAACTGCTGCGCTTCGACACGCCCCTGCCGATGTTCGAGCGGATCGTGCTGGACCCCGTCACGCTGGGCGGCGCGGACCTGCGCCCCGGCGACCGCGTGAGCCTGCTGTACGCCAGCGGCAACCGCGACCCGCAGCGCTTCGACGCGCCGGACGACCTGCGCCTGGACCGCGACCCGAACCCGCACCTGACCTTCGGGCTGGGCATCCACTACTGCCTGGGCGCCCCGCTGGCCCGCCTGGAACTGGCCATGAGCCTGCGCGCCCTGTGCCGCGCCCTGCCGGACCTGCACCTGGGCGGCCCGGACGCCGCGCAGTACACGGGTGGCTTCGTGATTCGCGGCCTGGACCGCCTGACCGTGCAGGTCGGGTAGACCCCGCCGTGAACGCGGCTGTCCCCAGGGCGGCGCAGGTCACGGTGCCAGGGATAGAGGCGCGGTGGCCGGTCGGCACTGTCCAGTCGGTCACGCCGCTGGGGGGCGGCGTGTACCCGGGCAGCAACCCGGCGCCGCGTCCATCTATCCGTCCGCCGGACCGTTCGTTTCCGGCGGTGTGGCAGGAGGCCGGGCTGCGCTGAGCGGGGGCCGCGTGAACGGTTCCCACCACGCCTCTGCCAGCGATCCGCGCTGCGCCTGCGCGTGGGCGTCGGCGGGACGGTCCAGGGCCAGCAGGGCCAGCACGCGCGCCGGGCTGCCCGGATCACTGCGGTCCAGGGCCTTGGCGGCGGTGGCGGCGGCCTTGCGGGCGTTCAGGGGCCGCTGCGCGTGCGCCAGGACCGCCAGCAGGTGCGGGTCGGCGGGCTGACCGGTCATCTCGGCGACCTTCAGGCCCTCGGCCAGGGTGCGCAGGGCCGCGAAGTGAGCCGAGCGGTCGGTGCCGGCGAGGTCCTGCTCGGCGTTCAGGATCGCGGCGGCGATCAGGGCGTTCCCGTCACCCTCCGTGCGGGCCAGCCGGGCGGCGTGGGCAGACAGGGGGGCGGCGTCCGGGGCGCGGTCCAGCCGGGCAGCGCGGGCGTGCAGGACGGCCGGGCGGGCCGTGTCGGGCTGGCCGCGCAGTTCCTGTCGGGCGGCCCCCGTGTCGCCCAGGCGCAGGTGCGCGGCCGCGCGGGTCAGGGCGTCGGCACTCCAGTCGAGGGTCAGGTGCGGGCGGCCCAGGCGCAGGGCGTGCGCGCCCGCATCCCCGCGGGCGCTGGGGGGCAGCGCGGCGAAGGCCGCTCTGGCTTCCGTTTCACCGTGGGTCAGGGCGGCCGTCAGGTCCATCACGCCCGACACTATGCCATCCGCAGACCGACTCCGTATCATACGGACTGCCGTTTGTTTCGCCGACAATCCGGAACTTCACCGGATTGCCGACTCCACGTCCGGAACCCGCCCAGCTCCCACTCGCTTCGCTCGGATTGAACTGGCTTTGCAGCCCATTCAATCGGAGTCCGTATCAGACGCTCACCGGCTGAGGACGGCGCGGGCGGTTGCGCCGCCACACCCGGACGCGGCGTGCGTGGGGCAGGCGCGGCCGGGCAGGCGGGTCAGGCGCTGAGGGCCAGGTCGAGTCCCAGGAAACGCCACAGCGAGCGGCGCGGGACGCGCAGGCCGCTGGGATGCTCGACGGCCCCCAGTCGTCCGTCACGGATCCAGCGGCGGACCGTGCGTTCGTGGGTGCCGGTGAAATCGGCCACTTCGCTGACTTTCAGGAGTTTGGGCATGTTCTGGTACTGGTCGGATAAGGTCATGACGCTGGCCTCCTCAAACGAACGTGGGGCCACCACACGGCAGCCCCACACACAAGTTCAGATTCTTCACGCTGGCGGTCTCGTCCGCGCCGCCCGGCCCGCCGCAGCGGCGCGGCGTGTTGGGAAGGCGGGCGGTCACTCGTTTCAACTTGCCCAGAACTTACCACAGGCCGGGTCAGGTGCAAGTCAGGGTGACCTTGCCCGCTCCTTGAGAAAAGCGTCCCGCGCGGCGCGGGGCAGACAGGTGCGGTCCGGACGCCCCTGAGGGCGCGCTACAGTCGGGGCGGATGAGTGTTCTGACGCAACTTTCCGGGACGTTCGTGAACGTCGGCGCGGTCCTGGCCGGGACCCTGCTGGGCCTGACCATCGGGGGCCGGCTGCCCGAACGCACGCAGCGCACGCTGCTGCAGACGCTGAGTCTGGTGACGCTGTTCATCGGTCTGGACATGGCCGGCAGCCTGAACCGGGTGCAGGGTGGCGCGGTACCGGGCGTGATCCTGGCGCTGATCAGCCTCGCGGCCGGCGCGGTGATCGGGGAGGCGCTCGGGATCGAGGAGGCGCTGGGTCGCCTGGGGAACACGCTGCGGCAACGGTTCCGGGGCGGCGGGCGCTTCACCGAAGGCTTCGTGGCGGCCAGCCTGCTGTTCTGCGTGGGCCCCATGACCGTGATCGGCGGGCTGCAGAACGGCCTGACCGGTGACAGCAGCACCTACGTCCTGAAGAGCACGCTCGACGGGATCGCCGCGCTGGCGCTGGCGGGCGCGTACGGAAGCGGGGTGGGGTTCAGCGCCCTGACCGTCCTGCTGGTCCAGGGCGGCATCAGTCTGGCAGCAGGCGGTTTCGCGGCCGGTCTGCTGGGCGGCGCGGACCCGTCGGTCCTGAAGACCAACGCTTACGTGCTGCTGATCACGGGGGCCGGCGGCCTGACGATCATCGGCATCAGCTGGAACCTGATGCTGGCCGGACTGGGCTTCGAGGACCGCCGCGTGCGGGTCGGCAGCCTGCTGCCCGCGCTGCTGCTCGCCCCGCTGGCCCTGTGGGCCGCGATCCACCTGGGCGGCTGAGCGGGCGGCCCTCAGGGGCGGGCGCGGCGGACCTGCTCGCGCCACCAGGCCTGCACCCACTCGCGGAAACGGACGTAGTCCGCGCCGAGCAGCAGGCGTACCTTGCGGTCCTTCTCGGCCTGCGTGGCGGCCAGTTTGGCCCGTGCCGCCACCGCCGCGGGGCGCGCGGCCGACAGGGTTTCACTGTCGGCCAGTCGCTGCAGTTCCCGCACCTGCGCCACCGTGAGGTCCAGCGCCGCGATCAGTGCCTGCGCGTCGGCGCGGCCTTCCGGCAACCGGAACAGGCGGGTCAGGACCGGCGCCGCCGGCCAGGGATCGGCCGGGCCGGGTGCCGCCCGGCCCTCGGCCGGCAGGAACGTCCCGCTGCAGGCCAGGGTGGCCAGCAGCGTGTGCAGCGTGGACCGGCGCGTGAACATGCTGCCCAGCCTACCGCCGCCCACCATGCCTGGAAGGGCCAGCCCTGCCTGAACGCATGTTCAGGGTCCTGTCAGCAGGTTCTCACGTGGCCGGCAGGAAGCTGACACGCCGTTGAGCCGACCTTCGGGAAACCTTGCAGCGCGCGCTATTTTCAGCCATCGGTCAGTTTCACGGCCTACGGTGAACTTCTCACAAGGAGGCACCATGCGTCACGATCACATGCGTCAGGCCCAACCGTTCAAGCATCAGCCGCTGCAGACCGCCGCCCTTCTCCTCTCCGTCCTGCTGGGCGTGGGCGCCCAGGCGAGCGCCAGTCCCGCGAAGATCACCGCGCAGAGCATCATCGTGAACCCGGTGGACACCAAACTGAAGGTGGAAGTCTGGGTGAACCGCGACGCGGGCGGGCAGAACAACCCCACCTACCGCAAGGGCGAGCAGCTGAGCGTCGGCCTGAAAACCAACCAGGACGCCTACGTGTACCTGTTCAACGTGAACGCCAACGGGCAGATCGACCTGTTCTTCCCGAACAACTTCGAGGAGAGCAACTTCGTCAAGGCCGGCGTGACGCGCGTGTTCCCGCCGCAGGGCGCGAAGTACACCTTCACGGTGGGCGGCCCGAACGGTCAGGACCGCCTGCTGGCGCTGGCCAGCACCCGGCCACTCGACCTGGAGGACGTGGCGCGTTTCGCGGAGGATCAGGGCTTCGCGAAGGTGCGGGTGCAGGGGCAGGAGAACCTGGCGCGCGCCCTGAGTATCGTCGTCAATCCGCTGCCCGCCGAGGGCTGGACGACCGACACCGTCAGCTTCCGCGTGGCCGGCGAGGCCGTCACCCCGCCCGCCCCGGCGCAGGGGGGTGCGACCGGCAGCGTGACCATCACGCCGGGCCAGGGCCCGCAACCCGCTCCCCAGCCGGCCCCGCAGCCCACCCCGAGCGGACAGATCCAGCCGGGCGAACGGCAGAACGCCGCGCGTGATCAGGCGATGGTGGACGCCTACGCCCGCCTGAAGGGCAGCGAGAGCCTGGGGCAGGCGGTCACCTACGCCGCGCCGTGGGGTGACGGTCTGTGGCAGAAGTTCCGTGGCGTCGGTGCGTACGGCGACGCGGTCCTGCTGCACGCGAACGGCAGCAGCCGCTCGTACGCCGTGCACGGCATGCTGCTCGAACGTTACCTGGCGCTGGCGAAGGCCGAGAACGGCGCGACCCGCCCCCCTGGCCGCCTGGGCTGGGCGGCCGGTGACGAGAAGGTCATTCCGCGCAACACCTACGGCACCAGCGGCCTGTACGGGTTCTTCCAGAACGGCGCACTGTACGGCACCGAGAAGTACGGCACGTTCTGGCTGACGGGCGCGGTCCTGAAGACCTACCAGGGCCTGGGCGGCAGCGGCTCGTTCCTGGGCTTCCCCACCCGCGACCAGTACCAGATCGGCGGGGCCTGGGCGGCCGATTTCGAGGGCGGCACCATCCGCACCGTCAGCGGCGCCGTGAAGGTCTACCGCAAGTAACCCCGGTCGAGGGGGCCGAGGGCCTGCCCCGTCCCAACCGCGCCGCCCCCGACTGCCGTCCGGGGCGGCGCGCGCCTGTGCCGTGGTGGCATGATACGGACCCCGATTGAATGGGCTGCAAAGACCATTCAATCGGAGTCCGTATGAGGGCAATGAACCGGGTGTTCAGGCGCGGGTCAGGCCGCCGACCTACCCTGACGACACCCCAACAGGTACGTACCCGTTCGCCCGGCTGTTGGGCACGCGTTCGATCCGGGGACACCCTCCACTGCATCCTCGCCGCCCCCCGGCCTCCCCCGCAATCCCGCAGGCGCCGCACTGTGCGCGGCCCCCGGCGGGTCCCAATCCGCCCCTGACACACCGCGGCGCACCCCCACCCGAGGGGGTGCGCCGCCCACGCGACGCCCGCCGCGTTCAGCTGAGTTTCGCGCGGAACTCCTCGTACCCGAAGGTCTTCACGCGGCTGTACGAGCCGTCCGGGTGCAGAATCCCGATGTCCGGGTGTTTCACGCCGTTGAAGAAGGTCGTCTTGACCATCGTGTAGTGGATCATGTCGTCGAACACCACGCGGTCCCCGACCTGCAGGGGCCGGTCGAACACGTACTCGCCGACCACGTCCCCCGCGAGGCAGGTCGTCCCGCCGATGATGTACGGATACCCGCCCGCGCCCTCGCTCGTCTCGCGGTGATGGTCGAGTTCCGGCGGGTCGCCCGCCCCCAGGATGCGGGGCCGGTACGGCATCTCCAGCACGTCCGGCATGTGCGCCGACACGCTGACGTCCAGCAGCAGGGCGTCTTTCACGTTATGCACCACGTCCAGCACGCTGCTCACCAGCCAGCCGGTCTGCCAGCCGAACGCGCTGCCGGGCTCCAGGATCACGTGCACGCCCCACCGCTCACGGAACGCGCGGACCACGCGGATCAGGCGGGGAATGTCGTAGCCCTCGCGGGTCATCAGGTGCCCGCCGCCGAAGTTCACCCACTTCACCTGCGCCAGAACGTCCCCGAAGTTGCGTTCCAGCACCTCCAGCGTGCGTTCCAGCGTGTCGCTGTCCTTCTCGCACAGCGTGTGGAAGTGCAGGCCGTCCACGCCGTCCATCAGGTCCATGCGGAACTCACGGCGCGTCACGCCCAGACGGGAGAACGGCCCGGCCGGGTTGTACAGGTCGGTTTCGACCTCGGCGTACTCCGGGTTCACGCGGATGCCCACGTGTACCGTCCGGCCAGCCTCACGCGCGGCCATCACCTGCGGCTTAAAGCGCTCCCACTGACTGAACGAGTTGAACACCAGGTGATCGGCCAGTTCCAGGATCGCCGGGAATTCCGCGTCGCTGTACGCCGGGGCGTACACGTGCACCTCGCCGCGCATCTCCTCGCGCGCCAGCCGCGCCTCGTTCAGGCTGCTGGCCGTCGCGCCCGTGATCCCGTACTCGCGCAGCACCGGGAACGCCGACCACATCGAGAAGCCCTTGAACGCCACGATGATCTGCGCGCCGCTCTCGCGCTGCACGTGCGAGATCAGGGCCAGGTTCCGGCGCAGGCGGGACTCGTCCAGCACGAACGCCGGACTGGGAATCGCTGACCAGTCCACGGAATCCACGGGCGTCACGGCAGGCAGGGCAAAATCAAGTACAGTCACGCCCCACAGCCTACCTGCTGCGGGGCGCACCGAAGGTCAGCGGGCGTTCAGTGATGCCCGAGCAGCGCGGCGATCAGGCGGATCACGGCGGCCGCCAGCATCCACTTCCACCAGTCCTGCCAGAACCCGCCGGAATTCGTGGTGACGCCCGCGACGTTCAGGCGCCGGGCGGTGGCGGCCTGCCAGTCGCGGTCGCGGGTGGCCCGCAGCATCTTCACGGCGCCGCGGTGGTTGGTGCTGGCCGCGCGTTCCAGCAGGTGCCGGGCGTAGTCCAGGCTGCCCTGCAGGGGCGCGGTGTCCACGGGGCGCAGCACGCCGTCCTCGCCCACCTCGACCCGCCCGCCGCGCAGCTGGCGGGCCAGTTCGAAGCGGGCGTCGTTGTCGCCGCTGTCGGCGGCGCGGTGCAGGTAACGGAACTTCTGGCGGTCGTCGAGCGTGAACTGCGTGCGGTACGCGTCGAAGTCGCGGTACACGCGCCAGCTCATGTCGCCGCTGAGCAGGTCGGCGGCTTTCAGGATGTCCTCGCGTTTCTGCGGCGTGTCCCTGAGTTTCTCGCCCAGCGTCTGCTCCTGGTAGCGGACGAGCAGTTCGGCGGCCTCGGTGTGTCCCTGGTCGCGGGCCTGTTGCAGCAGCGGGCGGGCGTCCGGCAGCTTCCATTTCGGGTGGGTGAGCTGCAGTTCACCCAGCATGATGGCCGAGTCGTCGTCCCCGTCCTGCGCGGCGCGGGTCAGCAGGGCGGCCAGGCGTGGCGTTTCCGGAACGAGCCAGTCGCCCGCCTGGTGCAGGGCCCACCCGAACATGCGGCCGGGCGCGGCGCGGCCCTCCTGCGCGGCGGCGTCCAGGTAGCGGCTCAGGGCGGCGAGGCGTTCGTCCGGGGCGGCGTTCGCGCCGGTCAGGGCGATGAACAGCTGCTCGGCCTGCAGGGGGTACAGTTCGGCGGCGATGCGGGCGCGTTCCACGGCGGTGGCGGGGTCGTTCGCGAAGGCCATGGCGTGATGCGACACGTGGCTGTGGAATTCGGCCCAGAGGCGCTGCATGTCGGCCTGGCCCAGCTGCCCGGCGTCCTGTTGCTGGCGGACGAAGGTCAGCATGTGTTCCTCGCTGCCGCCCCACTCGGCGCGCAGGTGCAGCAGCATGGTGCGGCGCAGCGCGAGGCTGCCCGGCTGGTCCTGCACGCCCCGCGTGAACCAGTCCGGGTACTGCTGCGTCTGCACGTCGTGCAGGCTCAGCTGGCAGCCGCGCGTGTTGCTGACGAGGCCCACGACCTTCCAGGCGGCCAGGGGGTTCTCGGTGAGGGTGACGGCGTGGCGGGCGCAGCCGTCCGCCTGGGTCAGGAAGTGGTCCAGGGCGCGCCAGCCCTGGTCGCTGACCCGGTCGGAGGTGGCCTGCCCGCGCGCTTCCCAGCCGCGGCCCAGGAACCAGCTGGCCAGCGCGACGTGCGGGGCGTACGTGCCGGGGTGCGTTTCGGTCCATCGCTGGAAGCCGTCCCCGAGGGTCAGGTCGGAGGTCTGAAAGCACTGGAAGGCGCGGAGCAGGTCGTTCTCGTGCAGCCTTCCGGCCTCGAACTGAGCCTGCAGGTCGCTCAGGTACGTGTGAAGGGGGTCAATGTCGCTGCGGCGCAGCAGGTTCAGGAGGTCCGGGCCGTTCATGCAGCGTTCATGGTAATGCCCGCCCTCTCCCCCACCAAACGAATCTGCCCACCCCCGTGAGGGGCGGGCAGGCGCGCACGGCGGCGGGTTACCCGGCCGTGAACTTCAGGGTCTGGTCCGGGGTGTCCTCGTCGCGGGTCAGGGTGGGAACGATGGTGCTGGTACTCAGGCCGGCCGCGTGGCGCACGTCCTCGCCCAGCCCCAGGCGGCTGAGGTGCTGGCCGTGACCGCTGCTGCTGAGTGCCTCGAGGGGGTTGCCGCCGTTGCGGCGGACGGTCAGGGCGATGCGGGCGCCGTCATCGATGCTGAATTCCCCCATGGCGAGCAGGTACTCGGCGAGCACCCCGGCGGCATACACGTCCTCC
Organism: Deinococcus depolymerans; assembly: GCF_039522025.1. Classification (NCBI taxonomy): domain Bacteria; kingdom Thermotogati; phylum Deinococcota; class Deinococci; order Deinococcales; family Deinococcaceae; genus Deinococcus; species Deinococcus depolymerans. Next base: position 239,310 of record NZ_BAAADB010000003.1, on the reverse strand, counting down.
AGGCCGACGTGGCTGTCGGTACCGGCGCAGACGATGGCGATCTCCTCGGTGGCGGCGGCGCGGGCGCGGCGGGCGGCGGCGTGCGCGTTCGTCAGGGCAGCCAGGAAGATGTGCTTACCGGTCTGCGCGGCGGTGTGGGCGGCGCCGGTGCCGTTGGTGGTGTTCATGACGACCGTCTTGCCCGTGAAGTTCTGCCCGGCAGCCTCGACGGGACTGTTCCCGAAGTCGAAGCCGGGGATGGGCAGGCCGCCGCGTTCCCCGCCGAGAAGGTAGGGGGTGCTTTCCCCTTCCGGGCGCAGGGCCAGGGCGACTTCGGGGGTGGCGGTCAGCAGCAGGGCGTCGGCCCCGCGTTCGAGGTACGCGACGGCGGTGGTGGTGGCGCGCAGCACGTCGATGATGACGACGACATCCGGGTAGTTGCCGTGTGGGAGAAGGTCGACGCGGAGGCGCATGTTATTTCAGTGCCTCGCGCAGGCGTTCCAGTCCGGCCTGGGCGCCGTCCCTGCCGAACACGGCACTTCCGGCGACGAGGTTGCTGGCCCCGGCGTTCACGACGGCGCGGGCGTTGGTGGGGCCGACACCGCCGTCCACCTGCAGTTCGGCGGCGCTGCCGAGTTCATCCAGCCAGCGGCGGACGGTGCGGATGCGCTCCAGGCTGTGCGGAATGAATTTCTGACCGCCGAAGCCGGGGTTGACGCTCATGATCAGGACGAGGTCCACCTCGGGCAGGACGGGGCGGAGGGTCTCGAGGGACGTGCCGGGGTTGAGGGTCACGCCGGCCTTCTTGCCGAGTTCCCGGATCTGCTGCACGGCGCGGTGGATGTGGGGGGTGCTTTCCACGTGGACGGTCAGGCCGTCGGCTCCGGCGTCCGCGAAGTCTTTCAGGTAGCGTTCCGGGCGGTCGATCATCAGGTGAACGTCCATGAACAGACTGCTGGCGGCGCGGGCGGCGGCGAGGATGGGCAGCCCGAAGGAGATGTTCGGCACGAACTGGCCGTCCATGACGTCCACGTGCGCCCAGTCGGCTCCGGCGATGGCGTTCAGTTCCTCGCCGAGGCGGCTGAAGTCGCTGGCGAGGATGCTCGGCGCGAGTTTCACGCGGCGGGCGGAATCGGGTTCGGCAGTCACGCCGGGTAGTCTAACATTCCTCACGTTACGTCAGGAACAGATGACCGATTCGGGATTACACGGACTGCCGTCTGTTTCGTTCACGACCCGGACCACCACCGGGGTGCCAGCTCCGCGTCCGGCCGTCCTCTCTGCTTCCCTCGTGCGGGGCAGCTCTCCGAGCCGCTTCGCCCGGACAGGACGGTTCTGGCACCCCGGTCAATCGGGGTCCGTGGCACGCGCCTTCCACCTTTCCTGGTGTACGGACCGGCACGCCCCCGCTCCGGCAGCTCCACGGGGTGAATGGTCCCGGCGACTCCCCCCGGAACAGCGTGAACGGGCGCGCAATCCTGTCACGCGGCCGGGAACGCCAGCGACCCTAACGTGCGTTTGAGTGCGTGGCATGATGGGCGCATCAAGTCCCCCACTCCCGGAGTCCCCCCACGGCGCTCCGCCTCTCCTGACCCGCCGGAGGTCCACCGCATGACCCACCCCACCCCCGCCCAGGCACCCGACCTGAACGCCTGGAAAGCCCAGGCCAGCAAGGACCTGAAGGGCGCCGACCCGGCGCGCCTGAACCGCCAGACGCCCGAGGGCATCACCCTCCGGGCGCTGTACACCCGCGCCGACACCGAGGGCCTGGACACCGACACCCTGCCGGGCCTGCCGCCCTTCACGCGCGGCCCCAGGGCCACCATGTACGCCGCGCGCCCCTGGACGATCCGGCAGTACGCGGGCTTTTCTACCGCCGAGGAATCGAACGCCTTCTACCGCCGCAACCTCGCCGCCGGGCAGAAGGGCCTGTCGGTCGCGTTCGATCTCGCCACGCACCGCGGGTACGACAGCGACCACCCGCGCGTGGTGGGCGACGTGGGCAAGGCCGGGGTCGCCATCGACTCCGTCGAGGACATGAAGGTCCTCTTCGACGGCATCCCGCTGAGCGAGATGTCGGTGTCCATGACCATGAACGGCGCGGTCCTGCCGATCCTGGCGGGATACATCGTGGCGGGGCTCGAGCAGGGCGCGACGCTGGATCAGCTGTCGGGCACCATCCAGAACGACATCCTGAAAGAGTTCATGGTCCGCAACACGTACATCTACCCCCCCGCGCCCAGCATGCGGATCATCGCGGACATCATCGAGTTCACGGCGCAGCAGATGCCGCGCTTCAACTCGATTTCCATTTCCGGGTACCACATCCAGGAGGCCGGGGCGAACGCCGCGCTGGAACTCGCGTACACCCTCGCGGACGGGCTGGAGTACGTGAAGGCCGCGCTCGGGAAGGGCCTGCACATCGACGAGTTCGCGCCGCGCCTGAGTTTCTTCTTTGGGATCGGCATGAACTTCTACATGGAGGTCGCCAAACTCCGCGCCGCCCGGTTGCTCTGGAGCGAACTCATGGCCCCCTTCGAGCCGAAAAACCCCATGAGCCGCGCGCTGCGCACCCACTGCCAGACGAGCGGCTGGAGCCTCACCGAGCAGGACCCGTACAACAACGTCATCCGCACGACCGTCGAGGCGATGGCGGCCGTGTTCGGCGGCACGCAGAGCCTCCACACGAACTCCTTCGACGAGGCCATCGGCCTGCCCACCGATTTTTCAGCCCGCATCGCCCGCAACACCCAGCTGGTCATCCAGGAGGAGACGGGCATCCCGCACGTCATCGACCCCTGGGGCGGCAGTTTCATGATGGAACGCCTCACCCACGACCTCGCCGAGAAGGCGCGGGAACTGATGCGCGAGGTCGAAGGGCTGGGCGGCATGGCGAAGGCCATCGAGAGCGGCGTGCCGAAACTGCGCATCGAGGAGTCCGCCGCGCGCAAACAGGCCCGCATCGACCGGGGCGAGGACGTCATCGTCGGCGTGAACAAGTACCGCCCCACCCAGGACACCCCGGTGGACGTGCTGGACATCGACAACGCCGCCGTGCGCGACGCGCAGATCGCCCGCCTGAACCGCGTGCGCGAAACGCGCGACCCGCAGGCCGTGCAGGCCGCCCTGACTGCCCTGGAACACGCCGCCCGCTCCGGCGAGGGCAACCTGCTGGCCCTGAGTGTGACCGCCATGCAGGCCCGCTGCACCGTCGGCGAGGTCAGCGACGCCCTGGAACGCGCCTGGGGCCGCCACGCCGCCGAGATCCGCACCCTCAGCGGCGTGTACGCCGCCGGGTACGACGGCGACGAGGGCTTCGCGTCCCTCCAGGGTGAGATCGAGGCCTTCGCCGAGGCCGAGGGCCGCCGCCCCCGCATCCTCGTCGTGAAGATGGGCCAGGACGGGCACGACCGCGGCGCGAAGGTCATCGCCACCGGCTTCGCCGACCTGGGCTTCGACGTGGACGTCGGCCCCCTGTTCCAGACGCCCGACGAAGCCGCGCGGCAGGCCATCGAGAACGACGTGCACGTCGTCGGCGTGAGCAGTCAGGCCGCCGGGCACAAGACCCTCGTCCCGCAGCTGATCGCCGCGCTGCGCGAACAGGGCGCCGGGGACATCCTCGTCGTCGTGGGCGGCGTGATCCCGCAACAGGACTACCCTGCCCTGCGCGAGGCGGGCGCGGCGGGCATCTTCGGCCCCGGCACCCCCATCCTCAGCAGCGCCCGCGAAGTGCTGAACCTCCTGCGAGCACGCGAACAGGCATGAGAGCAACCTCCACGCGCCCCGCCTCGTACCTGCCCGCATGCTGAAGCAACTGAGGGCTGTGGTGGCGTGTGCCGTGCTGGGCGGGGCTGGGTTGAGCGGTGCGGGCGCGCTGGGAATGACCCTGCCCGCCCCACCCGCAGGGCCGCCCGCGCAGGTGGGGGGCCTGCGGGTGTGCGAGCGGGGGGATACGACGTTCCTGCTGGACCGTTCGGGCCGGGTGCGGAGCCTGACGTACGCGCGGCTGGTGCCGGACAACCGGTTGTGGGTGCGGCAGAGTTACGACCGGGCGGGGCGACTGACGGGCCTCAGTGTGAGCTGGAGTGGGTTCGCGGGGCGCCTGCTGGACGTGCGCGGATCGTTCGACGCGCGGGGGCGACTGGTGAAGGAGACGGGCTTCCGGGCGCGGGGTGTGACGACACCGCTGGGGTCGTATCTGCGGGCGGTGCCGAAAGGAGTGAAATGCTGAAGCACGTGATGCTGGCGCTGCTGCTGAGTGCGCCGCTGTCGGGCGGGGCCGCACTGGCAGGCGGGGCGGGCGGCCCGGTGGGCCTCTCCTCTGCCGCGTCCGCGCGGGCGGTCGTGACCGGGAACGACGCGGCGCTGGGCGGCTGGCGGGCGTTCCAGGGTTCGTCGATGCCGTGCATCATGGACGCGTTCTTCGACGTGCAGACGTGGACGGACGCGCGCGGCACGGTGCGGCGGCTGGTGTTCCGCGCGGCGTCCGGCTGGAACCCGGACCGCACCGAGCAGCGCATCGACTGGGACGAGGCGGGCCGCCCCCGCGCGTACTCGTGGGCGCTGCGCCGCACGCCCGGCCAGGACACGGTCGCCGCGCGGATCGAACGGCTGATCGGCCCGGACGGGCAGGTCGTGCAGACCCGCGAGTGGGGGGCCGTGCAACCCGAGCACCGCATTCCGTGGCCCACCCTGGAGAGGGAACTGCGTCCCGCCGAGCTGATAGAGAGGTTCACGTGCCCGCCGCTCCGCATCCCCTGACCCTGCCGCTCCTGTCGGGGAACCGGCGGGCGCTGGCGAAGGCGATCACGCTGGTCGAGTCCACGCGGCCGGAGCATGAGGCGCAGGCTCAGGCGTTGCTGGCGGAGGTCATGCCGCGTGCCGGGCGGTCGGTGCGGATCGGCCTGACGGGCGTGCCGGGCGTGGGCAAGAGCACGTTCATCGAGGCGCTGGGCGTGCGACTGGCCGACGCGGGGCACCGGGTGGCGGTGCTGGCCGTGGACCCCAGTTCGGCCCGGACGGGCGGCAGCATCATGGGCGACAAGACGCGCATGCCGCGCCTGACGGTGCACCCGAACGCGTTCATCCGCCCCAGCCCCAGCGGGGGCACGCTGGGCGGCGTGGCGCGGCGCACGCGGGAATCCATCACGCTGTGCGAGGCGGCGGGGTTTGACGTGATCCTCGTGGAGACGGTGGGCGTCGGCCAGAGCGAGACGCAGGTGGCCGCCATGACGGACCTGTTCGTATTGCTGACCCTCCCGAACGCCGGGGACGAGTTGCAGGGCATCAAGCGGGGGATCATGGAACTGGCGGACGTGTGCGTGGTGAACAAAGCCGACACGAACCCGCAGGCGGCGGTACGCGCCCAGACGGAGTTGCGCACCGCGCTGACGCTGCTCACCCCGCACGACGCGCCGTGGCGGCCCGTGGCGCTGCGGGCCTCCGCACTGACCGGCGAGGGACTGGACGCCGTGTGGAACACCGTCGAGGCGTACCGCGCCGCCGTGGACCTGCGCGAGAAACGGCAGCGGCAGGCGGCGCAGTGGTTCGACGAACTGCTGCGCGAGGCCGCTTGGCGGGCGTTCCAGGCGGGCCTCGACCCGGCGCGGCTGCACGCCCTACGAGGCGAGGTCCTGCGCGGCGAGCGCACAGCGGTGCAGGGCGTCGCCGCGCTGCTGGCGGAGGCCCCTACCCGTCCGGGGTGACGCTCAGGTCCATGCTGGGCGCGGCGGGTGACACCCAGGGGTTGCCGCGCATCGTGAAGCGCCACGGGAGGGTGCGGCCCTCGCGGATGCCGACGCGGGCGGTGACCTCCACCATCTCGTCCGGAAGGGGGGCGGGGGGCGGCAGCAGGTGGAGTTCCGGGGCGTTCACGGGCCGCCCGCTGATCTGCGCGGGGTTCAGGCCCAGCGCGTACACGAGTTTGGCGGGGCCGTTCGTCAGGTCGCGTTCGCGGATGACGGGCCGGAAGCTCAGCATCTGGCCCAGGCCCTCCAGCGGTTCAAGGGCGCGGATCAGGACGCTGGCGGACACGCCCTCCGGGCGGCACGCGACCTGCAGCAGCGGGTGGCCGTGCGCGGTCCAGAACAGCCACGTGCCGGGCGGGATGGCCATCTCGGCGCTGCGGGCCGCGTGGAAGCGTCCGGCGGTGCAGGCGGGATCGCGGGGGCAGTCGTAGGCCTCGACCTCGACGATCCGCCCGGTCAGGCGTTCCCCGCCGTCCAGCACGCGCACCAGCGTCCCCCCCAGCAGCGCGCGGGCGACGGGAACCGGATCGCCCCGGAAGTGGGACGGCGGGAGCGGGGGGGGCATGCCGGGCACCGCGCCTGCCCTGTCTGGAGTGATCACGCCCGTCATGTTAGTGCGGCGCGCAGCAGGTCGCCCTCGTAGATGCGCCGGACGGTGGCCTCGATGTCCGGTTCGCGCACGGTCAGGTCCCGGACGGGGGCGTGAGCGGTGACGCGGGCGATGGGGTCCGCAGCGGCGCCCGTGAAGGCGTACGTGGCGCGGCCCGGTTCGTGGCTCAGGAGGGTCAGGCCCGGCACCCCGGCGTCGGGGACGGGTTCGCTGAACTCCACGTGCAGTTCGCGGTGCGAGCCGTACTGCGCCTGCAGGTGCGCCAGCCGGCCGTCGAACAGCAGTTGTCCGTGGTCGATGATCAGCACGCGCCGCGCGAGGCGCTCGACGTCCCCGAGGTCGTGCGTGGTGAGGAGTACCGTGACCTCGCGTTCGCGGTTGATGTGCGCGATGAAGTCGCGGATGCGGTCCTTCGCCACGACGTCGAGGCCGACGGTGGGTTCGTCCAGGAACAGCAGTTCCGGGTCGTGCAGCAGCGCGGCGGCGAGGTCGGCCCGCATCCGCTGGCCCAGCGAGAGGGTGCGGGCGGGGGTGTGCAGGAACGGCCCGAGGTCGAGCAGGTCGGTGAAGGTGTCCAGGTTCGCCTGCCAGTGGCCTTGCGGGATGCGGTACACGTGCCGCAGCAGGCGCAGGCTCTCGATGACCGGCAGGTCCCACCACAGGGTGGTGCGCTGCCCGAACACCGCGCCGAGCCGCGCGACGTGGCGGCGGCGGTCCTGCCAGGGGGTCAGGCCGCCCACGGTGACGGCGCCACTGTCGGGTACGAGCAGCCCGGTGAGGATCTTGACGGTGGTGCTCTTGCCCGCCCCGTTCGGCCCGAGGTACCCGACGATCTCGCCGCGTGGGATGTGGAAGGACACGTCCCGGACGGCCTCGTGGGTGCGCCGCCCCGCGCTCAGGAAGCGGCCGGTGCGGGTGGTGAAGGTCTTGCGCAGGTGCTCGACGTGAATCATGGGGTGCCTCCTCTCTTGAATGGCGTGTCGTGAAAGGCGGGGACGGTCGGGTCGATCCTCGAAGCCCACCGCCCAGAGCCCACCGCCCTCATGTCCCGGTGCCCTGGTAGTGCCGCACGCCGACCCGCCAGAACGCGAACGCCCCGGCCAGCACGAGCGGTCCGGCCAGCGGGCCGAGCAGCGCGGCCCAGCCGGGCAGGCCGTCGGGCAGGGGGCGGCCCAGCAGGTGCAGGGCGGGCAGGTAGGACAGGAACCCGGCGGGGATCAGGTACGTGAAGGTGCGCCGCAGCCAGGCGGAGTAGATGTCCATGGGGTAGCTGATCAGGGTGCGGCCGCCGTAGGTCAGGACGTTCATGGCCTCGACGCTGTCCACCGTCCAGAAGGTGAGGGTGCCGCCGATGACGAACAGCCCGCCGAAGAAGCAGATCATGCCCAGCATGGCGGCGGTCAGCAGGGCGGCCGTTTCCGGGCCGGGCGCGAGGGGGGCGTGCGTGAGGCCGTACCCGGCGATGGCGGCGGCAAGCAGGACGCGCGGCAGGCGGCGCAGCGCGAAGTCGGAGGCGAACACCTGCAGGGTCAGCGGGGCGGGGCGCAGCAGGAAGGTGCTGAACGAGCCGCTGCGGACGTGCGCGGACAGGTTGGGCGCGTCGAAACCCCCGAACAGGATGTCCATGAGGACGAACGCGAGTTCCGCGAGGCCGTACAGCAGGCAGATCTCGCCCAGCGTCCAGCCGCCCAGCCCGCCGAAGCGTGGGAGGACCAGGGCGAGCGCGGCGAACTCGGCGGCGGTGATCAGCAGGCTGCCCAGCGCGTCGAGGAGGAACGAGGTGCGGTGCGCGCCCTGCGAGCGGATCTGCGCGCCCAGCAGCCGCAGGTACAGGGTCAGGTGACGCCGCAGGTCAGCCACCGGCCACCTCCAGCCGCCGCAGGCCCGCCCGGAGCGTGACCCGGCAGGCGAGCAGCAGCGCCACGGTCCAGCCCAGTTGCGTGCCCAGCGCCGCCCACGCCGCGCCGCCCGTGGTGACGCCCACCCAGAGTTCCACGGTGGTGTTCAGCATGGCGGGAAAGGGCGTCCAGGCCAGCACGGCGCGAAAGCCTTCCGGGAAGAACGCCAGGGGCATCAGGAAGCCGCAGCCCAGGCCCAGCACCGCCCACGCGAAGCGCCCGAAGCCCACCGCGTCCGGCGACCAGAACGCCGCGCAGTTCACCAGGAAGCGGAACAGGAACCCGCACGCCCAGGCGAGCAGGACGCTCAGGACGACCTGCGCCCACGCGAGCGGGCCGGGCGGCCAGTTCAGGCCCCAGATGACCTGGAAGATCAGCAGCATGGGCAGGCCGCGCAGCACCAGCTGCCCCAGGGCCCGCCCGGCGTCCTGCGCGGCCCAGAAGCCCAGCAGGCTGGCGGGGCGCAGCAGGTCCGCCGTCACCTCGCCCCGGTGGACGGCGCGCATGAAGTCGAACCAGCCGAACAGGCTGAAGGCCATGATGAACGCCTGGGTCAGGCCGGTGTACGTGATGGCGTCCTGCGGGGTGTACCCGGCCACCTGCGGGCGCGTGCCGAAGAGTGCCAGCAGCACCGCCACGCGCAGCAGGCCGAAGAACGAGTTGGTGATCAGGCCCCACAGGGCCGCCTGCGGGTACGCGACCTGCCGCCGGAAGCCCAGCCGGGCCACCGCCCAGGGCAGCGCCAGCCGGGACAGACGTGAAACGTGGCCCCCCGTGGGGGGGGCGGGCATGGTGGTCATAGGTTCCCTCCTCCAGTTGCCGAACTGGAAGCGTTCAGGCTACAGGGGCGGGGACGGACGCGGAATACGCCGGGTGGCGGAGGGAACGGCGCGGACGTCAGGGATTCCTGAAGCACCCCCGGCGGGGGCGGGACGCGCCGGGAGGTACGCTGAACCCACTTCACCAACCGGAGGAACACACCATGATGGACATCTTCAACATGCTGGGCGGCGCGGGACAGGCAGAGCAGACGGTGGCGCGGCAGACCGGGACCAGCCCCGACCAGACCCAGGCGGCCATCCAGGCGGCGCTGCCGCTGCTGCTGGGCGCCCTGACCCGCAACGCCGCGCAGCCCGGCGGCCTGGACGCCCTGGCCGGCGCGCTCGACCGCCACGACGGCAGCGCCCTGGACGCCTTCGCGGGCGGGCAGGTGCCCGACACGCAGGACGGGCAGCGGATCCTCGGGCACGTGTTCGGCGCGCAGCAGGAGCAGGCGGCGCAGGCCGTCAGCCGGCGCGCCGGGATCGACCCGCAGGTCGCCATGCAGATCATGAGCATGCTGGCCCCGCTGGTCCTGGCCTACCTGAGCCGCCAGAAGCAGGGTCAGGGGCCGGCGGGCGGCGCGGACCTCGGCAGCGTCCTGGGCGGACTGCTGGGTGGCGGCGCGGCCGGCGGGCTGGGCGGGCTGCTCGGTGGGCTGCTGGGCGGGGGCGCGCAGTCTCAGGCGCAGACGGGCCGCGCGCCGGCGTCCACGGGCGGCGACCTGGGCGGCCTGCTGGGCAGCGTCCTGGGGGGAGCTCCGGCCCCGCAGCAGGCCGCGCCGGCCGGCGGCCTGATGGGCACCCTGAACCGCGCGCTGGACAGTGACGGCGACGGCAGCGCCCTGGACGACCTGATCGGCATGTTCGGCGGGGCCGGCCAGCGCCGCTGACCCCCGGCGTCTGCCGTGCGGGCCGGGCCAGTGTGGGGGGCGCACGGAGTCCGTCTGTTTCGTCAACCCGCCCATGCACCGGGACGCCGAGTCCACGTCCGGAATCCGTGTTGCTGCTCCTGTGCGGCGCCGCTCCGGCAGCGTCCGCTCGGACCCGGCGGCGTTGCAAGCCGTTCAACCGGAGTCAGCGTCAGGTCGTGGCGGTGCGGTCCGTGCGTTCGCGTGAGCGGGGGCGGTAACCGGGCGGGGTGTCCTGCTCCTGCTGGAAGAGGCTGGTGGTCAGGTAGCGGGCGCCGGTATCGCAGGCGATGGTCGCCACCCGCTTTCCGGGGCCGAGGCGGCGGGCGACCTGCAGCGCCGCCCAGGCCATCGCGCCGCTGCTCATGCCCACGAAGATGCCTTCCTCGCGGGCCAGCCGGCGGGCCAGCGGGTAGGCGTCCTCCTCCCAGACCTGCGCCACGTCGTCCAGGACGCTGCGGTCGAGGTTCTGCGGGATGAAGCCGGGGCCCATGCCCTGAAAGCCGTGCTCGCCGCGCTCCCCGCCGCTCAGGACGTTGCTGCGGGCGGGTTCGCAGGCGATGATCTGCACGGCCGGGTTCAGGCGTTTGAGGTACCGGCCGACGCCGCTGATGGTGCCGCCGGTGCCGGTGCCGTACACGAACGCGTCGATGCGGCCCTCCATCTGCTCCCACAGTTCGGGGCCGGTGGTGGCCTCGTGCACGGCGGGGTTGGCGGGGTTCGTGAACTGGCCCATCATGACCGCGCCGGTGCGCGCGGCGATGGCCTCGGCCTCCTCGATGGCGGCCAGCATTCGCCGCTGCGGGTCGGTCAGGACCAGTTCGGCGCCGTACGCGGCGAGCGTGCGTTTGCGTTCCTCGCTCATCTGTGCCGGCATGCACAGGATCAGCCGGTAGCCCTTGGCGGCCGCCACCTGCGCCAGCCCGATGCCGGTGTTGCCGCTGGTGGGTTCCACGATGGTCCCGCCGGGTTTCAGCAGGCCGCGCCGTTCGGCGTCCTCGACGAGTCCGAGCGCCGTGCGGTCCTTGATGCTTCCGCCGGGGTTCTGACCCTCGAGTTTCACGAACACGTCCGCCATGTCCGGTTCCGTGACCCGTTGCAACTGCACCAGGGGCGTGTGGCCGATGAGCGACTCGATCATGCCGCCCAGGATAGGCCCTGCGCGCCGCCGCAACCGGAATCAGGCAGACAGGCGCGGGCGGACTTGACTGAACCTCGGGTTTCCCGGAGCGCCGCGCAGGAGCTACGCTCGGAGGGTGAGTCTCCCTGTTTCCCTGCCCTTCCTGCGTGCCGATGGCGCGCCCCCCGCCGCGCACGAACGGCGACTTGCGGACCTGCCGCTGACCGTCCTGGTCGGCGTGACCGGCGTGGGCAAGAGCACGGCCCTGGCGGCCCTGACCGGCGCGGACGCGGCCATGCGGGTCCTGCCGGACCGGCGGGACGTGACGGACGCCGTGATGATCCTGCCCGCCACGGGCGGCCGGCCGGTGCGGGACCGCGAGGAACGCTTCCGGCTGACGGCGGCGTACCGGGAGGCGCACCCGGGAGGCATGGCGCAGGCGCTGGGCAGCCTGGTCGCGGACCTGCGGCACTGGGGCGAGGCGCCGGTGTTCGACGGGCTGCGCGGCCTGGACGAGGTGCGTTTCGCGGCGCGGACGTTCCCGGCGTGGCGGTTCGTGGCGCTGGGCGCGCCGGACACGGTGCGGGTGCGGCGCCTGCTGGGCCGCGCGGACAGCTTCGATCAGGTCGGGGGTGGGGGGGCGGGAACGCCACGGGAGGAACTCGCGCGGCTCGGGGGCGTGCAGGACGTGTTCACGCCCGCGGAACTCGATGAGCTGGCGGCCCTGCCGGGCGCGGGGTTCGACCCGGCGGAGGTGCTGGCGAAGGTGAAGATCGTGGTGTCCGAGCGCCGCAACTACGATCCGGCGGCGGCCGAGTCGTTCCTGCGGACGCTGCCGCCCGCGCGGGCGCTGGTGCTGGACACGGTGGCGCTGGACCCGGCCGGCGTGGCGGCGGCCGTGCGCGGCTGGGCCGCCCGCTCGGGAGGTGCCGCGTGAGTGCGCCCACGGTGGCGCGGGTGGAGGGCGTTCCGTTCCGTCTGCCGCTGACCTCCGCGCTGGCGTGGGGGGCGCACTCGGCGCTGAACGCGGCCGAGCACGTGCTGGTGCGCGTGATCCTCTCGGACGGCACGGTGGGAGTGGCCGAGGCCACGCCGCGCCCCACCATCTACGGCGAGACGGTGGCGAGCGTGCTGGGCATCCTGGCGCACCTGGAAGAGCAGCTGCGCGGCCTGCCGATCACGGACGGACCGGGCCTGGACCGCGTGCGGAACAGCGTGGCGAACAACCACACGGCGCGCGGCGCGCTGGACATGGCGCTGCATGACGCCCGCGCCCGCGCGCAGGGCCTGACGCTGTTCGACACGCTGCTGGGCCCGAACACCCGCGTGCGGGTGAGTTTCATTCTGGGCATCGCGCCGCCCGCAGAGATGCTGGCCGAGGCCCGCCGGGCGGTGGAGGCCGGGGTGCGCTGCCTGAAGGTGAAGGTGGGCCGCGAACACGACCGGGACCTGCGCGTGATCCGGGCGCTGCGCGAGGAGTTCGGGGCTGACGTGCTGCTGTACGCCGACAGCAACGAGACGCTGACGCCCGATTCGGCACCGGCGGCGCTGGACGCCATGCGCGCGGCGGGCCTGCTGTACGTCGAGGAGCCCCTGCCAGCCCGGAACCTGCGGGCGCGGGCCGAGCTGCACGCGCAGGGGCGGCTGCCGATCGTGGCGGACGACTCCTGTTTCACGCCGGCCGACCTGGAGCGCGAACTGGACTTCAACACCTTCGACGTGCTGAACGTGAAGACGGCCCGGAACGGTTTCACGGACGGGCTGGACATGCTGGCCCGCGCGGCGGCGCACGGGAAGCGCGGCATGGTGGGCTCGCAGGCCAGCACCGGTCTGGGCACGCTGCACGCGGCGCTGCTGTCCACCCGTCCCGAGGTCACGGAACCGTGTGAACTGAGTTTCGTGCTGAAACTCCAGGCGGACCTGCTGGACGCACCCATCGAGTTCCGGGACGGCTGGCTGGATGTGGGGTCCCTGCGGGCGCACCGGGTGGATCCGGCCCTTCTGGCCCGCTACCGGGTGTAGGGCCGCAGTTGTTTAGGCAGTTCCGGGGTGGGAAACGAGTATGAAGGGCCGGGCGGCCGGGGCGGTCATGCGGCTGTCATGATGACCGGCACATAATGAGGTATGGATCAAGAAATGCTTAACGCATTGCTGCTGCCGCTGATGTTCAGCATGGTCGGTGGCACCTACGTCTACCGGCGGCTGCCTGAGCGCCGCGCCCACGGCCTGCTGATTCTGATCCTGTTTCAGCTGGTCGGGGCGGCCGGGTACGTCATGAAACCCACCCTGGAGCTGCTGATGCTGCTGACCCTGCACGCCAGCGCCGTGCTGGTGATGCTGGTCCGCCACCTGCAGAGCCCCGCGCCGGTCACGCAGGAGAGCAGCAACCGCCCGCAGCGCGGCTGAAACGGATTCCGTCTGTTTCGTTCACCGGTAGGAACACCACCGATCTGTCAACTCCACGTCCGGAGGGGCGTTTCTCTCCTGCTCTGCGGGGCAGCTCTCCGAGTCGCATCCGCCCGGACCCAGCGGGCTTTGCAGCCCGTTCAATCGGAGTCCGTGTGAAACGGATTCCGTCTGTTTCGTTGACGACCCGCAACACCACCGGGTTGCCAACGCCACGCCCGAGGCCCGTTCTGCTCCTCTGCGGGGCCGCGCCACCGGCCGTCCGGAGCGGCCGGCGGTCGGTTCAGGAACGGGGCATCAGCGCCTGAACGGCGCGGGTCATGGCGTCCAGCACGGGGCGGCTGTTCAGGCAGGCGACCAGGGCGCGGGTGGCCTGGTGTTCGCTGCCGCCCAGGCCGGCCTGCAGGTGGTCGCGCACGGTGGGGTGCAGGTGGCCGCGCACGAACAGCAGGTCGCGCAGCAGGTCGTCGGCGCTGAGGGCCGGGCCGGCCTCGCCGTCCGGGGTGGCGGTCTGCAGCAGGGGCCGGCCCCGGTCGTCCACGGTCAGCGCGGCGTGCAGTGGACTGCCGGCGCGCCGCGTGACGTGTTCCAGGGTGGGCACGAAGGCGTTCACGAGGTTCAGGGCGAGGCTGCGGCCCAGCAGTGTCAGGCGCGGCTGGTCGGGCAGGGTGGCCCCCAGCGTCTGTGCCAGGTGGCGGGCGAGGCGGTCTCCTTCGGCCATCAGGGCGGCCTGCGGGTCGGGGGCCGGTGAGGAATCGGTGGGGCGCATGCGGTCATGCTGCCACGCGGCGTGCCTGTCTGGACAACAGCCCTCACGCGGCGTGCTGCACGCGGCGGCGGAGTTTAGACGGTAAAGATGGGCTTAGTGTAAGCTCATCTGGTATGAACGTCATTGGCAAAGTCACCGTGCTGCCCCAGCTGCCGCCCGGCATCGCAAGGCTGTCTGAACTCGCGTACAACCTGTACTGGTCGTGGACCCCCCGCGCACAGGCGCTGTACCAGGAACTGGATTCCACCATTTGGGAGCGCTTCCAGCACAACCCGGTCCGCACCCTGCTGGAAGTCCCCCAGGCCCGCCTGCAACAGGTGGCCGCCGATCCCGCCTACCTCGCCCGCTACGCGCAGGTCATGGCCGACTTCGACGCCTACATGGGCAAGAAAGACACCTGGGCCGCCAAGAACGCCCCGGACATGAAACCCGTCGCGTACTTCTCCATGGAGTACGCCTACCACGAGTCCCTGCCCATCTACTCCGGCGGCCTGGGCGTCCTGGCCGGCGACCACTGCAAGAGCGCCTCGGACCTCGGCATTCCCTTCACGGCGGTCGGCCTGCTGTTCCACCAGGGGTACTTCACGCAGCTGTTCGACCGCGAAGGCTGGCAGAACGAAACCTACGACGAACTCGACCTGACCACCCTGCCCATCACCCCCGCCCTGACCCACAGCGGCGAGGAGACGCGCGTGAGCGTCGTGATCGGCAACCGCACCGTTCACTCGCGCGTGTGGAACCTGAACGTCGGCCGCATCCGCGTGCTGCTGCTCGACACCAACGTCCCCGAGAACAGCGAGGAGGACCGCAAACTCACCGCCCGCCTGTACGGCGGCAACCAGGAACTGCGCGTGCAGCAGTACGTGCTGCTCGGCGTGGCCGGCATCCGCGCCCTCAGGCTGCTGAACATCCCCGGCGACGTGTACCACATGAACGAGGGCCACGCCGCCCTGCTGGGCCTGGAACGCACCCGCGAGTACGTCGCGCAGGGCCTGGATTTCCGCACCGCCGTGGAAACCGTCGCCAGCTCCACCCTGTTCACCACGCACACGCCCGTCCCCGCCGGCAACGACGCCTTCGCGTACGACCTGATGGACCGCTACATCGGCGCGTGGCCCGCGCAGCTCGCCACCAGCCGCGACGAACTGTACCGGCTGGCCGAGCACGAGCAGATGTGGGACGGCCACCTCGTCCCCACCTTCTCCATGACCGTGTTCGCCCTGAACATGAGCCGCGCCGCGAACGGCGTGTCCGAACTGCACGGCGAGGTCAGCCGCGACATGTGGAAGTTCCTGTACCCCGGCGCGCAGACCGAGGAAGTCCCGATCGGGCACGTCACGAACGGCGCGCACAACCTCACCTTCACCAGCCAGGCCATGCGCGACCTGCTCTCGACCGTCCTGCCCGCCGACTGGACCGAACGCCTCGAAGACGAGCAGATGTGGCAGGCAGTCGAGAAGCTGACCGACCAGCAGCTGCAAGACGTGCAGCGCGACATGAAACGCGACATGATCACCTTCGTGCGCGGCCGCATGCGCGAGCAGAAGCTCCGCAACGGCGCCTCGGCCGCCGACGTCGCCGCCACCGACACCCTGCTCGACGAGAACACCCTGACCATCGGCTTCGCCCGCCGCTTCGCCACGTACAAACGCGCCACGCTGCTGTTCCGTGACCGCGAACGCCTCAGCCGCATCGTGAACCACCCGGAACGCCCGGTGCAGTTCGTGTTCGCCGGCAAGGCCCACCCCGCCGACAACCCCGGCAAGGCCTTCATCCAGGAGATCTACAAACTCAGCCAGGAACCCGAATTCCGCGGCCGAATCGTGATCCTGGAGAACTACGACATGCACGTCGCCCGTCACCTCGTGCAGGGCGTGGACATCTGGCTGAACAACCCCCGCCGCCCCCTGGAAGCGTCCGGCACCAGCGGCATGAAGGCCAGCTTCAACGGCAGCCCCAACCTGAGCATCCTCGACGGCTGGTGGCGTGAAGGCTACGACGGCACGAACGGCTGGCCCATCGGCGAGGAACGCGAGTACGCCGACCTGAACGTGCAGGACGACGCCGACGCCTTCAGCATGTACCAGACCATCGAGACCGAGATCGCGCCCCGCTACTACGGGCAGCGCGAGGGCGCCGAATCCTGGGCGCACACCGTCCGCCGCGCCATCGAGACCTGCAGCCCCCGCTTCTCGATGCAGCGTCAGGTGATCGACTACGTGCAGAAGTACTACCGGCCCATCGCCGAGCGCGGCGCGGCCCTCGCCGCCCGCCACAGCGAACGCGCCCGCGAGATCGCCAGCTGGAAAGGCTGGGTGCGTCAGCAGTGGCCCTACACGGCCCTGAACGCCCAGGCCAGTCTGCCCGCCACCAGCCAGCCCGGCCAGACCGTGCCGGTCACGGCAACCGTGAACCCGGCCGGCATCAACCTGAACGAACTGCGGGTGGAAGCCGTCCTGAACCGCGCCGGCCAGCTGACCCGCGTGCCGCTGACCAGCCGCGGCGACGGCACCTTCAGCGCCGACGTGCCCCTGAACGAGAGCGGGCTGTACTCGGTCGGCGTGCGCATGTTCCCGGCCGTGGAGGGCCTGAGCAACGACCTGGAAGCCGGCCTGATCAAGTGGGCCTGATCAAGCGGACCTGATCCGCCCGGACTGACCCCACGCCGCCCCCCGCCCAGTCCGCGGGGGGCGGCCCTGTTTCGGGAACGGCCCTGCGTCTCCCCTGCCCTTCACGGGGTGACACGGACTCCGATAGAACGGCTCTGTAAGCCATTCAATCCGAGCGGATGCGAGTAGGAGAGAAACGGGTTCCGGACGTGGAGTTGACGACCCGGTGCCGTTCCGATCTGTCAACGAAACAGACGGAATCCGTATGAGACGGACTGCCGTCTGGCTCCGCCCGGATGGAACGGTCTTTGCCACCCATTCAATCGGAGTCCGCATGACACCCACACATGCCCGCAGCGGGTAGCGTGGAGCATGAACGACCACACGGACGCTCCGGGAACCGGCCCGCAGGACAGCGAACTGCTCACGCGCGGCAAGCAGAAGCGGGCGCAACTCATGGGGCAGGATTTCGTGGACCGCGCCTTCGCGGGCGACCCGGACGCCTTCGGCGCGGACTTCCAGCGGTTCCTGACCGAGTACGCCTGGGGCGCCGTGTGGGGCCGCGGCGGCCTGACCGACCGCGAGCGGCACATGGTCACGCTGGGCATCCTGGCGGCGCTGGGCCGTGACCGCGAACTCGAAGGGCACCTGCGCGCCACCCCCAACAGTGGCGTGAGCGAACGCGACCTGAGCGACGTACTCCATCAGGTCGCCATCTACGCCGGGGTGCCCGCCGGGCTGAACGGCTTCAATATCGCCGGGCGCGTCCTGGCCGAACGGAAGGCCGCGCCGCAGGTGCAGACACCGGACAAGGGGACACCGGAAGGACCGGCGCGCGACTGATACGGATTCCGTTTATTTCGTTGACAGATCGGAACACCACCGATCTGCCAACTCCACGTCCGGAATCCGTTTCTCTCCTACTATGCGGGGCAGCTCTGCGAGTCGCATCCGCTCGGATTGAATGGTCTTTGCAGCCCATTCAATCGGAGTCCGTATGAAACGGACTCCGGTTGAATGGTGGGGGCAGGCCCTGCGGGAAATCCGCGGCGAACCTGTGGGGGCGCCGCAGCGCAGACGCGCACGGAACGTGTTCTAGAGCCGTTCTCCGACTGGAGGCGTCGGAACAACAGACGTCCGGTGCCTCCAGTCTCTGCCTCGCCTCTGTTCCAGTCCTCCTGCCCGTGAACCTTCACCCGCTCTCCTGCGGAGCGTGACAGGTCCGCCCGGCCATGCAGACGGCCTCTCTATGGCAACTGCTCTAGCGCCCGCCGCCAGCCCGGGGAGGGGCAGGTGCTCTAATGCCCGGCATGACTGCTGCCCGCTCTGCTGCCCGCCCCCGGCCGGACCTGCCGCCCATTCCGGCGCTGCTGCTCGCCATGCTCAGCATTCAGGGTGGCGCCGCCTTCGCCAAGACGCTGTTCCCGACGCTGGGTGCCGCCGGCACCACGACCGTCCGCGTGACCCTGGCCGCCGCCCTGCTGACCCTGGTGCTGCGCCCCGCCCTGCGGCAGCTGCGCCGGGCCGAATGGGCGGCCATCGTGCCGTACGGCGCGGCGCTGGGCCTGATGAACCTCGCGTTCTACGAAGCCCTGCGGACCCTGCCGCTGGGGCTGGCCGTGACGCTGGAATTCATCGGGCCGCTCACGCTGTCGCTGCTGCTGTCCCGCCGCGCCCTGGACGTCGCGTGGGTCGTCCTGGCCGGGGTGGGCATCGCGCTGATCTCACCGCTGGGACATCAGCTGACGGGCGGCGCCGCCGAGGCCGTCTCCCCGGTCGGGATCGGGCTGGCGCTGCTGGCGGGTGCGTTCTGGGCGCTGTACATCCTGGCGGGCGGCGCGGTGGGGCGGCGCGTGCCCGGCACGACCGGCGTGGTGGCGGGCATGATCGTGGCGGCCATCGTGACCCTGCCCTTCGGCGTGGCCGAGGCCGGCCCGAAACTGCTGGCACCCGGCTCACTGCTGCTCGGCCTGGGCGTGGCCGTGCTGTCCAGCGCCCTGCCGTACACCCTGGAGATGCGGGCGCTGCGCGCCATTCCCGCCCGCGTGTTCGGCGTGATGATGAGCGTCGAACCGGCCATCGCCGCCCTGAGCGGCCTGCTGTTCCTGGGTGAACGTCTGGGCGCCGCGCAGTGGATCGCCATGCTGTGCGTGATCGCCGCCAGCGCCGGCATCAACCTGACCGGCAAACCCACCGCCCACACGGAGCCTGAACCGGTGAACTGATACGGACTCCGGTTGTTTCGCCAACAATCCGGAACTGCACCGGATTGCCGGCTCCACGTCCGGAACCCGTTTCTCTCCTCCTCGCTTCGCTCTGATTGAACGGCTTTGTCAGCCATTCAATCGGAGTCCGTATCACTCCTGCCAGCTGACCTGGGTGTTCATGGCCTCGCCGCTGCCGGTCATGAGCAGGCCCAGTTGCGTGTCGGTGGCGTGGGCGGCGTCCACCTCGCCGACGACCTTGCCCTCGTACATGACCAGGATGCGGTCGGCGAGGTTCATGACCTCGCCCAGGTCGGCGCTGACGAGCAGCACGGCCAGCCCCTGGTCGCGCGCCTCGACGATGCGGGCGTGAATGAACTCGATGGCGCCGATGTCCACGCCGCGGGTGGGCTGACTGGCGACCAGGATCCTGGGGCCCTTGCGCATCTCGCGGGCGACGATGATCTTCTGGGCGTTCCCGCCGGAGTAGCGGCCCGCCGGCAGGCTGGTGGAGCGGGGGCGCACGTCGTACTTCTCGCTCAGGTCACGGGCGTTCTGTTCGATGACCTCGCGGTTCAGGAAGCCCAGCGGTCCGGCGAAGGGCGCGCGGTCCTGCTCCCCCAGGATGAAGTTCTCGGCGGTGGTCATCTCGAGGACCAGACCGCGCTCGTTGCGGTCTTCGGGCACGTGCGACAGGCCGGACGCCTCGACCTCGCGCACGCCGCGCGCGACCTTGCCGAGGTACGTGATCTGGCCCTGGTAGGCCTGCAGGCCGGTGATCGCCTCGACCAGTTCGCTCTGGCCGTTGCCTTCCACGCCGGCGATGCCGACGATCTCGCCGGCGCGCACCTGGAAACTCACGCCGTCCACGGCGTTGCCGTGTTCACCCTTGACGGTGACGTTCTGCACGTCCAGCGCGACGGCGCCGGGCTGGGCGGGGGCCTTGTTGACCTTCAGGGTGACGTCGCGGCCCACCATCATGCGGGCCAGCAGTTCGGTCGTGGCGCCCTGGGTCGGAATGGTGCCGATCATGCGGCCGTCCCGGATGACGCTGATGGTGTCACTGATGTGCAGGACCTCGTGCAGCTTGTGGCTGATGAAGATCACGGCGTTGCCGCTGGCGGCGTACTGGTGTTTCAGGAAGTCGAACAGTTCGTCGGTCTCGCTGGGGGTGAGGACGGCGGTCGGTTCGTCCAGGATGAGGATGCGGGCGCCGCGGTAGAGGGTCTTGAGGATCTCGACCTTCTGTTGGAGGCCCACGGGCAGTTCACCGACGATGGCGTCGGGGTTCAGGTCGAAGTTGAACTGCTTGATGAGTTCCGCGACGCGCTTGCGGGCCGCGGCGTAATTGATGGCGCCGCCACTGGTGGGCTCCATGCCCAGGATGACGTTCTCGGTGACGGTCAGGGTCTCGACCAGCATGAAGTGCTGGAAGACCATGCCGATGCCGCGCTTGATGGCCTCGCTGGGGTCGGTGAGGTCGACGGTCTCGCCGTCCACGACGATCTGCCCGCTGGTGGGGGGCTGAATGCCGTACACGATCTTCATCAGGGTGCTCTTGCCCGCGCCGTTCTCGCCGCACAGGGCGTGAACGCTGCCCCACCTGACCTGCATGGAGATGTCGTCGTTGGCGAGTACGAGGGGGAAGCGCTTGGTGATGCCGCGCAACTCCAGCGCGTTCGGGGAGTTGTGCTGAACGGCGCGCAGAACGTCGGCCTGTGGAACAGTCATAACGTTCAGTCTAGCTTTCACGGGCTCGTCTGGACAGACCCCGGGGGGGTGCGCGGGACCGGTGGCAGGGCCGGCAGGCTGGGCGCACGCGTCATACGGACGGGGCCGGCTGTTTCGGTCACACCCCGCCTGCCGTCCGGGCGTTCCGTGGGGCATGATGATGGGATCATGGAATCTGTCTGGTTGATGATCACGAACCTGGGTCGTGACGAGGTCTTCATCGTGGCGCTGGCCCTGTACACCTGGCTGGTGAGCCCGCGGGGCGGGCGGCAGCTGGGCGTGGCGTTCGCGCTGAGTTACCTGCTGAACGCGGCGCTGAAGTACGGCCTGAATCTGCCGCGCCCGTTCACGGACGATCCGTCCGTGGCGTCGGCCGCGGCGCGGGCCACGGCGGGCGGGCCGGGCCTGCCCAGCGGGCACTCGCAGCTGGCCGCGACCCTGTGGTGGGGGATCGCCGCGCAGGTGCGCCGTCCCTGGGTGACCGGCGTGACGCTCGCGCTCGTGGCGCTGATCGCCGCGTCCCGCCTGGTTCTGCACGTGCATTACCCCAGTGACGTGGCCGTGGGTCTGCTGCTGGGCGGCGCGTTTGCCCTGCTGGCGGCTCGGGGCGCGTTCCCGCAGGCTGGCGCGCTGCGCTGGGCCCCGCCGCTGGCGGCGCTGGTCGTGGCGGCCCTGCTGCCGATCGGCGCACCACGCGAGTTCGCGGTCGGCCTGGGGCTGGCGGCCGGGTTCTGGTTCGCGCGGCCGACCTTCACGCCCCCCCGTGACCTGGCAGGACGACTGATCGTGGCGCTGGCCGGGCTGACCGTGGTGTTCGCCGTGTACTTCGGGCTGGGGGCGCTGCCCGCCGGGATCAAGGAGATCGGGCTGGTGCGGGCGCTGCGGTACGCGCTGCTGGTGCTGGTGGCGGCCGAGGGGGTGCCGCTGCTGCTGCGCCGCTGGTTGCCCGGTGAGCCGCTGCCGGCGCAGCCTGCCACCCGGCACGCCCCGGTGACCGGCACCCGGTGAGCGGAAGCGGAGGGAGTACAGTGGTGGGACGCGCCTGACCGTCAAAGCCAGTTCGTCAGGAATGCCAGCGGCGCGGATGAGCGGGCCGGGGCATTCCGGCGCACCTCCCCTGACCGGAGTTGAACCCATGAAGATCAGATTCGAGCAGGTCCGCTTCACACGGCTTTCCCGGTTCCTGTTGCCCGCGCTGCTGGTCCTCGGCGCGCCGGTCATTCTGGGCCGGCCGGCTGTCCTGGCCCAGGCCGCGCCGGGCCGTCCGGTGGCGGACGCGGCGCGCGGGCAGGGCCTCAGCGGGTCGTGCGCCGGCTGTCACGGTGCGGGCCGCGCCCCCACCCTGAGCGGCCGCAGCGCTGCGGGCATCCAGGCCGCGCTGCTGGCCTTCCGCGCCGGCACCCGCCCGAACGGCACCATGCAGCGCGTGGCGGGGGCTCTCAGCGACCAGGACATCGCGGATCTCGCCGCGTTCTACGGAACGCCCGCGGCGCCCCCGGTCACGAGCGCCGCCGGGACGACCTTGACCGGCGAGACGCTGTACAGCGCGGGTGATCCGGCGCGCGGCGTGCTCGCCTGCGTCGTCTGCCACGGCGAGACCGGCGAAGGCGCCGAGACCCTCGGGATTCCCGCACTGAAGGGCCGCAGCGCCCCGTCGGTCCTGACGGCACTGCGCGCGTACAAGGCCGCGCCGGTGACCGGCATTCCCTACCCGGACGCCATGCGCATCGCCCTGGGCCCCATGACCGACGCCGACCTGACGGCCGTCGCCGCGTACGTCGCCACCCTGAAATGACCTGACCCGGAAGGGGCCCGTCCGGCATGGCAGCGGCGGGCCCCTTTCCATTCCCCGCTGCCTGCATGCCGCGCGTCCTGCCCGCCTCCGATTGAATGGCTTACAAAGCCGTTCAATCCGAGCGGACTCGCAGAGCTGCGCCGCGGAGCGAGCAGGAGAGAAACGCCCCTCCGGACGTCGAATTGACAGATCGGTGGTGTTCCGATCTGTGAACGAAACAAACGGAATCCGTATCAGCGAAACAAACGGAGTCCGTATCAGCGCACCCGCACGCCCTTGCTGACGGGTTGCGTGCGCAGCCAGCGGGTGAAGCGCTGCACGTCCGGGTGGGCGCGCAGCGCGCCGATGTCCTGGTAGTCGCGGGCCAGTTCGGCGTTGCTGAAGGTGCGGTGCAGGAAACTGTGGCAGGGGCGGCACAGCAGCGTGGTGGGCAGGTCGGCCACGCGCACGCCCTGGCGGCGGCCCTGTGAGCGGGGCAGCAGGTGGTGTTCGGTCAGGTGCGGCACCGCCCGCTGACACAGGGCGCAGGTGGGCGCGGGTCTGGGCGGCGGGGGCCAGGTGGGTGCGGGGGACCGGCGGGCCATGCGTGAAGATACGGGCGCACGGGAAGGCCGGACTGTCTGACGCTGAACAGTCCGGCCGGGCAGGTGGGGTGCAGGCCGTTACAGGCGGGTCAGGTTGGGGTACTTCTGGATGGCCTCGTCCTCGCTGAGGAATTCACCGTCGGCGTCGGGGCTCCAGACGACCTCGGCGCGGATCAGGTCGCCGGGCGCGACGGCGCTGATGGCGCTCAGCGCGGCGCGTGCCTCGGCGGCGTTGGTGGTGCCGGCCGGGGGCAGGGCGGCCAGGGTGTGGGCGGCGACGGCCAGGGTCACGGCGAGGTACTGATCGCCGGCGTCGGGTTTGAAGGTGTAGTCGCCGCGGTGCGCGTACCCGCTGCGGGGGTCATTGTTCTGGTAGTTGCTGGTGGTCTGCTCGGTGAAGGCGGCGCGGGCCTCGGTGGCCCAGGCGCCCACCTGGCTGTCGGCGGTGCTGGCGGACCCCTGGGCGCGCTGCACGTGTCCGTACACCCAGCGTTCCGGGTGGCGCAGGGCGACCAGCGCGGCCTCCTGAAGCATGCGGGCCAGGCCCTCGTTGGTGTCGGGGTCGCCGGTCTGCGCGACGCGCTGCAGGGCGCGTTTGACCTCTTCGCCCTCGGCCATCAGGATCTGCACGCTGACGGCCTGGGCGGTACCGCTGAGGCCCGTGAGGCCCCGGCCGCTCCCGCCGAGGTTACGGCGCATGGCGCTGATGACCACGAAGATCACGACGCCGAAGATGATCAGGGTGACCACGCCGCCGAGACCGCCGCTGCTGTACCCGTACCCGCCGCCGTACCCGCCGCCGTTGATGATGATCGGCCCGCTGTACCCGCCGCCGTAATTGCCGCTGTACCCGCCACCGGACCCGCCGCGGCTTCCACCGAAGCTGCCGCCGGAACTGCCGGAGCTGCCGGAACTGCGGGAACTGCCGCCGAACCCACCGCCGGACTGCGCCTGCGCCAGCGGCGAGACCAGGGCGAGCAGCGTCAGCAGCGCGATCAGTAGGGCGCCCAGGGACAGGAGACGGCGGGGAACGCCAGGGTTGCGTTGTGCGGGCTGCATGTCCGCAGTGTACGGGGCGGTGCGGGCCCGCATCTGAACGGTCTGCCTTCACGTGTTCTTTCGGTGGGGTGGCGGTCCCGGCGGGTACACTGCCCGCGTGAGTGACGAGCGACGCGACGTGATTACCCTGAGTGCCGGGCAGTGGGACGCCCTTCTGGAGAGCCTGTTCGAGCGGGACGACCGCCTGGACCTGCGCCGGGACGGTGAAACGTACCGCCGCGACGAGGCGGTCGACGCGTACGTGCTGAGCGGTCACGCCGAGGCGCTGCGCAGCGCGGACGTGGACGGTGACGTCTGGGGCACGCTGGAGGACATCGAGGAGACCGCGGACACCGAGGAGGAAGCCTGGGAGAAGATCGTGGCGTTCTACCTGGGTCGCGAGTGCGTGCTGGTGCGCGTGCAGGACACCGAGGAACCCGAGGAGTGGATTCTGGGGCGTGAACTGGCGCGCCGCCTGGGCCTGCTCTGATCCGCACTGCGGTTGGAAGGTGTGCAGCAGCGTTCAACCCGAGCGGACTGCCGGGCGTGGCGCTGACAGGCCGGGTTCCGGGTGGAGGGCGAAACCGGGGGCAGTGCGCAGGGGTGAGGGTGCGTGGCGGGTGGGGCGTGAACTGCGCGTGAATCACGGCTCATCCTGCACAGATGAGGGGGGCGTAGGCTGACTCTCATGAAAAGTGATCGTCATTTCCCCCTGAAACGACTGCTGGTCCTGGGTGCCCTGGTGGGCGCGGGCGCGTACTACTTCAGCCGTGAACAGAACCGCCGCGCCCTGGATGCCAAACTGGCCGACCTGGGCCTCAAGGACGCCGCGCAGGATGTGGGCCAGAGCGTCACGAAAGGCTGGGAGAAGACCCGTGACGCCGCCAAGGACGCCGGGACCGTGATCGCCGAGAAGGCCGGCGAGGTCAAGGACGCCGCGGCCAGCGGTGCCCAGGCCGCCGCCGACAAGGTCAAGGAAGTGGCCGGTGACGTGAAGGGCGCCGTGGCCGACGCCTCCGGGAAGGCTGCCGACGCCGCCAGGGACACCGCCGCGACCGCCAGCGACCGGGCCGCCGACGTGGCCGACAAGGCCAGGGACGCCGCGGCCGACGCGAAGAACGCCGCGGCCGACAAGGCCGCCGAGGTCAAGGCGGACGTGCAGGCCAAGGCCGCCGACGTGAAGGCCGACGCCACGAAGGCCGCCAACGACGTCAAGGGCGCGGCCCGCGACGCCAAGAAAGCCTGATCCATTTTCCACCAGTGCCGCGCCTCCTCCCCCACCGGAGGGGGCGCGGCCCCTGTCGTGTGATATGGACTCCGATTGGATGGCTGACAAAGCCGTTCAATCCGAGCGGATGCGACCCGGAGAGCTGCTCCGCAGAGAAGGAGCTGGGCGCCCCTCCGGACGTGGAGTTGACAGATCGGTGGTGTTCCGATCTGTTAACGAACAAACGGCAGTCCGTATGGGGGAGCAGGCGCCGCTCCGCCGTCCACGCACCGCGCCCCGATGCCCGCAGCCTCTGGACCGTGACCCTGGCTCCGGCAGGGGCCGCGCGGGGCCGCTACACTCGGCGGCATGACACGCCGGGACCTTGACTCTGGAACCCAGACGCTGGAGCGCACGCGAACGCAGCGGCCCCGGCTGTTCCGGGTACTGCTGCTGAACGACGACTACACCCCGATGGAGTTCGTGGTGGAGGTGCTGCGCCGCTTCTTCCGCAAGTCCGAGCAGGAGGCCGAACTGATCATGCTGGCCGTGCACCACAGGGGGCAGGGCGTGGCGGGCGTGTACTCGCGGGACGTGGCCGAGACGAAGGTGGCGCAGGTGATGGCGGCGGCGCGGCAGGAGGGCTTCCCGCTGCGCGTGGTGGCCGAGCCGGAGGCGGGCGAATGATCAGCGAGCACCTGCAGGTCACGATCGGCCGCGCGGCGGACTACGCGCGTGAGGCCGGACATGAACTGGTGACGCTCGAACACCTGCTGCTGGCCCTGACGCACGACCCGGAGGCGCGTGAGGCGCTGCTGGCGGTGGGTGTGGACGTGGAGCGGCTGCGGGATGATCTGCGGGCGGTGCTGGCGGAGCTGGACGCCGTGCCGGACGCCGAGCCGGATTTCACGCTGGGCGTCCACCGGGTCGTGGAGGGCGCGGTGCTGCAGTTGCACGCCAGCGGCCGTGGCGGACAGGAGGCGGACGGCGCGCGGGTGCTGGTGGAGTTGCTGGAGGAGGAGGACAGTCCGGCGCGCGCCGCGATCGAGGCGCAGGGAGCGTCGCGGCTGGACGTGCTGAATTTCGTGTCTCACGGGACGGCGAGGGTGCCGGGCCGCGAGCGGGAGCGGCGCGTGGCGGGCGTGGACGGCCCGGCCCCGGATGAGGCCGGGGGTGCGGGGCCGGACGTGGACCCGCTGGAGGCGTACGCCGCCGACCTGACGGCGCTGGCGCGGGCCGGGCGCTTCGACCCGGTGATCGGGCGCGGAGCGGAACTGGAACGGGTGGTGCACATCCTGGCGCGGCGCGGGAAGAACAACCCGGTGCTGGTCGGCGAGCCGGGCGTGGGCAAGACCGCGCTGGCCGAGGGACTCGCGCAGCGGATCGCGGACGGGCGGGCGCCGGGGTTCCTGCGGGACGCCAGCGTGTTCGCGCTGGACCTGGGGGCGCTGCTGGCCGGCACGCGGTACCGGGGCGATTTCGAGGCGCGGCTGAAGGCGGTCCTGGCGGCGCTGGACGGGCGGAACGCGGTGCTGTTCATCGACGAGCTGCACACGCTGGTGGGGGCCGGGGCGACCGAGGGCGGGAACGTGGACGCCGCGAACCTCCTGAAGCCGGCGCTGGCCCGCGGCAGCGCGCACGGGCACGGGTTGCGGGTGCTGGGCGCGACCACGCCCGCCGAGCTGCGCTTTCTGGAGAAGGACCGGGCGTTGTGGCGGCGTTTCCAGACGGTCGAGGTGCCCGAGCCGTCCGAGGAGGACGCCCTGAAGATCGTGCAGGGGCTGTCCGGGCGTTACGAGGCGCACCACGGGGTGACGTTCACGCCGGGGGCGCTGGAGGCGGCGGTGCGGCTGTCCGTGCGCCACCTGCGGGACCGCTTCCTGCCGGACAAGGCCATCGATGTGCTCGACGAGGCGGGCGCGGCGCGCAGCAGTACGGGGAAGGGCGGCGTGATCGACGTGCCGGACATCGAGGGCACGGTGGCCCGCATGGCCCGCGTGCCGCTGGGTGCCGTGAAGGCCGAGGAGGTCACGTCCCTGGCGACGCTGGGCGCGGACCTGCGGGCGCGGGTGTTCGGGCAGGACCCGGCCGTGGACGCCGTGGCGAGCGCCGTGAAACTGGCCCGCGCGGGCCTGCGCGACCCGCAGAAACCGCAGGGGGCGTTCCTGTTCGCCGGGCCGACCGGGGTGGGCAAGACCGAACTGGCGCGTGCGCTGGCCGACCGGCTGGGCATTCACCTGGCGCGCTTCGACATGAGCGAGTACCAGGAGGCGCACACGGTCGCGCGCCTGATCGGAGCGCCCCCCGGCTACGTGGGCTTCGATCAGGGGGGCCTGCTGACGGACGCCGTGGCGCGGCACCCGCACGCGGTGGTGCTGCTCGACGAGATCGAGAAGGCGCACCCGGACGTGTACAACGTGTTCCTGCAGCTCATGGACCACGGCACCCTGACCGACCACACCGGGAAGAAGGTGGACGGGCGCGGGTTGATCCTGATCTTCACGACGAACGCCGGGGCGGCCGACGCCTCGCGGCCCGCGCTGGGCTTCGGGCGGGTGGGCCGCGCGGGCGAGGAGGCCGAGGCGGTGAAACGGACGTTCACGCCGGAATTCCGTAACCGCCTGGACGCCGTGCTGCACTTCTCGCCGCTGTCCCCGGCCGTGATGGGCGGCGTGGTGGACAAGTTCATCCGCGAGTTGCAGGTGCAGCTGGCCGAGCGGGGCGTGACTGTCACGGTCAGTCCGGCGGCCCGGGCGCGACTGGCGGAACTGGGGTACGACCCGGCCATGGGCGCCCGCCCGCTGGCGCGGGTGATCGAGACGCGGCTCAAGCGGCCGCTGGCCGACGAGCTGCTGTTCGGGCGCCTGAAGAACGGCGGGAACGTGAAGGTGGGCGTGCGGAACGGGGAATTCACGCTCAACTGAAACTCCGCGCCGGGGCGGGCGGGGCCGCCCCATAGCAGCTGGCGGGCGGTCAGGAGGCGCAGGTGCGGCACCGGCACTTCATGACCACTTCATGCTTTGGTCAGGAATTTCAGCGTGCTGGACGTAAAGGTTCCCTGCGATTCTCCTCATCTAGTCACCGGTGCCAGCCGTGAAGATGAGGGCATGAAACCCACCCTGCTGGCTCTCCTGACCGCTGCCCTCCTCGCCTCCTGCGCTCCCAAGGAAGAGGCGACCCAGACCTCCACGGACGGCACCACTGCCACCACGACCACCGATACCGGCGCCGCTGCCGACAGCACCATGAACAACGGTGACAGCGCCAGCACCAGCGAGGAAGTGGACATGGCGGCCGGCGACGGCCTCGAAGGCACCATCATGGAGTTCGACGGCACCGCCAAGACCTTCGGCCTGAACGAGAACGACAAGAACTACCAGGTCAGCGTGACCGACACCACCACCTACGAGGGTGGCGCCACGACCGCCGAGGAGTTCTTCGGCACCGACCGCAAGGACGCCAACGTCGCCGTGGAAGGCGAGATCGAAGGCGAGAAGCTCGTCGCCAGCAAGATCACCCTGAACTAAGGCGCCTCGCGCCGGGCCGGGTTCCTTCGGGAGCCCGGTTTTTGCTGTGGGTGGCCCGCGGGCGCCCATACGGAATCCGTCTGTTTCGGCAGAGCCGTTGCCATGAGGAGGCGGTCTGTGTCGCCGGGCGGACCTGTCACGCCCTGCAGAAGAGCGAGGGCATGTTGACGGGCAGGACAGACTGGAACAGCGGCGAGGCAGAGAATGGAGGCATGGGCACAGAGACACGGGCACAGCAGACGTCCGGTGCCGTCATTCGGAGAACCGCTCCAGCAGATCGGAACCCCACCGACCTGTCAACGCCACGCCCGGAGCGGCGTTCCTCTCCTGCTCGCTCAGTGGCGCGGCCCTGCGAGTCCGCCCGGGTTGACAGTTGCCAACCTTTCAGCCGGGGGGTGGATCATCCCTCCGGTTGATCCGCCGGGGGAGCGGGAGCGCTATGCTCGGCGGCGTGCGCCGTGTTGTGTGGGTTCTTGTTGCGGCGGCGGGACTGGTGGCCGTGGCCTCCCCCGCCGCGCCGTTTCTCTCCCGGTACGCGGGCGTGCCTTACAGGGCCGACGGGCCCGTGACCCTGGTCGTGGCCGGTGTGGACGTGGATTACGACGACCGGGCGGCCGTGTGGCCCTGGCCGGCGAAGGCGGAGTCGTTCAAGACCCGCACCGACACCATCATGCTGACGCAGGTCTGGCCGGACGGGCGGGTGAACATCCTGGGGGTCCCGCGCGACTCCTGGGTGAACCTGCCCGGATACGGCTGGGGGAAGATCAACGGTGCCAACGTCCACGGGGGACCGGACATGCTGATGCGCGCCGTGCAGACCCTGACCGGCGTGACCGTGGACGGGTACGTGCTGGTGAGCCTGAATGCCGTGCCGGCCCTGACGGAGGCTGCGGGCGGGGTGACGGTGGATGTGGGGCAGGCGATGAAGTACGACGACAACGCCGGGAACCTGCACATTGACCTGAAGCCTGGGCGGCAGCGCCTGAACGGCGAGCAGATGGTGGGCTTCCTGCGTTTCCGGCACGACAACCTGGGGGATATCGGGCGGATCGCGCGGCAGCAGCAGTTCGTGGGGGCGCTGGGCGAGCAGGTGCGGAGCCCGCTGAACGTGTGGCGGCTCCCGCTGATGGTGGCGGCGGTGGACCGGAACATGAAGTCGAACCTGACCCGGTCGCAGGTGGGCGCGTTGATGGGGGCGGGCCTGGGCGGCGTGAAGATCAGGACCCATCAGGTGCCCGGCACGTTCGGGTACCGGGGTGCGGCGAGCGTGTGGGAGGTGGACCGCGCGGCGCTGAACACGCTTGTCGCGAAGCACTTCCGGGATCCGAACGATGCGCGGTCGCTGGGCGTGGCGGTCGTGAACACCGACGCCCCGGACGGCAGTGCCGGGCGGCTGAAGGCGCGGCTGGAGGGCCTGGGGTACACGAACGTCTGGATCGCGAACGAGGCGCGCGTCCCTGCGAGGACCACCGCGTCCGGGGCGGCGGCGGCGCGGGTGCTGCGCGACGTGGGCTTCGGGACGGTCAGCGATCAGCCGCTGGTGTCCGGCGCGGACGTGACGGTGCGCCTGGGCTCGGACACACCTGCACCCTGATACGGACCCGGGTTGAATGGCTGACAGAGCCGTTCAATCCGAGCGGATGCGACTCGGAGAGCTGCCCCGCAGAGGAGGAGCTGGGCGGGTTCCGGACGTGGAGTTGACAGATCGGTGGTGGTCCGATCTGTGAACGAAACAAACGGCAGTCCGTATGAGGGGGGTGGGAGAGGAGGCACCCATCCACTGCCGGTTTTCCGGCCCCCCCTCTTGATCTGAAACGATTCAGACCGTACTGTGCTGGGCATGACCTCCTCCCTGACCGGCGAGCTGAAGTGGTGGCAGAGCGGCATCATCTACCAGATCTACCCGCGTTCCTTCCAGGATGACAGCGGCGACGGCGTGGGCGACCTGCGCGGCATCACCCGCCGCCTGCCGTACGTGGCGAGCCTGGGCGTGCGGGCCGTGTGGCTCTCCCCCATCTTCAGGAGTCCCATGCGCGACTTCGGGTACGACGTCGCCGACTACTGCGACATCGACCCGCTGTTCGGGACGCTGGAGGACTTCGACGCCTTCGTGGCCGAGGCGCACCGCCTGGACCTGAAGGTCATGCTGGACTACGTGCCCAACCACTCGTCGTCCGACCACGCGTGGTTCCAGGAGGCCCTGACCGGCAAGGACAGCGCGAAACGCGACTGGTACGTGTGGCGCGACCCGGCTCCCGGCGGCGGCCTGCCGAACAACTGGAAGTCCTTCTTCGGCGGGCCCGCCTGGACGCTGGACGAGGCGAGCGGGCAGTACTACCTGCACCAGTTCCTGCCCAGCCAGCCGGACCTGAACTGGCGCAACCCGGCCGTCCGGGAGGCGATGTTCGACGCGCTGCGCTTCTGGATGCGCCGGGGCGTGGACGGCTTCCGCGTGGACGTGATCTGGCTGCTCGCCGAGGACGACCGCTACCTGGACGAACCCGAGAATCCGGACTGGCAGCCCGGCCAGCCCGAACACTGGAGCCTGCTGCACCCGTACACGCAGGACCAGCCGGAGACACACGCGTACATCCGCGAGATGCGCGCCGTGCTGGACGAGTTCGATGACCGCATGATGGTCGGCGAGATCTACCTGCCGGTCGACCGCCTGCTGCCGTACTCGGGCACCGAGGACGCGCGGATGGTGCACCTGCCGTTCAACTTCCACCTGATCCTGATCCCCTGGACCGCCGCCGAGGTGCGGCAGTTCGCGGACGGGTACGACGCGGCGTGCCTCGCGGCGGGCGCGTGGCCTAACTGGGTGCTCGGCAACCACGACCAGCACCGCTTCCGCAGCCGCGTGGGCGACGCGCAGTACCGCGTGGCGCAGACCCTGCTGCTGACGCTGCGCGGCACGCCCACCGTGTACTACGGCGACGAGATCGGCATGCGCGACGTGCCCATCCCCGCTGACCGCATCGTGGACCCGGCCGCGCTTCAGCAGCCCGACAGTCCCGAGGCGGGCCGCGACCCGGAACGCACGCCCATGCAGTGGGACGCTTCCGTGAATGCGGGCTTCAGTGCGCCCGGCACGACGCCGTGGCTGCCCCTCGCGGACGACTTCGCCACCCTGAACGTCGCCGCGCAGGAGAACGACCCGCGCAGCGACCTGAACTACTTCCGCGCCCTGACCCGTCTGCGCCAGGAGCACCCCGCGCTGATCGGCGGTTCGTACCGCAGCGTGGACGCCCCGGACGGCGTGTTCGCCTTCGTACGCGAAGGTCACGGCGAGACCCTGACCGTCCTGCTGAACTTTGGCGCGCAGACCCACGACCTCGGCGCGCTGGCGGCCGGCGAGACGCTCCTGAGCAGTCACGGCGACCACCCCGCGAGCGGCGCACCCCTGCGCCCGGACGAGGCCCGCATCCTGCGCTGATGGGTCTGGCCGCCGCCTGCGCTCCCGGCGGGGCGGCGGTCATCCGGTTTCCGGTCGAACCGCTGGCAGCACCGGGTCACCCGGGGCGGGAGGCGGATTCACGCCCGGATCGGGGTCCGTCTCATACGGACTCCGATTGAATGGGCTGCTAAGCCCGCTGGGTCCGAGCGGATGCGACCCGGAGAGCTGCTCCGCAGAGCAGGAGAGAAACGCCCCTCCGGACGTGGAGCTGGCAATCCGGTGAACTTCCGGATGGTCGGCTAAACAAACGGAATCCGGATCATACGGACCCGGAGAGCGGCGCCGCAGAGCGGGAGCCCGGAGGACGGTCGGGCGTGGCGCTGGCAACCCGGGGCCAGACAGTCGGAGTCCGGATCAGTAGGGCAGTTGCGCGAGCCTCAGCAGTTCCCGGCGGACCCTTCCGGCGTCGTTCGGGCGTTCTGCCCGGTGCGTGCGGGTCAGGGTGGCGTGCAGGGATCCCAGCGGGTCGGCACTCAGCGGGTAGGGTTCGTCGGATTCCGGCAGGCGGCCGTGAATGCCCCAGCCGATCAGGACGCCCACCCCGTACAGGTCACTTTCCGGTCCGAGCGGTTCGCCACGGGCCGCTTCCGGGCTCTGGAAGGCGGCGGTGCCCATGCGGACCGGGGTGTCGAAGGTCTCGAAGGCCGGGCCGGACAGGTCGAAGTCCACCAGTTTGGCGCTGCCGTCCTCGTCGACCATGATGTTCTCGGGTTTGATGTCGCGGTGGACCAGGCCGCGCCCGTGCAGGTAGGTGAGGGCGTCGAGCAGGTGGACGATGGTCAGCAGGAAGGCCCGCCGGTCCCGCTGCGCGGCGGGCCGCTGCGCGAAGCGCTGGAACATCACCTCTCCGCGCGCCAGGGTGCCCACCAGCGCGGGTTGTTCGTCCACGACGGCGCGGTGCAGCACCCGCACCAGCCGGGGGTGGTGAAGGTCATGCGCGTGCTGGTACTCGCGGTCCGCGTACCCGCTGAGGTGCGCGGGGAAGATCTTCACGGCGCAGGGCTGACCGTCGCGCGCCACGGCGAAGTACACCAGACTGTGAGAGCCGCGGCCGACGGGACGGATGAGTCTCACTCCGTCGCCCACGATCTGTCCTGCGAGAGGCATCCCGTACAAGCTACCCCAGCGGCGCGCGGGGCGGGTAGACCTGCCGGGGTGCGCGGGGGACGGCGGGGAACGGGACCAGCTGAAAGTGTCGTCGGAAGGCCCGGAATCACCTCAAACTGAACCGGGTTCAATATCCGGGCGGCTCCCCGTAGAATCAGCAGCATGACGCCTGCCCTGCCCGCGCCCGCCTCCCGCTTCCCGCAGGGCCCCGCATGAGCGGGTACGGCCTGGTCCTGGGCGGAGGCGGCGCACGCGGACTGGCGCACGTGGGCGTCTGGCAGGTACTCGAGGAACGCGGCGTCCTGCCGGACGTGGTGGCCGGCACCAGCATGGGCGGGCTGGTGGGCGCTTTCATCGCCGCCGGGTACAGCGGCGATGAACTGGAACGGATCTCGCGGTCCGTCTCCTGGCGGCGGCTGCTGGACCTGCGCCCTGGCCCCGGCCTGATCCGCACGTCCAGCCTGAGTGCGTGGCTGACCCATCACCTGCCGCCCACCTTCGAGGAGCTGCGCCGGCCGCTGGCGATCACCGCGACCGACATGCTCTCGGGCCGCGCGGTGTACCTCACGCGCGGGGACCTGCACAGCGCCCTGCGCGCCACGACCGCGTACCCGGGCGCGCTGGAACCCGTTCCCATGGACGACATGCTGCTCTCGGACGGCGGCATCCTGAACCAGGTGCCGGTGGACGCCGCGCTGTTCCTGGGGGCGCGGCGCGTGCTGGCCGTGGACGTGACCGCCCCCGACCCGCTGGAACTGCATGAGCGGCGCGTGCTGCTCTGGAAACGCGAGGCGAACCTGGGGCCGCTGCGGGCGCTGCGCCGCTCGGTGGAGATCATGCAGGCGCAACTGACCGACGCCCGCATCAGCCTGTACCGCCCGGACGTGCTGCTGCGCCCCCAGCTGGGCGACATCGACCTGATGAACTTCAACCGCGCCGCGCAGGCCACCCAGGCCGGACGCGACGCGGCCCTGAGTGAACTGCCCCGCATCCGCGCCCTGCTGGGCTGAGACGGACTCCGATTGAACGGCCCTGCAAGCCATCCAATCCGAGCGGATGCGACTCGGAGAGCTGCCCCGCAGAGGAAGAGCTGGGCGGATTCCGGACGTGGAGTTGACGACCCGGTGCCGTTCCGGGTTGTCAACGAAACAAATGGAATCCGTATGATCCGTCACCCGACGGGCAGCACCCGCCCGGAGACATGCGGCCCGGTCCCATCCGGTATTCTGCCCGGTGCATGACCAGACCTGACAGACCTGCACCGACCGCCCTCCAGAAGCTGTGGAAGGAGCTGCTCGAACCGATCGTGTTCGCGGTGGTCATCACGCAGTTCGTTGCGACGCTGGTCGGCGTGGACGGCGTGAGCATGATGCCGAACCTGCGCAACGGCGAGCGCGTGTTCGTGCCGAAGTACGAGACGTGGCTGCACAAGGCCGGGGTGGGGGAATTCAAGCGCGGGGACATCCTGATCTTCAAGCCGTCCCGTGAGGCCAGCACCCAGATCGCCAACCTGAACAAGAGCGCGTTCGGACTGTGGACCTACCGGCCCTTCCTGATCAAGCGCCTGATCGGCCTGCCCGGCGACCGCATCAGCATCACGGGCGGCGAGGTGACCGTGAACGGCACGCCGCTGGATGCCAGCTGGACGACCTCCTACTGGAAGGAGCAGGGCTGCTGGGACACGCAGAGCGACCTGGCGAACTACGCCACCGCGTCCGTGAACTACGGCGTCGTGTCGGACCAGAAGGAGTTCACGGTGCCGGCCGGCAGCTACTACGTGATGGGCGACAACCGCACGCAGAACGGCTCCGAGGATTCCCGCATGATCGGTCCGGTCGAACGGCGGGACGTGGCGGGCCGCGCGGCCGCCGTCGTGTGGCCCATCATGCGCAAGGCGAACGTGAAGTACGACTGCAGCGCCGGGACGGTCGCGGAGTTCAGCGGCGAGAACGTCCTGAACTGGCGTCTGCTGACCCCTCCCGCCGGGTTCGGCGCGCTCAAGACCCCCACCGCACCCTGACCCCCTCGGCACCCTGACCCCCTCGGCACCCTGACCCACGCCGCGGTCCCGGGATCGGCCGGGGCGCGGCGTGCAGGGTCAGCCGGGGGCGGGCCGCGCGTGGCCTTCCCCGGCCGGGACGGCCATACGGACTGCCGTTTGTTTCGTTCACAGATCGGAACACCACCGATCTGTCAACGCCACGTCCGGAGGGGCGTGTTGCTCCCACTCGCTTCGCTCGGATTGAACGGGCTTTGTAAGCCATTCAATCGGAGTCCTTATCAGTCCACGTCCTCCGGTCCGTCGGGTCCGAGGGACGTGATCTCGGTGTGTTCGCTCGCGACGCGGTACGGCCCTTCCCGGGCAATGTAGTCGGCGGCCATGCGCAGCGTCTCCTCGACCCAGCCGTAGTCGTTGCTGATGGTCGCCACGCCGATCACTTCCCAGTCGTGGGCGTCCAGGCCGTCCAGGCGGGCGACGGTCAACGGGTAGCGGGCCTTGAGGCGCTCCACGACGGGCCGCACCAGGGCGCGTTTCTCCTTGAGGCTGGCGACCCAGGGCATCTCGACCCGGATGGTCAGGACGCCCACATAGCCGAGCGCCACGCTCAGAGCATGCCGGCCAGGAAACCCTGACGGCGCACGGCGCGCACGAGGTCCATGACGGTCAGTTGTGAGGGGTCGTAGTGCACTTCGATCTGGCCGTCGTCGGGCGTGGCGCGTATCACGCCGGGCAGGGCAGTCAGGGCGGCAGCGACGGCGGTCCCGGCGTCGCGGGTCATGCCGCGCACGCCCAGCAGCACGCGGGTGGCGGTGTTGGTCATGACGGTCATTATGCCTCCTGGCTGCCGGTGCGCAGGCGGATGCCGGGCGCGGTATCGGCGCGGGTGCCGAGGTGACACACGGCGCTCTGCCCGGTCACGACGGCGCTCTCGCTGAGCGCGGCGGCGTGCAGTTCGGGTGTCAGCGTGAAGTGCAGTTCGTACACGGCGGTGTCGTACGCGCTTTTCACGGCGGCGTGCAGCAGGCCGGTGTGCGTGCCGTCCGGGGCGTCGGGGGCGACGCTGACGGTCCGCACCAGGACCAGGGGACGGTCGCCCTGCCACACGGACTGCGCGAGGATGAACCCCATCAGGGTGTCGCCCTCCTCGGCGGCGAAGGAGTGTTCGCTGCGCTCGTAGAACTTCAGGGCCGGGAGGCTGGTGTGGAGGCGGCCGTCGCGTTCCCGTTCCGGGAGGGTGTCGAAGGCCGGGTCGCGTTGGCGTTGCAGGCGCAGGTCGAGGGCCTGCATGGCCGGGTAGTCGGCCTCGGTGAAGGTGCGGTAGCGCATGCGGGCAGGCTAGCCCATGCGGGACGGGGCGACCGTGAAGCGGCGTGCGGCGGCGGGTGGAACCGCGCGGGGAACACGGGGGGTGGCGCGCGTTACAGGCCTTCGGTCTCGCGGGGGTAGCGTTGCCGCCACAGCTGCCAGCCCTCGTCGGGGAAGGCCCGCCGGGCTTCCGGGGCGAACAGGCGCGCGCCCTCACGTTCCAGTTCCGGGTCGGGGGTGGGGATCACCTCGGTGTCCTGCATGGCGGGGTGGTCGCTCCAGCGGATCAGGCGTCCGGAGCCGCCCCAGGGGTCGTCCGTGACCCACACGACGCGGCCCACGCCGAGCAGGGCGCTGGCACCGCCGCACATCAGGCAGGGTTCCAGGCTGGTGTACAGCGTCAGGGTTTCCGGGTTGTCGAGGCTGCCGGCGCTGAAGTACAGGTCCATCTCGGCGTGGGCGACGCTGGCCTTTCCGACGTGTTCGGGGGTCTGCGCCTCGCCCACCCGGTTGCGGCCGCGTGCGACCTCGTGACCGCTGGCGTCGACCAGTACGGCACCGACCGGCGCGCTGCCGGCCTGCTGCGCTTCGCGGGCGAGGTCCAGGGTGAGTCGCAGCCAGCGGCGGTGGTCGGTGGGGGTGGGGGTCTGGGGGGGCATGGCGGCAGTCTGACGGTCTGACGGAAGAATTCTGTGTGCTGGGCTGTGTTCTGCGCGTGCGTGAAGACCCGATTCAGGGTGAGGCTGCTTACGGTTCGGGCGGGGTCAGCTATTGATGACACCCCAATTTTGCTTATACTGAGTTCAACTTCGTACCCATCTGTCCCGCTCCAGACCCGCCGGGGTCGCCCCCCAGACGTTCCACCGGACCGCGCGGAACAGATTCCACCCTCCATCCCCGCCACCCGGCCTGCCGCTGGGCCGGGGCACCCCCGCAGGAGTGCCATGACACACCCAACCCACCCCCGCCCCTGGCTGAGCAGCTACGAAAGCGGCGTGCCCCGCACCTTCACGCCCAGCGGCCTGACCCTGCCCGCCCTGCTGGAACGCGCCGCCGCCAAGTACCCGGACCACACCGCCCTGACCTTCATCGGCGCGACCACCAGCTACCGCCAGCTGTGGCAGGACGCCCAGCGCTTCGCAGCCGCGCTGCGCCGCATGGGCGTGCGCCCCGGCGACCGCGTGTCCATCATGCTGCCCAACACCCCGCAGTTCGTGACCAGCTTCTACGGCACGCTGCTGGCCGGCGCGATCGCCGTGAACACCAGCCCCATGTACACGGCCAGCGAACTCGAACACCAGCTGCAGGACAGCGGCAGCGAGACCCTGATCATCCTCGACAGTTTCTACCCCCGCTACCAGGAAATCCGCACGCGCGTCCCGGTCAAACGCGTTCTCGTGACCGGCGTGCAGGACGCCCTGAGCTTTCCCAAGAACCTCCTCTACCCCGTCAAGGCCCGCCGCGAGGGCAGCTGGGTCAACGTGCCCTACGACGAGCGCGTCCTGCCCTACCGCAAGGTCCTGGCCTCGCAGCCTGCCGCCGCGCCCACCGTCAGCCTCCAGCCGGACGACGTGGCCCTGCTGCAGTACACCGGCGGCACCACCGGCGTTCCCAAGGGCGCCATGCTCACGCACGCCAACCTCGTCTCGAACTGCGAGCAGGCACGCAGCTGGATGAGCGACCTGCACGAGGGCCAGGAAGTCACGCTGGCCGCCATTCCGTTCTTCCACGTGTACGGCATGACGGTCGCCATGAACCTCAGCATCCTGATCGGCGCGAACATCGTCCTGGTCCCCAACCCCCGCGACCTGAAGATGGTCCTCACGCAGATCGAACGCTCGCGCGCCACGCTGTTCCCCGCCGTGCCCACCCTGTACAACGCCATCAACAACCACCCGGACACCCCCCGGCACGACCTGACCAGCATCCGCGCCTGCATCAGCGGCAGCGCCCCCCTGCTGCTCGAAACCGCCCGCAGGTTCAAGGAAATCACCGGCGGCGCCAACCTCGTCGAGGGGTACGGCCTGACCGAGGCCAGCCCCATCACGCACGTCAACCCCATCTTCGGCGACCAGCTCGAAGGCAGCATCGGCCTGCCCGTCCCCGGGGTGGACGCCATCATCGTCAGCGACGACGGGCAACCCACCCCGTCCGGCGAGGTCGGCGAACTGTGGGTCGCCGGGCCGCAGATCATGAAAGGCTACTGGCAGCGCGACGACGAGACCGCCAAGACCCTGCGCCAGCAGGACGGTCAGGTGTGGCTCATGACCGGCGACATGGCCACCATGGACGACCGCGGCTACTTCCGCATCGTGGACCGCAAGAAGGACCTGATCATCGCCGGCGGGTACAACATCTACCCCCGCGAGGTCGAAGAAGCCCTGATGAGCCACCCCGCCGTCCTCGAGGCCGCCGCCGTCGGCGTGCCCGACCCCTACCGCGGCGAGAGCGTCCACGCGGTCGTCGCCCTGAAACCCGGCCAGACCGCCAGCGAAACCGACATCATCACGCACTGCAAGGGCCTGCTGAGCGCCTACAAGGTGCCCCGCAGCGTCGAATTCCGCACCGAACTCCCCAAGACCGCCGCCATGAAGATCCTGCGCCGCCAGCTTGCCCAGGAAGCCCGCGAGACCCGCGCCGCCAGGAGCGCCTGATCCGGACTCCGGTTGAATGGCTGACAGAGCCGTTCCATCCGAGCGGATGCGACCCGGAGAGCTGCCCCGCAGAGGAGGACCTGGGCGGGTTCCGGACGTGGAGTTGACAGATCGGCGGTGTTCCGATCTGTGAACGAAACAAACGGCAGTCCGTATCACCCCACACGGACCCGCAGAGCGCCGGGGAGGCGGGCCTGGAGAGGGCAATCCGGCGCCACTTCCGATCTGTGAACGACACACACGGCAGTCCGTATGCACGGCAGGAAGCAGGCAGCGGGAAAACAGAGGGGGCGGCCTGCTCAGGCCGCCCCCCCCGGCCGTCTGCCGGTGTGTCCCGATCCTAGGCGTTGGCCAGAGGCGCGTAGGCGGTCGCGCTGCCGTTCAGGGCGCTCGCGGGGCGTCCGGCGCGGATGGCAGCGGCGCCCGCCAGGGCAATCATGGCGCCGTTGTCGGTGTTCAGGCCCTTCCCCGGGAACACGACGTTCAGACCGGTCGCGCGGAACGCCTCGCGCAGCGCCCCGTTGGCGGCGACCCCGCCGGACACGACCACGGTTCGCCGCTCGTTGGCCTGCGCGGCGCGGACGGTGGTCTTCACCAGGAAACTCACGGCCGCCCGCTGGAAGCTCGCGGCGAGATCCTCGGCACGCGCGCCGCCCCGGTGGGCGAGCAGCGCCGCCGTCTTCAGGCCACTGAAACTGAAATCGAAGGCCTTCTGCCCCTGCAGCGGTTCCTTGAACGGCACGGCGTTGGGGTCGCCACGCATCGCCGCCTCACTGATGGCCGGGCCGCCCGGATAGCCCAGGCCCGCCAGGCGCGCGATCTTGTCGAAGGCCTCGCCGGCCGCGTCGTCCATGGTGGCTCCGACCAGCCGGTACTCCCCGTCGCGTGGCACGTCGAACAGGTGCGTGTGCCCGCCACTGACGACCAGCGCCAGGTACGGGGCGCGCAGCTCGGCCTCGCTGGCCGCCGCGAAGATGTGCCCCTCCAGGTGATGCGCGGCGTGGAACGGCACGTTCAGCGCCTGCGCCAGTCCCTTGCCGTACATCAGGCCCACCAGCAGCGCCCCGACCAGACCGGGGCCGGACGTGGCGGCCACCGCGTCGAGGTCCGTGACGGTCAGGCCCGCCTCCTGCAGGGCGTCCTGCAGGATCTCGTCGATCCGTTCGACGTGTTCGCGGCTGGCCAGTTCCGGCATGACGCCCCCGTAGCGGGCGTGCACCGTCTGCGACCACACCCGGTTGGACAGCAGCTGCACGCGCCCGTCCGGCAGGAGTTCCACGACACCCACCCCGGTATCGTCGCAGGACGTGTCGATGCCCAGCACGCGGACAGGACCGGAACGCAGGGGAGCGGAAGGCCCGGAATCGGCAGAAACACTCATCGGGGGGGAGTGTAGCAGGCAGACCGGACGCCAACGGTGACGGGGAGCGGGGGACGGTCAGGGGGCGGGGCGTGACCACCCGCAGCCACCCACGCGCCGCGGCCTGCCGCCCACTTCCTCTCAGCGTTGCTGGTCACGGACGGCGGCGAGCGTCTCCTCGAACTCGTCGAGGAATTCGTCTTCCAGGGCGCGGTCGCGGATCAGGGCGTCCTGTTCGGTGGTGGCCTGCTCGCGGGTCCAGCGGACGCGGGCCTGCCGGGCGCTGCTGACGTTGCCACGGCCGGCAATGAACCGCGCGGCGTGCCGGACGGCGGCATGGGGGTCCTCGGTGGGCGCGGTGACACTGAGGTTCCGCAAGCCCCCCTGGTCATTCACCATCGAGCAGGTCACCTCGACGCGCAGGCCGCGGCGCGCCAGGAAGACCTGATCCACCCGCCACATGCTCGTGGCGCGGATGGGTTCCGGCGCGGCGCGGGGCGGGCGGCGGCGCGGCATGTCAGCGGCCGCCAGACAGCGGCGGGTGCCACTCGCGGGCCTGTTCCAGCCCCAGCAGGACGCGGCCGGCCCCCTCGGCCAGCGCCTCGAGTTCCAGTTCGCCCGGAATGACCAGGACCGGCGCGATCCACGCGACGCGCCGCTCGATCCGGTCGACCAGTTCATCCCAGCGGGCAATGCCGCCCGTGATGACCAGTGCGTCCGGGCGGCCGCTGAGCGCCCCGGTCTGCTCGCCGAGCGCCTTGCAGACCTGATGCACGAATGCGGCGGCGACGGCCTGCACGTCCGGGTCGCTGGGGAGCCGCTGCTCCAGGTCACGCAGGTCGCGGCTGCCGGTCAGGGCGAGAAAGCCCCCCTCGCTGCTCAGGCGCGTGAGGGTCCCGGCCTCGCCGAGCTCGCGGGCCAGTGCCAGCAGGGCGCGGGTGGGCAGGGGGCCGCTCTGCATGGCGCCCAGCGGGCCGCCGTCCGGGCCGGTGCCGGTCGTGTCGGCGGCGCGGCCGCGGTCGAAGGCGGTGACGCTGGTGGTCGCGCCGAGGTGCGCGACCACCACGCGGGCGTCCTGGAAGCGCTTGCCGACCTCGTGGGCGGCGCGACGGGCGACGGCGCGGGCGTTCAGGGCGTGGAATTCGGCGGTGCGGCGCACACCCTGAACGCCGGTCAGGCGCGCTTCCGGCAGCAGTTCGTCGGCACTCTGCGGGTCCACGATGAAGGCAGACACGCCGCGCACCTGGGCGGTCGCGAGGGCGAGCGGGCCGCCCAGGTTGGGGGGGTAACTGGCGCCGCTGCCGCTGACGGCGTAGGCGGAGAGTTCCGGCGTGACGCGGTACGTGCCGGTCG
Organism: Deinococcus depolymerans; assembly: GCF_039522025.1. Classification (NCBI taxonomy): domain Bacteria; kingdom Thermotogati; phylum Deinococcota; class Deinococci; order Deinococcales; family Deinococcaceae; genus Deinococcus; species Deinococcus depolymerans. The sequence continues at coordinate 197,119 of NZ_BAAADB010000003.1, read as the reverse complement.
CGACCTGCCCGATCAGGCCGCCGCGGCCCACGATGGCGTCCGGGGCGGGCCAGTCGGCGGTCAGGGCCAGGACGGCGCGGGTGAGTTCCGGAACCTGATCGGCCGTGGGGGGGGCCGTGAGGGGCAGTTCGGCGCGCGTGAGGGTCAGACGCAGCTGTCCGGGCAGCGCCGGATTCTCGCTGGGTTCGATGCTCGCGCAGGCGAGCTTGATCCCACTGGTTCCTGGATTGATCACATGGGCGATCACAACGCCGCAGCGTACCAGATCGCCCGCCGCAACGGCCGGGACAAATGAGGATCCCTTCAAGACCCTCTCATACGGACTCCGATTGAATGGTCTTTGCAGCCCATTCAATCCGAGCGGATGCGACTCGGAGAGCTGCCCTGCAGAGTGGGAGCTGGGCGGGTTCCGGACGTGGAGTTGGCAACCCGGTGAAGTTCCGGATTGTTGGCGAAACAAACGGAATCCGTATCATGCGGACCCGGAGAGCTGCTCCGCAGAGAAGGAGAGAAACGCCCCTCCGGACGTGGCGCTGGCCATCCGGTGAAGTTCCGGATGGTCGGCGAACCAGACGGCAGTCCGGATCATCAATGGTGCGGACAGGTTCATACCTTCAGGGCAGACCGGCCATGAACACGCCGTGTTTCCCCCTCCCGCCTGAGGGGGGAGGCCGGGAGGGGGTGAGCAGGAATGGCGTTACAGAGGACGTGTTCCATGCTTATCCCCTCTGGCGCTTGAAAGGTGTCCGCACCATTGATGATCCGGACCCGGATTGAACGGTTGATCAAACCCGCTCAATCCGAGCGAAGCGACTTGGAGAGCTGCTCCGCAGAGCAGGAGCACAGGGGGTGCCGGGCCGGGCAGAGACGACCCGCGGCGCGGCCCCGCATACCGGGGGCGCGGCAGAGGGCGGGGGTGG